>NZ_JAFBBV010000001.1:3708367-4017398 GCF_016907365.1 Oerskovia paurometabola | reverse complement strand
GCGCAGGTTCCCTGGAGACGTCGTAGGGCCGGTTCTGAGCCATCGCGAGGATCTTCCCGCTGCCCGGCTCGACCGTCACGAGAGCGTCCTCGAGGCCGCTGGGGTCCGAGGGCGGGACCGCGGCCGAGATGTTCGCCTCGGCGGCCTGCTGCATGCGGGGGTCGAGCGTCGTGGTGATGTCGAGGCCGCCGCGGTAGAGAAGAGCCCGCCGGTCGGCCTTGGTCTCCCCGAACGCGGGGTCGGACGTGATGACCTTGGTGACGTAGTCGCAGAAGAACGCCGCCCCGCCCGCGGTCTGGCACCCGCCCGAGATGGGCTGCACGTGGAGAGTCGCGGGCAGCGGGGTCGCGACGGCTTCGTCGTGCTGCTGCTGCGTGATGTAGCCCTGCTCCAACATCTTGAGCAGCACCCGGTTGCGGCGCTTCTCGGAGTCGACGGGGTTGGTCACCGGGTCGTACTTGGTGGGGGCGTTGGTGACGCCTGCGATGGTCGCCGCCTCGACGACGCTGAGCTCGGACGCGTGCTTGCCGAAGTAGTGCAGGGATGCGGTCTCGACGCCGTAGACCCGGATGCCGAACTGGGCGATGTTGAGGTAGCCCTGGAGGATCTCCTCCTTGGTCATGACGGTCTCGAGCGAGATCGCGAGCTTGGCCTCGCGAGCCTTGCGGCCCAGCGTGTCGTCGCGGGCCGCGCGCATCGCCACCGGGTCGTCGTCGCGCACGGCCTGCTCGATCAGGACGTTCTTGACGTACTGCTGGGTGAGGCTGGACCCACCCTGGGTGTCGCCGCCCGTGAAGTTGTTGACCGCGGCGCGGGTCACCCCTTCGGGGTCGATGCCGCCGTGCTCGTAGAAGCGGTGGTCCTCGATCGCGACGACCGCGTCCTTCATCGGCTGGGAGACCTGGTCCAGGGGGACCACGATGCGGTTCTCGGTGTAGAACGTCGCGAGGAGGGTGGTCCCGTCGCTGGCGAAGACGCTGGACTTCTCGGCCAGGGGGCCGGGTTCGAGCTCGTCGGGCAGCTCGTCGAACATCTGGGTGACGTCCTCGGCCGCGGCGTTCGCCCCTGCGGCGAGGGGCAGCAGGAGGCCGGCCGCGAGGACGCCCCCCACGGCCGACACGAGCAGGAAGGCCATCAGGAGCGCGAGCGCCTTGACGGCGGAGGTCTGCTGACGGGGTCGTGTGGACTGGCCCATCTGCCGACTGTACGTCCCGCGTACCCCGGCGGCTCGGCGAGCGGATCTTCGTTGTCGGGGCGTGACCTGGCGCTGTCGCGGGCGCGGGCGTCCCGGCGAGCTGACTGCAACCGAAGGGTTGCGCACGCCCGTGTTCAGTGCAACCCTAAAGTTGCACATGTAGCCCGCCAAGACCCGAGAGAGGAACGACCATGACGACCACCGACCAGCAGGCCTCGATCGACACCGAGGCGTTCCAGGTGACCCGCACCCTGCTCGTCCACGCCGCACCGTCGACGGTGTGGGCCGCGCTCACGCGCGACGACCTGATCGCCCGATGGTTCGGCCAGGAGGCCCACCTGCCCGACCTGCGGGTGGGCGGCGAGGGCACGTTCGGCTTCGACGGGTACGGGCAGTTCGCCGTCCGCATCGAGGAGTACGACGAGCCCTCGGTCTTCGCCTTCACCTGGACCAACCAGGCCGGCGCCGAGCTGCGCCCCGACAACGCGACCCTCGTCCGGTTCACGCTGACCCCCGAGGGCGAGGGCACCGTGCTCGCCGTCGTCGAGTCCGGTTTCGAGCGTCTCGGGGACGGTGCCCAGCGCGCGATGGCCGACAACCGCTCGGGATGGACCAGCGAGCTCGACGAGCTCGTCGCGTTCGTCGAGGGGCCGGGCTTCCCGGCGGGGGCGCCCGTCGAGGACGTCGTGCGCCCCGCAGACGGCCCCGCGGCGTGAGCACCGAGACGCTGGCCCCCGTGTTCGCGGCGCTCGCCGACGACACGAGGTGGCAGATCCTCCAGGAGCTGGGGCGCGCGGACCTGTCGGCGTCCGCGCTCGCGACCGTGCTGCCCGTGACGCGGCAGGCGATCGCCAAGCACCTGACCGTGCTCGCCGAGGCCGGGCTGGTCGAGCCCGTGCGCGTCGGGCGCGAGGTCCGCTACCGCGCGATCGGGTCCCGCCTGGGCGAGACCGCCCGTGCGCTCGACGCGATCGGCGCCGAGTGGGACCGTCGCCTCGCCGCGATCAAGCGGATCGCGGAGGGGTAGTTCTCCGGTGCCCTCCCGGTGCCGAGCATGCGGTTGGCGTCGCGATGACCGTCCTTCGCGACGCCGACCGCATGCTCGAGGAGCGCCAGACGCATGCTCGGCACCGGTAGCGTGGGCGCGTGCCACTCACGCTCTGCGTCCTGCTCTGGGCCGTCGACGGCCAGGTCGAACCCCTCGCGCGCTACGAGGACGAGGTCCTCGCGCTCGTCCCCGTCCACGGCGGCCGGGTCGCCTCACGGGTGAGGAGCGTGCCCGGTGAGGACTCTGCGCTCCCCGCCGAGGTGCAGGTCATCGAGATGCCCGACGACGGCGCGCTCGCCGCGTACATGGCCGACCCCGCCCGCGTGGTGCTCGCGGACGTCCGGGACCGGGTGGTCGCGCGCACGCAGATCGTGCGCGTGGAGCCGGTCGCGGGGTGACGGTGACCGACGGACCCGCCGAGGGCGACCGGCGGACGCCGAGGGTGACCGGCACCTGCTGACGCTCGGCCCGCGACGACTGCCGCCGTCAGGCGCGGACCCGCGACGTGTCGCGGCGCAGGTAGCCCCATGCGAGGACTGCGCACACGACGCCGTTGACGAGCCCTGCGAGGACGTCGGTCAGCGAGTGCATGCCGCGGTAGAGCCGCGCGAAGCCGACCGCGAACGGCACCAGCACCGCGAGGACCGTGAGCGCGACCCGGAGCGCGGGGTTCTGCACGCGCTGCGCGAGGAGTGCGAGCGTCAGGTAGAACGCCGTGGACGCGCCGGTGTGCCCGCTCGGGAAGCTCGACGTGGGCGGGGCGTGGTCGAGCATGTCGACCTCGGGCCGCGTGCGACCCACGACGATCGACGACGTGAGGAAGATCAGGGCCTGGAGCGACACCGCGAGCGCGGGGACCAGGGCGAACCACCACTGCCTGGTCCGCCACCAGATGAGCGCGACCGCGAGCACGCACGCCCCGATGATGAACTCGGTCATCCCGATCGCGGACAGCATCTCGGTGACGGTGTCGAGGAACGGGGTCCGCAGGTCGACGAGGGCCTGGTTGACCCCGTCCTCACCCGGCAGGTTCTCGAGCGGGCCCTTGATGAGGAATCCCAGCCCCACGATCGCTACCCACAGGGCGGCACCCGGCAGGAACGCCCGCAACGCGAGATCGCGGGCGACCTCTCGGCCGGTCGGTCGCGAGGTGTCGAGCTCGTAGCGGTGGACGAACGGGTACACAGGGCCTCCAGGCGGGGGTCGGCGCGGGGCGGCCGGGCTGGACGCCGCGCGAGTTCCCGGACATTACGTGCACACGGGACGACTCGCACGGCGAGGCGCTCGCGGCCGCTGGGTAGGCTCGGCCGGTGCACCCACCCAGACGTGTCCTCGAAGAGTTCGGCGCCGTCGGGCCGGTGACGAGGCTCGACGGCGGACGCGGCAGGGCCTGGCGCGTCGGGGACACGGTGCTCAAGCCGCTCGACGTGCTCCCGGCCGAGCTCGGCTGGCTGCGGGACCACGCGCCGTCCGGCGGGGGCGATCTCCGGCTGAGCCTGCCGCTCGCGAGCCGGTCGGGCGACCTCGTCGTCGACGGCTGGACGGCGTTCCCGGTCCTCCCGGGCGAGCACGTCGCGGGCAGGTGGGCCCGGATCGCCGACGTGGCGCACCGCTTCGCCCAGGTGTTCGACGGCGCCGCTCGGCCCGCGTTCCTCGACGAGCGGACGCATGCCTGGGCCCGGGCGGACCGGCTCGCCTGGGGCGAGGGTGCGGTGCAGGTGCCCGACGACGTCCCGCACCTCCCTGCGCTGCTCGCCGCCCGGCGGGTGGTCACGGACGCGTCGACGCTCGTCCACGGCGACCTCACGGGCAACGTGCTGTTCGACGACGACCTGCCGCCAGCGGTGATCGACCTGACGCTGTACTGGCGGCCGGTGCGGTACTCGGTGGCGATCGTCGCGGTCGACGCGGTCTGCTTCGAGGGGGCCCCGCAGTCGCTGCTGGAGACCATCGACCCGGGGGAGGGCTTCGCGCAGCAGCTCGTGCGCGCGCTGGTGTTCCGGATCGCGACGGACTGGTTCAACGAGCTGCCGTCCGGCGTCTACGACGCGTACACGGCGACTGCGGGACGGGTGCTCGACCTGGCGGCGCAGGGGCGTTGAGGACGCCTCTCGTACTGAGGCGTCGGGCGTCGGCGACCCGATCCGCCGTCGGGCAGGCCTGGAGCGGGGCCCGCGCGGCTGCGAGGATGCCTGGATGGCTGACGCGGAGACCTGGGACCTGCTCGACGACCAGGGCAGCCCGACCGGGGAGGTCCACCGCCGGGGCGATCCGGGATGGCCGCCGGGCCGCTTCCACCTCATGGTGGCGACGTGCGTCGTGCGGTCCGACGGGCTGGTCCTGCTGACCCGCCGCGCCGCGACCAAGACCTTCCCGTTCCTGTGGGAGATCCCCGGCGGCAGCGTGCTCGCGGGCGAGACCGGCGCACAGGCAGCCGTGCGCGAGGTGCGCGAGGAGACGGGGCTCGTCCTTGACGAGGGCGCGCTCGAGCGGGTGGGACGGGGCGTCGCAGGCGTGTCGTTCCTCGATGTCCACGTCGCGGCCGTGCCCGGGCGCCCACGGCTGGACCTCGACCCGGCCGAGGTCGACGACGCCACCTGGGTCACGTGGGCCGAGGTGGAGGCGCACCGCGCGGCAGGGCGGATGCCCGCTCCCTGGGTCGGGTGCTTCGCCCCGCTCTGGCCGGACCTCGCCCGGAAGGTGGCGGAGGCGGCGCGGAGGCAGGACCGGTCCGCGGAAGCGTCAGCGGCCCAGGCGGATCGGCATCAGCACGTGCACGTCGTCCGGTCGGTCGGCGGCACGGACGCTGAGGGCCGACCGGTCGTCGAGGGCTAGCGCGACGTGCTCGGCGCGGGCCGCGCGGACGCTGTCGAGCAGGAAGCTCCGCGAGAACCCGAGCGTGCCCGGCGGCCCCGGAGGGGAGATCTTCACCCGGGCGCCGTCCAGCCGAACGGCGACGACGTCGTCCGCTTCCGCGACCGTCCGGAGCAGGTCGTCGGACGTGACCGTCGTGCGCGGGGACGTGTCCGATCGCACGAGCCGCTCGTAGTCGGGGTACGTCGCGTCGAGAGGAGCGCTCTGCGCCCCGAGGACCTCCAGGACGTCCCTGCCCAGGGTGACCGGCCCGACGTCGGGCGGCGTGGCAGCGAGCCCGTCCAAGAATGCGAGTGGCGCGACGACCCGGACGGGCGGGCCCGACACCCGCTGCACGCGCACCGTCGCGACGGCGAGGCGGGATCGGTCGCAGCCGACGAGGCGGAGCGCGTCCCCGTCGAGGTGGAGCAGGACGCCGGCGAGGCCGGGCCAGGCGGGGTCGGCGCCGACCGCGTGCCGCACCGCAGCGACCGCCGCGACGAGGTCCTTGGAGGCGACCGTGCAGCGGCCGGGCTGCGCGAGGAGGTCCGCTGCAGCGTCGAGATGCGCACAGGCCGCGGCCAGGTCCTCCTCGAGACGGCGACGGTGGCGCGCCAGCGCGGCCACGGCCTCGCGGGGAGCCGCGAGGACGGTGACCAGTTCGGACACCGGGAGGCCGGCTTGGCGCAGGCTCGCGACCAGCCGAGCCGTGTCGACCTGGCCCGAGGTGTACCAGCGGTACCCGGTCGCGGGGTCGACGTACGCCGGCCGGAGCACGCCGGCCGCGTCGTAGAACCGGAGCGCCGTCACGGGCAGGCCGCCGGCGCGGGAGAGGGCACCGATGCTGAGCAGGTCGTCGGGCATGCGGACACTGTGGACCCTCGACCCGCACGAGGGTCAAACCAGGCGGCGGGCCCAGATCGCGCAGGCCCCAAGGCCTGCTGCCGTCACGCCCAGCGCCCAGTGCGGCGACGCGTGCTCGGCCAACGCACCGAGAACCGCGTTCGTGACCATCACGGGCACGAGCTGGGCGAGCCCGACCAGTGCCTGGACGCGCGCGAGGTGCGTCCGTGGCGCGCTGCCGAGGACGAGCGGCGCCACCCGTGCGACGAACGTCCCGTTCCCGAACCCGAAGACCAGGGCGCCGAGCACCGTGACCACCATGGGCAGCGTCCCGACCGCCATCAGGAGCGCCCCACCCGCGCTCACGGCGAGCCCGGTGGCGGCGGACGCCGGCCGACGGCGCAGGGCGAGAATCGCCGCGCAGACCACCCCGACGCCGACCATCGCGGCGACGGCGCCCGTCGTCCCAGGTCCCCAGCGGGACGCCCGGCCGAGGAGCGGCACGAGGAGCGACGGGACGGGCAGGATCAGGGCCGCACCGGCCCCGGTGAGTGCGAGCGCGCTGCGCAGTCCGGGGGTGCGGGCGACGACGCGGAAGCCGTCGACCAGGCCGAGCCGCGCGGCCATCGCCCCGGTGGGAGCGGCGTCGGCCGCTGGACCGGACATCTCCCGGACGGCGACGAGGACGCACAGCGATACAGCGAACGTCACCGTGGTGCCCCACGCGATGACGGGAAGCCCCGCGGTACCCACGAGCAGGCCGCTCAGGGGTGCTGCGGTCAGGAGCACCACCTGGACCAGGCCCTGGCGCAGCGCGAGCGCGCGCGTGAGCTGGTCGTCGGGGACGAGGCGTCGGGGCATCGACCCCGTCGCGGGCAGGCAGAAAGCGGTGACCGTGCCGAGGGCGAGCGCCGCGGCGAGGAGCAGCCAGGTCGGGGTGCCGAACCACGCGAGCGCGAGCGCGAGGACCGCGGTCAGTATGAGCAGTGCGGCTTCGCCAGCGATCAGGATGCGCCGCGCCCCGACACGGTCGGCGACCGCGCCGCCCACGACCAGCAGGACGAGGCGCGGCAACCCGCCGAGGGTGAGCACGAGGGCTGCCGTCGTCCCGCCGAGCCCGGCGGCGGCCCAGCCGAGCGCGAACGCGAGCACGGCGTCGCCGAGCCGGGAGACGGTGACACCGCCGAGCCACGCGAGGTAGCGGCGGGGGAGCGTGCGCGGCGGGGTGTCGATCGTGACCATGCCGCCACGCTGGTGCCTCGAGCCGGTCGAGGGTCAAGGAGGCCACGCGGCAGGTCGCCTGTGCGAACGGCGGCCGGACCGACCGGTCTGCGGTCCTGCCGGGGGACAATGGGAGACAGCACTGTCTGCCGAGTTGAAGGAGTCTTCGTGGTCCAGGGAACTGTCCGATGGTTCGACGCCGACCGAGGGTTCGGTTTCATCGACCTCGGGAACGAGGCCGAGGACCTGTTCGTCCACGCGTCCGAGATCCTCGGTGACGACGGACCCAAGCTGCTCCGCGAGGGGCAGACGGTCGAGTTCGAGATGGGCGAGGGAGACCGTGGCCCGCAGGCGCGCCGCGTCCGTGTCACGGGCGACCGTGCCGCCGACGCGCCCGTGGGCGTGCTCGGCACGGTCAACTGGTACGAGCCGACCAAGGGATACGGGTTCGTCACGCCCGACGACGACCGCACCGAGATCTTCGTGCACAGCTCGGCGATCGTCGGGGGCGGGGTGATCACGGAGGGCCAGCGGGTGGCGTTCCTCGTCGTCGACGGTGAGAAGGGGCCGCAGGCCGACCACCTGCTCCCGCTCAGGGCCGAGGCCGCGCGGCCGGCCTCGGACGGCGCGGACGGCACGGTGTCCTGGTACGACGACGTCAAGGGCTTCGGGTTCGTCGCCCCCGACTCGGGTGGCGGCGACGTGTTCGTCCACGTGAGTGCTCTCGGCTCGGGGATGACCGAGCTCTCCGAGGGCGACCGCGTGACGTACGACGTCGTCGACGGTGACAAGGGGCCGAACGCCCGCAATGTGCAGCTCGCCCGCGGCTCCGGGGGCGGGCGTGGCGCCGTGGACCGTGGTCGGCCGGGCCGTCCCGCGGCATCCGGTGGCCCCGTGCGCGGAGGCGAGGGCACCGTTGCGCGCTACGACGAGGAGCGCGGCTTCGGCTTCATCACCCCCGACGACGGGGGCCTGGACCTGTTCGTGCACGTGTCGGTCGTGCGCGGCGACGAGGTCCTGGAAGAGGGCGACCGGGTCCGGTACAAGGTGCGCCAGAGCGACCGGGGACCTCAGGCGGACGCCGTCGAGCTGGTGTGATCGAGCAGCGAGCGGCGTGACTGTAGGTTCTCGCGGTACCTGACGGAGGCCCGGGGCTGTGACCGGCAGGTTCGCAATAGCGTGTCGTAGCCCGATTCTCACAAAGGTGGCGGAATCCTCAGCATCCTTGCTGAGAGCGCTGTGATTCGTCCCGTTGTGCTGGGCTGGCGGCTTCTGGCGTGGGGGAAGCTGCTGGTCCGGGCACGTGTTCTTCTCGCATGGGACTCACGATCGCCCAGTGGGAGACCCACGAGGAACTGCTGCCCGGTAGCACGATCCCACTATTGCCGCCGAACCTCTGACGCACGCCCGCGCTACCCAGAAGCTCCGACTACGCCTTCCTGAGGTTGACCCGGATGCTACCGCCCTTGCTCTTGAAGCTCGAGACCACCCCCGCACCTTGTAGACGCTCTAGGAGTGCCCGGTGGGTGGGATTGTCAGCCAGCTGGCGCCACTGCGGCCCAGGGTCGGCGATGACTGAGTACGGATCACCGAGCCTCCGAAGGATGCTCCGGAGGTCTTCGATTGGCAAGGCATCGTCGGCCATGGCAAGGAGTGCAACGACGCTGGTCCTTCGAGCCCCGCCGACCAACACCGTCTCGATGCCCGGCGCGTCGAGGACGATACGCCGGTCGAGCGCTGCCGCAGCTACCGCCTCGAACGCGTCTACGGGCACGCTGGCGAACTCGTCGAGCCTCGCGGCTACATCGGCCTGGATTTCCCGCTCCATCGTCGCGCTTCGCATCAGCGGGGCGATGTGGGCGACGGGCAGCGTCTCGGGACCGACGAACAGGCCATACTCCTGGGACTTCCCGATTGCATACTCCTGAGTCGCCCAGTCGACCATGAGCCGGGAGTCGAAGGCGTCTTCGTCGTCCTCGATCAAACCAGCCTCGAGGAGTCGGCCGACGAATTCGCCCGGCTCCGGCTCGATCGATGTGGTCGCAATCTTCCCGGGCTCAAGTGCAAGGGCCAGGCTGACCCTGTGCCCCAACTCGACGACGGTTCCCCGCAGGATGTCGACGGCCAGGTCCGCACGGGCACTCTGGTCGTCGGGAAGGTCCCTGATCTGGTCTACCGAGCCCAAGAGAGTCGCTAGCGGAAGGTCGACGGCGCCCCGTTGATCGACGTACGCGGCAACATTGTCGAAAGTTGCCGGTGCACGAAGCGACCTCACGAGGGCGGGCCATGCTCCTGGCGGAACCTCGGTGAGCGAAGGAATCCTCCCGTCAGGGTGCGCGCCCTCGACGAGCCATCCGTGTGTACTCTCGTCCCAGGAACCAGTCTCCTTAAGGATCTCGACTGTCAATCCGGGGTCCTCGATCGTGTAGGGCGTCGACGCAGACTCTGAGTGCGCCTGGACGTACTCGTCAGGCTTAGCTATGGCAGTCCTGTAGACCCGTTCGGACGCCTGCTTGATGACGTCGAGTGCGATGTTCTCGGTACCTGTGAGGCGCACGAGGTTTGACCGGGTCAGTCGGTATGCCCGGGTGTCCGAGAGTGCTTCACATGCCGCATCAGACAGTTTCGAAACGTCGTCGAGCTCGATCTTGAGCCTTGCAATGAACTGCACCGTGCGGGCTGCCGAGCCGTTCTCATCTGAGGTGAGGGACGGCATTTCAAGATAATTGTCCTCGACGAACTGCGACAGCAAGGGACTCAAGTGATACGTTTTGTATTCTTTGCGGTGGACCGACGCTACATCGATCAGGCGGGCTTTTTCCTGACGCTCAACCGGGGCGCGTTCCACCAGGTAGACGAACAGGTTTCTGACGTACGGCACCAGTTCGGCGACCAGTTCGTGCGTCGCTGCGCCTGAGGCGAAGTAGATGTCGAGAAAAGCGAGCTCTTCTGGCCCCCAAGATCTCAAATTTGCGATTACCACGTCAGTCCTGTGAGTATCCTTCAGCAGGAGATGATCCAGGATGGAGACGTTGTACATGGTGGTCTCGCGCAGTACAGAATTTCCCTGATCGCGAAGGATTGCCGCCACGTCGTCCGAGTCTAGCTCGTAGTGCGGGTCTGTGACTCCCTTATCGATGTTGTGCACCACGTAGTTCATTGCATCGGGACGGATGAGCTGACCGTAGAATGCCGAGACGTACAACGAGAAGTAAGGCGTGATCCACCCGTCGGTGACGAGCTCGGCAGCGAGCCTCGAGGGTAGGAGGTGGCCGATCCACCACTGGAAGTTCTTGCTCTTCTCGACTGTCGCCGCAGCGCTCAGTTTCGCATCGTTCGGGTCGTCGTGGGACGTAGGGAAATATTTGAACTCAGTGCGGAGCGTCAGAGCCTTCCAATCATGGCGACGAAGGAACTCGGCGCCAGCCCGATTCTGGTCGATCTGTGCCCGATCTTCGGTCTCAGAATTCTCGATGTGAGCCAATGGACTCAGATCCGAGCCGATTAGCGATTCGAGAGCAGTCGCCGACAGTGTCATCGGTGTGCGATGGGGATACTCTCGAGACAGAACCCTAACCGTGATCGACCGTGTTCCCCCAGCGACATCCTCCCAGAACGCGGTAGAGGTGATCTCCTCATCCTCAATCACGATACCGTCCACGTACACGTGCTCACCCAGGAGGGCACTCCCTGGTGCGCTTGCGAGGGTGCTGATCACCGCACGGAGTCTGCCACCGAGCCTAATGGCGTGCTCGGCACTGGCTTCCTTTTGCTCGATCCGACCGATCAGCCGTTGATCCTCCGCAAGGAGGTGCTGGATGTTCGCATCGACCAATGCGCGCCACGTCTCGTAGAGCCTATCGAGAGAACTGTTCCCTAGTCGTATGGCCTCGAAGTCGTGCGCGTGCGCGTTCTTGAACAAGACCATCGCGAATAGTCGCTCGGGAGTTAGGTCGGGTACGGTGGTCGGGGCGTCAAGCAGGCGATGCTTGAATACCTCGTACTCGTTGATGATGTTCTGGATCAAGCGCATGTCTGCGACATGTCGCGCTGCCAGGCTGATCAACTCCTTCGACAGAGCGTGCCCGCGAGAGGTGAGGTGATCGTGCATCAGATCGCGCGCGTTCTTGTGTGTGATAAACGGGACGACCGGGACTACCAACTCAAAGAACTTGGTGCGGTTGGCCCGCACTAGCTCAGCCTCGGCTTCGCGGTTCTTCGGAATGTCCGAATCTCGACCGAGGTTCTCGAAGATGCTGTCTTTGACGGCGTAGATGAAGCGAATGTTCCGATTGTCAAGCTGGCGTGCGGTGTTCAGAACGAGGTTAAGGGATCGTAGCGACTCGAAGATGTGTGGGTCATCGAACCGGTCTAGGTCCTCGATGATGACGATGTCCAGTTTACGGTTCGTCTCGAAGAAGTAGATGATCTCGTCTAGATACTCGTCAAAGTAGCTCGTGGATCGCGGTGGAAGCGTGATCGTGGCTGGTCCTGCCGTGACCTTCTCGAGGCCGAGCCGTCCTCGTAAAAGCAAGCGGATAGCCAGAACTATCAGACTTGTGGCGGCGATGATTGCGACGTAGGACATTACTGAGCTCACCCATGGGGGTGCAACCGGAAGCGCAATTCCGAGGCGTGCGAGGGGAGACGTGTCAAGTCCGGCGGCGACCAGGACGGCCAGGGTGAGTATTCCAGCTAGGACGGCTATCCCGATCTCGCGACCGCTCCTGAACCGAGCGATCCGGTTGAACCGGGACTCAGGCGCCTGCGAAGGGCTCCGCCGGTAGAGCAACTGCTTGACGATTTCCTTTTGGACCCGATTCGTCGGGGTCCCCGCTGCGGGATTTCCTTCGGCGCCCGTGGCGATTGGATCCAGCTTCTTCCCGAGAGTCATGAGTGAGATCTCGACGACACGCCCCTTGAAGCTGTCGGCGAGCTTTCGCAGGATACTGCTCTTGCCCGTCCCATACGCACCGGCCAAGGCAATGTTGCGCACACCTGCCTGCTCATCGATCGCTCGCACGAGGATGTCGAGGTAGACCTGGTGCTGCTCGCCGTTGAACTCGGGCCCGAGGCTCTTGAGCTCAGGGGCGGGCTGCGCCGTTGCCTGCGATTCGTCCATGGGGAGACCGTATCTGGGGAAGCTGCGGCCGGGCCGCCATTTGGGGAAAGTTCGCCCTCAGGGCGCTCCGTTCGGGGGACCCATTCTCCGCAACCAGCGCGAAGGCGTTCTCGCTGCGGCAGGAGAGGGCCCTCCACGCAGGGGGCGGGAACTGACAGCGGGCGCCGGGCACATGTGTCAGATTCGTCCTGACGACGAAGCCTGGCCAGGCGGACTGTGACAGCACCGCTGGCGAGATGACGTGTGACGAGATGTACTGCTTGCCGCGGTCAACGACGATGGTCATGGCGAACACCGCTGGCAGGCCTCGCTGCCTGGAGAGGAGACGCTCGTCGGGCACCTCGGTGCCGACCAGGACCGCGTCCGGGACACCGTGGTACGGGAAGCCCGGCCCCTGCTCTGACTCGTTGGACGGCCGCACGCACTGGTAGAGCACGCTCGCGACATCCACCGCCTTCGTTGACACCGGCGTCACCTTCAGCCCGACGATGCACCGCGAGTACAAGTCCATCGCCGCCGTGAGCTGCACCTTCACCCAACGCAACGTCACCGGCTCCATCGCAAAGACGTCGAGGTCATTCGTATCCAGGACGACGTACTGCCCGGGACGGTCGGCCCTGAGGCGGCCGAGAACTCCTTGGGGCCTCTCGGCCACGGATCGCCGCCCCGTAGCGCTGCCGAAGCTCTGCTTGCCCTTGGCGAGGCTGTTCAGCCGACGGTATGCCGTTGTTGTGGCCGGGATCGCCACGACATCGGGGCCGTACTGATCTTCGAGGTCCCGGGCGATCTGTGCGAGGACGGCTGAACGGGTTGGAGTCGACGCGTACGTATAGGAACGCAGCACTCGGACGCAGGCCTCGTCCCAGCGCGGGTCGACAAGGGAGGAGCGTGTTCGCGTCGCCCGAGAGTCCACCAGTCCGGCGACGCCCGTTCGGCGGTAGGCGGCGATGCGGCGCTCGAGCGAACGTGGCGACATACCGAGCTTCTTCGCGGCGCGTGCCACCCGAGGAGCGAGTGGGGACGCGTCGTCCAACAGCTGCTGGACGACACCCGCCAGCTCTTCGACCTTGCGCCGATCCGCGGCTTCCAGGGATGCCAGAGCCGCAGATCCATCGAGGCTCGTATCGGGACCGGCGTCCACGCTGTGGTGACCTTCGTCGATCACACACCGTGCCAGCTCGCTGATCGTTACCGCGACTGATCGGCCGCGGAGCGCGAGCTGGGCCATTCCGTCACCGAGCCCACGGACCTCCCAGAATTGGCCGTCCCACCACGCACGAGAACCGACGGATAGGTTGACGACCTGGCGCTCATTCAACTGCTGGCTCCAACCAGGTCCGCGAATCGAGAACTTGGGACAGGTCGCACCGCAGGTCGCCTTGCCAGAGAGCGCCGAGGATCTCCATTCGTGGTGCGGGCCGACCAGCAGCGCTCAGCCTTCGCTCGAGCACCTCGAAGGTGCATCCGTCAGCGACCTGTCTAGAGGTCGTTGGAAGGTCGAGCGTCGACGATACGTGTGGCGGGCGCGCCGCTGAAAGCCACCTCACGTTTCGCAGCATGGTCGGCTCCGGCCCGGTCCAGACCTCGTAATCCCAGCCTCGATCGCGAACGACTCCGCCTGTCCAGGACAGCGAAGCCTTGACCTCGGTCTTCGCCAACATCGCCGAAGGCTTCACGTCGATGACACGGATGGTGCCGTCGCGCATCACGCTGATGAAGTCGGGGATCCTGTTGCGCATCCGGGCCACGTCGTGACCCCGCAACACCATCGGTTGGGCGGCGATCCGCAGGACCCTCGGGTCGAAGTCCGCGAGCCAGAGCCAGGAGAGCTCTAGCAGGCTCTCGTAGACCACGTGCCGCCTCATCGTCGACGACCAGAAGAAGCCAGAGTAGTTCCGTCGTCCCACGTAGACCGGGAAGTCGCGAACGGGGATGCCCTCGGCTATGCGACGCGCGTCGACGCGCGAGATGTCCGCGGTGACCTCGTCACCGACGTCGGTCACGTAGGTGACTCGAGTGCTGCCCGTTCCGACCGGCATGTCCGGATCGTAGCGCTACGACACGTTGGTGGAAAGGCTCGCCACGACCACGACACCTTGGTGGAAAACTCGCCACCTTAGGTGGAAACCTACAGTGACCGCTCTGCGTGGCTCCCGACGCGCCGACCGTCCCTGGCCGGGAATACCCCGCCCCGCCCCATAGTTGAGCCTAGTGGACTCAAGTTCTGGCCCCCACCGCTTGCGCAGCGGGACGGACCGGCATAACTTGAGTGAAGACGACTCAACCGGCAGTCGGGTGGCGACACCCAGCAGGGGAAGGTCCGGACGTGCGCACCACCACGCGCCGCCGGGCAGGGAACCACCGCGGGCTGCCGCACGGACATCGCACACGTCGCAGCACCAGCAACACAACGGAGGCACGAACATGGCACGAGCGGTCGGAATCGACCTGGGCACCACCAACTCGGTGGTCGCCGTCCTCGAGGGTGGGGAGCCCACCGTCATCGCGAACGCCGAGGGCGCTCGCACGACCCCGTCGGTCGTCGCGTTCTCGAAGACCGGCGAGGTCCTCGTCGGCGAGATCGCCAAGCGTCAGGCGGTCACCAACGTCGACCGCACCATCACGTCGGTCAAGCGCCACATGGGCACCGACTGGTCGGTCGAGATCGACGACAAGAAGTACAGCGCGCAGGAGATCTCCGCACGCGTGCTCGGCAAGCTCAAGCGCGACGCCGAGGAGTACCTGGGCGAGCCCGTCACCGACGCGGTCATCACCGTCCCGGCGTACTTCAACGACGCCGAGCGTCAGGCGACCAAGGACGCCGGGCAGATCGCGGGCCTCAACGTCCTGCGCATCGTCAACGAGCCCACCGCTGCCGCTCTGGCCTACGGCCTGGAGAAGGGCAAGGAGGACGAGCTCATCCTCGTCTTCGACCTCGGTGGTGGAACGTTCGACGTCTCCCTCCTCGAGGTGGGCAAGGACGAGGACGACTTCTCGACCATCCAGGTCCGCGCGACCTCTGGCGACAACCGCCTCGGTGGTGACGACTGGGACAACCGCATCGTCGAGCACCTCATCCAGCAGGTGAAGAACAGCTCGGGCGTCGACCTGTCCAAGGACAAGATCGCGCTGCAGCGTCTGCGTGAGGCCGCCGAGCAGGCGAAGAAGGAGCTCTCGTCCGCGACGAGCACCAACATCTCCATGCAGTACCTCTCGATGAGCGAGAACGGCCCCATCCACCTGGACGAGAAGCTCACGCGTGCTCAGTTCCAGCAGATGACGCAGGACCTCATCGACCGGACCAAGGCGCCCTTCCACGCGGTCATCCGCGACGCCGGCATCTCCGTCAACGACATCGACCACGTCGTGCTCGTGGGTGGTTCCACCCGCATGCCCGCCGTGACCGAGGTCGTCAAGGAGCTCACGGGCGGCAAGGAGCCCAACAAGAGCGTCAACCCGGACGAGGTCGTCGCCGTCGGCGCCGCGCTGCAGGCCGGTGTCATCAAGGGCGAGCGCAAGGACGTCCTCCTGATCGACGTCACCCCGCTGTCCCTGGGCATCGAGACCAAGGGTGGCGTGATGACCAAGCTCATCGAGCGCAACACGGCCATCCCGACCAAGCGCAGCGAGGTGTTCTCGACCGCCGAGGACAACCAGCCGTCCGTGCTGATCCAGGTCTTCCAGGGTGAGCGCGAGTTCGCCCGCGACAACAAGCCGCTGGGCACGTTCGAGCTCACGGGCATCGCCCCGGCGCCGCGCGGCCTGCCGCAGATCGAGGTCACCTTCGACATCGACGCGAACGGCATCGTGCACGTCGGCGCGAAGGACCGCGGCACCGGCAAGGAGCAGAAGATGACCATCACCGGTGGCTCCGCGCTGCCGAAGGAGGACATCGACCGCATGGTCAAGGAGGCCGAGGAGCACGCGGCCGAGGACAAGAAGCGTCGCGAGGAGGCGGAGACCCGCAACCAGGCCGAGGCGTTCGTGTACTCGACCGAGAAGCTCGTCGCGGAGAACAAGGAGAAGATCCCCGCCGACGTCGTGACCGAGGTCGAGTCCGACATCGCGTCGGTCAAGTCCGCGCTCGAGGGCGAGGACGCCGAGGCCGTGAAGTCCGCCCACGAGAAGCTCCTGGCCTCGAGCCAGAAGATCGGCGAGGCGCTCTACGCGTCGGCCGAGCAGGAGCAGGCCGCGGGCGACCAGGGTGCCGCTGACGCGGACGCCGCTGCGGCCGCCGGTGCGACCTCTGCGCCCGACGAGGACATCGTCGACGCGGAGATCGTGGACGAGGACGACAAGAAGTGACGAGCGACGCGCAGGGCCCCGAGGAGCTCGGCTCCGAGGACCAGCCCTTCCACTTCACGGACAAGCGCAAGGTGACCCCGGAGGGGCAGCCCAAGGAGGCTGCCCCCGAGGGGGCCAGCTCCGTGCCCGGTTCGGCCGGGAACGACGCGGAGAGCGACCCGCTGGCCGGGCTCGACTTCGAGCCCACCGGCGAGGCCGGGGACGACGCAGCGCTTCTCGCTGCGCAGTCCGAGGCGGCTGCCCACCTCGACGCCCTCCAGCGCGAGCGGGCCAGCTTCACCAACTACCGCAACCGGTCGCTGCGTGACCAGGAGGCCGCGCGCGTCAAGGGCGTCGAGGACGTCCTGGCCGCGCTCCTGCCGGTCCTCGACGACATCGACCGGGCGCGCCAGCACGGCGAGCTCGACGGCCCGTTCGTCGCGATCTCCGACAAGCTCGACGCGAGCCTGGCGAAGTTCGGCATCGAGCGGTACGGCGTCGTGGGCGAGGAGTTCGACCCGACCGTCCACGAGGCGCTCATGCACCAGGTGGACCCGGCCGCGACGTCGGCCACGGTCAACATGGTCATCGAGCCGGGCTACCGGATCGGCGAGAAGATCGTGCGCGCCGCGCGCGTCTCGGTCGTCGGACCGGAGTAGAGACACAGGTGGGTGCCAGGTCCCGCGGGACCGGGCACCCACCACCCGGGCGCCCGACGGCGGAGCGCACCTTCCACGTGAAGGTGACCTCCGCCGTCGGGCCCCGGGAGCACGACCACTATGGACGTAAGCACCACCACCGGCCCCGGGGCCGGTGAGACCTATGAGAGGAGGCGCCTTGACCGGTCAGGACTGGATCGAGAAGGACTTCTACGCCGCGCTTGGCGTCCCCAAGGATGCCGACGACGCCGCGATCAAGAAGGCGTACCGCAAGCTGGCCCGCACGTATCACCCCGACCAGAACCAGGGTGACGCGAAGGCCGAGGCGAAGTTCAAGGAGATCGGCGAGGCCTACGCGGTCCTGTCCGACGCCGAGCAGCGCCAGCAGTACGACGCGATCCGTGCCATGGCCGGCGGGGGCGCCCGCTTCTCCGCAGGAGCCGGTGGACCCGCCGGCGGTTCCGGCGGGTTCGAGGACATCTTCGGCGGCATGTTCGGCGGAGGCGGCGGCGGGGGAGGCCGCGTCCGGTACTCCACGCAGAGCGGTGGTGGCGGCGGCTTCGAGGACATCCTCGGGTCGATGTTCGGCGGCGGGGCAGGCCAGACCGGCTTCCGCCCCAACGCCGGGTACCAGCGCCCGCAGGCGGGCGCCGACGTGCACTCGTCGGCCACGCTCGGGTTCCGGCCCGCGGTCGAGGGCTCGACCGTCAACGTCACGACCGAGGGCCGCACCATCACGGCCCGCATCCCGGCAGGCGTCCGCGACGGCCAGAAGATCCGGCTGCGCGGCAAGGGACGCCCCGGCGTCGCGGGCGGCGCCCCCGGCGACCTGGTCATCACGGTGCACGTCACGCCGCACCCCGTGTTCTCGGTCGACGAGAAGCACAACCTGCGCCTGACCGTCCCCGTGACGTTCGCGGAGGCCGCGCTCGGCGCGACCATCGAGGTCCCGACGCTCGACGGCAAGCCCGTCAAGGTCAAGGTCCCCGCGGGCACGCCGTCGGGACGCACGCTGCGCGTCAAGGGCAAGGGCGTCAAGACGGCCAAGGCGACGGGCGACCTGCTCGTCACGATCCAGGTCGTCGTGCCGCAGAAGCTCTCGAAGGCCGCCAAGGAGGCCGTCGAGGCGCTCGCCGCCGCGACCGACGGCGAGAGCACCGACGTGCGCGCCGACCTGTTCGGGCGCGCGGCAGAGTAGAGCCGACAGGCACCAAGCAGGACGGTTCCGCAGCACCAGCGAGAGGAGGCAGGGCATGGCCAGGAACGAGGCTCCCACGGGGAGCGAGATCCCGTTCAACGCGTACGACGACGCCCCCGTGCTCGCCATCTCGCAGGCCGCGACGCTCGCCGGGATGCACCCGCAGACCCTGCGCCAGTACGACCGCCTGGGACTCGTGACCCCGCGCCGCACCATGGGGCGCGGACGCCGCTACTCCCAGCGGGACGTCGCCAAGCTCCTCGAGGTCCAGCGGCTCTCCCAGGAGGAGGGCATCAACCTCGCGGGCATCCGTCGCATCCTCACGCTCGAGGAGCAGGTGAGCCGGCTCGAGTCCCGACTCGACGCCCTCTCCGCCCAGCTCGAAGGAGGGCGCGTGTTCGCCGCCGGGGTGAGCGGCGACGTCGTCATGGTGCCGCGCGGGCGGCGGGTGCGCCGCTCGGCGGGGGAGCGGACGGTGGACGCCGGTCGCGGCGGCCAGGTCGTCGAGACCGGCGAGGCACGGGCGCTCGTGCTGTGGCGACCCGGCCGGGGCTCCTGACCTGCGCGGTGGCGTTCGCGCGTCCCGGCAGGAATTCCCGCAGCGCAATTACGTGCGGTCTGCATGACGTAAAAATGGCGGAATTCCGCCGAAGTGAGTGAGGCCTTGCTTCCTATACACAGGCTGCGCGAAGGAATACCGTGAGGGAAAAGCACGGTAGAACGCCCCGCCCTTCGAGCAAGGAGAAGTCCATGAGCAGCCTGATGGAGATGCCCCAGGTCGTCGAGTGTTCGATCGACGGCTGCGGATACAACCACGAGCACGGCTGCCACGCCGGCGCCGTGACGATCGCCGCGCACGGCAGCGAGGCCGAGTGCGCCACGTTCATCCCCCTCACCGCCAAGGGCGGCCTCGAGAAGGTCATCGCGCACGTCGGTGCCTGCCAGCGCGGAGAGTGCTCGCACAACGAGTCGCTCGAGTGCAACGCCTCCTCGATCCGCGTCGGGGCCGGCCCGCAGGGCGCCGACCACGCGGACTGCCTGACCTACAGCCCCCGCTGACCCTCGCGTCCTCCCCCCGACGCGATTCCTCCACGACGCCCCGCTCGTCCCTCGCCGGACGACGGGGCGTCGTGGCGTGCTGGGGGCCTCGCCGGGCGGCCGGAGCGCCCGACGACGGCGTGGTCTAGCGAGAGAGGCCGGGGCGCCTAGCGAGAGAGGTCGTGGAGCATCTTCGCCGCGTCGGCATGCTGCGCGGGAAGAGGCTCGACCCAGATGCGGGGCGGGCGCCGGAGGATCGCCGTCACGCCGAACGTGAGCGCGATGCGTTCGATCCTGTGCCGGAGCTCCGCACGGACCGGCCCGACGTCGGCCGTGCGAGCGCAGAGCGCCGCGTAGATCCCGCCACCGAGCGTCGCGACCGGGTGCCCGAGGCCGAACGTCTCGGTCAGCACCTTGCCCATGGCTGCCGCGCGGGCGACCTTCTGCCAGCCGTCGATGCGTTCGACCGCGACGTCCACCAGGACGAGGCAGTGCGTCGCGGAGGCCGGGGTCCCCAGGCGGTCCGCCTGCCCGTACGTCTCCTGGAGGCGCTGGACGAGGTAGGGGACCGTGACGAGCCCCGACCGAGGATCGGTCGTGGGCGGCGCGCCGGGGATCACCTCGTTGCCCACGGCCCACCCTGTGCTGACTGCCCGCAGCACGCGAAGGTCGGGAGCGGTGCCCCAGAGGTCGAACAAGCAGGTCAGGTCGTCGATGGTCTCGCCGATGCTGATCCCGTCGCGGCCGCGGGCCTCACCGAGCCGCTCGGCGGCAGCGGCCGGGCAGCGGGAGTCCGTGAGCGCCTCGACGAGCGCCTCGACGGCAGGGTGGTACCAGTCGCCTGGCCGCAGCCAGACGCTGTTCGTACTGGCCGCCTGCCACTCGTCGAGCAGCGAGGCGACGGCTGGCTCGGGGTAGCCAGGTCGTAGGTCCATACCCATGAGACGTGTGAGCCCCGTGCTCATGACGCGACAGCGGCGTCCTGATTCTCTTTCATCCACTCGACACACCGACGGACATGCAGCACATTCCGTCGGTTCTGTCATCCTGACAGACGGACAAGACGGGCGAAACCGCGTTGAGACGTAGATAACACCACCAGTTTTCCCGTCTAGGATGAACGGGAGAGCCTTACCTGACGAGGTGAGGCGGAGTCAGAGGCGGTAGGGCATGACGCAGGTCGACACGTCGAGGGACGACGCCCCGACGAGCGATGCCGAGCTGATCACCGCTGTACGCGCGGGAGACTACGCGGCATTCGGTGCGCTGTACGAGCGGCATGCCGCCGCGGCGCGCACCGTGGCGCGCCAGTACGTGCGCTCGGGCTCGGACGCCGACGACATGGTGTCCGAAGCCTTCGCCAAGGTCCTGGGCATCCTGCAGTCCGGCGGCGGACCCGACGTGACGTTCCGCGCCTACCTCTTCACCGTCGTCCGGCGCCTGTCCTACGACCTGTCGAACGCGGGCCGACGCACGCAGCCCACCGACGACATCGAGACGTTCGAGAGCGCGTTCGGACCCATGGCGTCGACCGAGGACCCCACGCTCCTGGGGTTCGAACGATCCGTCGTGACCAAGGCCTACCAAGGTCTGCCCGAGCGATGGCAGGCCGTGCTCTGGTACACCGAGGTCGAGGAGATGAACCCGGCCCAGATCGCACCGCTGCTCGGCCTCACGGCCAACGGTGTCTCGGCGCTCGCCTACCGGGCCCGCGAAGGGCTGCGCCAGGCGTACCTCCAGCAGCACCTCACGGGCGCGAGCAGCGCCGGGTGCGAGAACGTCAACCCGCTGCTCGGGTCCTACGTCCGCGGCGGTCTGGCCAAGCGGGAGACCGCCAAGGTCGACGCCCACCTCGAGGAGTGCGGTGAGTGCCGCGCGCTCGTGCTCGAGCTCGGCGACGTCTCGCACGGCATGCGCGCCGTCATCGCCCCCCTGGTCTTCGGGGCGGCAGGGCTGGGCCTGGTCGGGACAGCTCTCCCGCTCACCGGAGGTGCCGCGGTCGGCGCAGGCGCCGCGGGGGCCACGGGCGCGGCCGGTGGTGGCGCCAGCGGCGGTGCTGGCAGCGGCGCAGCGGGGGCCTCCGGCTCTGGCGCCGCTGGTTCAGGGGCCGCGGCGGGCAGCAGCGGTGCGGCTGCCGGGACCGGCGCCGTGGGTGGTGGAGCCGCCGGAACCGGCGCCATGGGTGGCGCGGCGGCGGCCGGTGCGGCTGCCACGAGCGGCGGGCTGGGCGCAGCCGCAGCCGTCGGCGCGAGTGCCGCGGTCGGCACCGGAGCTGCGGCCGCAGCCGGCGCGACCGGCCTGGCGGCCTTCATCGCCGCGTCCCCCTTGATCGCCGCAGCCGTCGGCGTCGTGGCGGTCGCGGCCGTGGGAGCCGGCGTCGTCGCGGTGTCCGGGGGCTTCTCGTCCGACCCGCCCCCGAGCGCCGGGGCCAGCCCCGACCCGTCGCAGAGCCCGTCCGGCTCGCCCTCGGACTCTCCCACGGGCACCCCGAAGAGCGAGGCCCTGCCCGCCCCGGGGACCGATCCCACCTCACCGGCGAACACGGCGCCGCTCGACAGCGCGCCCGCCGAGGCCTCGAACCCCGCGGAGCCTGCCTCGAACGGGAGCGGCTCGGGGGCTGCGGGCTCCGGAGAGACCGCTACGACGCCCCTCACGCCGCCGAGCGTCCCGTTGACGCCGGTCGACCCGTTCCCGGGCGCTCCGGACCCCGTCCTGCCTGTGACCCCCGCTCCGCCGGCCTCCCTCGACCTGGCCTTCTCCCCGCTCACCCTCGCTGCCCGTGCCCCGCAGGACCTGGCCCTCACGGCGTCGAACTCGGGTGGCACGTCGGCCGAGGAGGTCGTGGTCGACGTCCTGCTCCCGCCGAACGTCTCGGTCGTGACGTCCGCGGTCACCGCGGGCAGGGGCGTCGTCCCGGCGATCCGGCTCGCCGCGCTGCCGTGCGGCCCGGCGACTGCGCAGGACGGCGGGTCGTCGCTCGTCACGTGCTCGGTCGGGGTGCTCGCTCCCGGGGAGAAGAAGGACCTCGTCATCACCGTCCAGGCCTCGCGCGGCGGGAGCTACACGTTCGGTGGTGCCGTGCACGGCAAGGGCCTGAGCCCGGTGAAGACGACGTACGCCCCGGCCCCCGTGCCGTCGTACGGCGCCGAGATCGACCTGACGACGCCCGTCGTGGGAGACCTCCTCAACCCGGGAGCGACCGCGGTCCGCCTCACGGCCCACAACTCCGGCGACGTCGACGCCCAGGGGGTGAGGTTCTCCCTGGGCAACCTGCCCGACGGCGTGACCGCCAAGCCGCTGACCGGGGGCTGGGCCTGCACGCCGAGCGGCGGATCGCTGACGTGCGCGAACGACGCCGCAGCGCTCCACGCTCCTGACGCGAACCAGAACGGCGGCCCTCCCGTGTCGCTCGACGTCCAGCTGCTCGCGGGCGACGGCATGAAGCAGTCCACGACGGGCCTGACGTTCTCCGCGACCACGTCCTCGGCAGGCCGGACCCTGAAGGACTCCGCGAGCGCGGACCTGACGGTCGGCGAGCCGTGGGCCGGGGCCGCCGGAACGGCCCCGGGCGGGGGGACGATCGTCCCGTCGTGCACCGACGGCACGGCGAGGATCGCCGTGGACGCCACGAACACGACCGCCTACGACGACCTGCGCGTGACCCTCGGCGCCGGCGCGGTGTCCTCCGAGGCCGTGCCGCTGCGTCGTGGTGCCAGCACCGTGCTCACGGTGTCCCACGACCTGCGCGTTCCCGCGCAGGGCGCACCGGCGACCCTGAACCTCGAGACCACCGTCGACGGGCAGACGTTCAGGACGACGGTCGACGCGGGTTCGGTCGGTCCCAAGGACTGCTTCGTCCCGCAGTGGCTCGCGAGCGGCGACGTCACGACCCGTACGGTCAACGAGGCAGGGACGATCGGCCTGGAGGCCGACGTCACGAACCGGACCGGTCGGCCCCTCACCGTGCAGGTCGACGGCATGACGCCGGTCGGTCAGGAAGCCTCTCGCGGAGCCGTGACGATCGCTCCGCAGACCACGGTGGCGTTCGCGAGGGCGACCGGGGTGAAGGACCTCCCTGCGGGTGTCCTGACCGTGCGCCAGCACCTCTCGGCCCCCGACGAGCAGGGCGACCCCGGCGAGTACGACTCGCAGCTCACGGCCGGCTACGCCGCAGCACGGATCGCACCCGCGAGCCCGAAGCCGACGGTCGGGCAGTGCACGTACGACCCGGCCGCTCTCACGTCCTCGGCTCCGGTGACCCTGGTGTTCGACAACACGGCGTCGACGCTTGCGGTGTCGTTCACCGTCGCGGGCAGGGACGACCTCGCTCGTGAGGTCGCGGCGGGTGCGAGCGCCAAGGTCACCGCGTCCGTCGGGTACCAGGGCGCAACGTTCGCCGTCTCGGCCGACGGCCGCCAGGTCGCGACGCACGCGCTCCCCGCCACGAGCTGCTACGTGCCGAACTGGTCCGCGCAGCAGTCCGCGAGGTCGGAGGTCGTCGACCAGGCGATCCGCATTGTCGGCACCTACACCAACACGTCGCCCGGTCCCGTGCAGGTCGGCATGAAGACGAGCTACGGCGAGGCCAAGAAGGTCGAGGTGCCCGCAGGGGCGACGAAGGAGTTCGTCGTCCCGGTCGCGGGGACGCGGCTCCCGCCAGGGGCGGTGGAGTTCCAGCAGTCGCTCACGGCCGACGGCGTGGTCCGCAGCAGCACGGTCACCGCCCGGTACGAGGCCGCGCGCTACGAGATCTACGCCCCGACCGTGGGTGCCCCGATCCTGGGCGTCTGCTTCTTCGAGGACAACGAGCAGCAGTCGTACCGACCGGTGACGTTCGTCTACGACAACATGGCCTCGACCGCCGCCGTCACGTTCCACGTCGAGGTGAACGGTGTGCTCGCACCCGAGACGAAGCGTGTGGTGCAGGACCAGAAGAGGGTCCAGCTCAAGGTGCCGAACGTGCCCGAGGCCGGCGCGACCTACCGCGTGGTGGCGGACTCCGGGCAGTCGTGGACGTTCGAGGTCGCCGGGCAGACCTGTCTGCCGACCTGGCACTGGACCGAGGCCTACCGGGTGGGCGACCGCGTCGCGTACGAGGGGCGGAACTACACCGCGACCCAGCGGAGCGTCTCGGTCGCGCCGAGTTCGCTGCTCGGTCCGTTCTTCTGGCGTGACGAGAGCCGCGGCTGAGTCACGGGTGCACGACGAAGGGCCCCCGGCGCAGCGCCGGGGGCCCGTCGCGGTCGCGGACCGGTGGCGGCCGCCCTCCTCAGTCTCTGGGGCGTGCCGCCCGGGGCTCGCCCTCGACGGGCACCGCGAGCGGCGCGAGGTGGTAGGACGCCAGGTCCGTGGCGGCGGTGGGCGCGCTGCCGGCACCGAAGGGTGAACCGCCGAGCGCCTCGCGTCCGTGCGGCGTGAGCCACCCGGACAGGTCGGGGCCGTCGGGGACGATCCCGCTCGGGTTGAGCTGGGAGTGCACCCGGTAGTAGTGGTGCTTGATGTGCTCGAAGTTCACGGTGTCGCCGAACCCGGGCGTCTGGAACAAGTCGCGGACGTATCCCCACAGGACCCTGTCCTCGGTGATCTTGTTGCGGTTGGTCTTGAAGTGCCCGTGGTAGACCGCGTCGAACCGGACCAGCGTCGTGAACAGGCGCACGTCGGCCTCGGTGATGTGGTCACCGACGAGGTAGCGGCGCTCGGACAGCCGGTCCGACAACCAGTCGAGCCGTTCGAAGAGGATCCCGAACGCCCTGTCGTACTTCTCCTGCGAGTCGGCGAACCCGGCCCGGTACACGCCGTTGTTGACGTCGAGGTAGACCTTCTCGGCGACGTCGTCGATCTCGTCGCGCCACGCCTCGGGGTAGAGGTCGGGGGCGCCCGGCCGGTGGTACGCGGTCCACTCGGTCGACAGGTCGAGCGTGATCTGGGGGTAGTCGTTGGTGACGAGCAGCCGCGACGGGACGTCGACGAGCGCGGGCACGCTCACCCCGCCGTCGTCCTCGGGGTCGCGTGCGAGGTAGTGCTCGGCGAGGAAGTGCGACCCGAGCTCGGGGTCGACGCCGTCACGGTCGAGCGTGAAGCGCCACGACCGGGAGTCCTGGATCGGGTCGACGACGCCCAACGAGATCGCGTTCTCGAGCCCGAGCAGCCGGCGCACGATGATCGACCGGTGCGCCCACGGGCACGCGAGGCTCGCGACGAGCCGGTAGCGGCCGGGCTCGACGGGCCACCGGCCCTGGTCGTCGCCCTGCCCGCCGGGTGCCGACGTGCTGTCCGCGGCGATGCGGTCGGTGAAGTGCGGGCCGCGGCGCTTCCAGCCGCGGGGGACGGGATTCGTTCCGGTGGTGTCGCTCATGGACCGAACCTACGCCGCGCCCCGGGGGACCGCAGCGACCCGGGTCATGGGGCGGGTGTGACGTCCGTCCGGACCGGTCGCAGACGCGACCCGACCACCCGGGACGTGCCGTCGTCGTGCACCTCGACGAGGATCGTCACGGTCTGCGTGACGGTCCACGCGGACAGGCGCGAGCCGGGCGGGACCGTCCCGAGCGTGCTGCTCGTCGGGGTGGGCGCGGTCCAGCCCCCCGTGAGGGTCACGGACTGCGTGCACTCGACGGACGCGAGGGCGAAGATCCCGTCGGTGGACGCGAGCCAGGCCGCGGCAGGGGCCTCGTAGGCGCACGAGCGGTCCTCGGTCCCGCTCTCGGCGGACAGGTCGGCGACGGGGAATCCCTGGGTGTGCGCGGTCGCGAGCTGGTCGGCGTGGGTCACGTCGAGGGTCGCCGCGGCCGTGCCGGAACGCGCGTAGGCGAGAACGTCGTCGAGTGCGGCGTCCCCGCGGGCGCGCGTGCCGTCGTCGGGCTCGACGGCGGACCCTCCCACCAGCACGGGCTGCGGGAGGGCGACGGCCGGGTCGGTCGCGAGCTGGTAGGCCAGCAGCCACGGGGCGTCCGCGGACGCGCGGGTGAAGAGCGTGGTCTCGACGAACTCGCCGTCGGAGGCGGCCGGGTCGCCCTGCGCGCGCAGGGAGTAGAACCAGTCCGCGGTCCCGGCCTCCGGGGCAGCGAGCGTCCCGGGCACGGACGTGTGGGGCGCGACGGGGGCCGCTGCCTGCGCGGTCTGCGCGGCGAGGGCGAACGCCGACGACCGCAGGACGGGGCCCGTCTCGATGCTCGCGAGGGCGCCGGCGTCACGGGCCGCGTTCGCGGCGTTGCGCGTCGCGGTGAGCGAGGCGAAGACGGTCGTGGCCGCCGCGCGGTCGATCACGGGTCGGCGCACCTGGGCGGGGGCCGCGGCGACCTCGGTGCCCACGCACCCCGACAGGAGGCCGAGCGTGGCGAGCGCCCCGATCATGCCCGCGAGGGGACGGTGGGCGGGTCGGAGCACGGGCACGACGACGGGGACCTCACAGGACGGGGCGGGCGGGACGCCCTCATCCAACCGTGCGCGAGGCGCTCGACCAAACTCGTCGCGCGTCGGTCCGGTGGGGGTTCGTGCTGCCGGGCCGGACGGGATCCCCCCACGAGACCACGAACGTGCGACCCGGCAGCACTGGTCCTCAGGCGGCGTCCCCCGAGCCCCTGAGGACGACGTGGGTCTGCGGGTCGAACCGGTAGCCGAGCCCGCGGACGGTCGAGATGACGTGCTGGAGGCCGAGCTTCTCGCGCAGCCGGCGCACGTGGACGTCGATGGTCCGGCTGCCGTCGCGCACCGCGTCGGCCCCCCAGACGGTCGACAGGAGCTCGCCCCGCGTCACGACGCGGTGCGCCGAGCGGTACAGGTGCGTGAGGAGCTCGAACTCCTTGTGGGTGAGCCGCTGCTCGGAGCCGTCGACGGTCACGCGCCGGCTCGCCGGGTCGATCACGACCCGCGGGAACGGCGACAGGGCCGCGAGGCGGTCGCGGAACGCCTCGACGTCGCCGAGCGGCGCGAGGTCGGGTGCGGGGACGGGGACCTCGGCGCGGCGCGCGGCACTGCGGCCCCGCGCCTTGCGGCGCCCCTCGTCGACGAGGTGCTCGTGCCGGTCGGTCGCGGGCTCCGACAGGGTCAGGGCCGTGTACGTCTCGGCGTCGGGCAACCACTCACGGGCGAGCTCGCCGAGAGCCTCCGCGAGCTCGACGAGCTCGGCCTGCGGGTGCTCCCCGCTCGCGGCGTCGACCCCGACGTACAGGACGAACCCGGGGTGGGTGCGGCGGTGGGGTGCGTGCGGACGAAGGGTCTTCTGGGTCAGGGTGGACATGCGGCGCTCCGGGGGTCTTTCCGCTCGACGGCCGAGGCCGGAGCGGCGCCGACGACGGTCGGCAGGGTTGTCAGGGGGCTGAGCGAGTCAGGCCGGACAACAGACGCCGGAGGGCATGCTGACGCTCGGGCGCCGGTCGGCGCCTCGGGAGCTCAGCGAGGGGGTCATGTGGCGAGCATGGCAGCGACGCGCAGGGTCGCCAAGGGCAGGAGCCAAGAATCTCACGGGATGAGACGCCAAAATGAGACGGACGTGGCGCCGTCGGGCATCGTGGGTGCGGGGCGACGCGGCAGCCCGGCCGCCCCGCGCCCACGGGGGACAGGTCTCAGACCACGCCGTAGAGGCGGTCGCCCGCGTCACCCAGGCCGGGCACGATGTACGCGTTCTCGTCGAGGCGCTCGTCCACGGCGGCCACGACCAGCTGGACGTCGACCCGGTCGCCGACCGCCTTCTCGAGGACCTCGATGCCCTCGGGGGCGGCGAGCAGGCACACGGCCGTGACGTCCCGCGCACCGCGCTCGAACACGTAGTCGATCGCCGCGACGAGCGTCCCGCCGGTCGCGAGCATCGGGTCGAGCAGGAACACGTGGCGACCCGTCAGGTCGTCCGGGAGGCGGTTCGCGTACGTGACGGCCTCGAGGGTCTTCTCGTCGCGCTGCATCCCCAGGAAGCCGACCTCGGCCGTGGGCAGCAGGCGGGTCATGCCCTCGAGCATCCCCAGGCCCGCACGCAGGATGGGGACGACGAGCGGGCGCGGCTCGGCGATACGGACCCCGACCGTCGTGGTGACCGGGGTCTCGACCTCGTGAGGCTCGACCCGGACGTCCCGCGTCGCCTCGTAGGCCAGCAGGGTCACGAGCTCGTCCACCAGGAGGCGGAAGGTCGAGGAGGCGGTGTCCTTGTTGCGAAGGACGGTGAGCTTGTGGGCGACCAGCGGGTGGTCGGCGACGTGCAGGCGCATGGTTCGAGGGTACCGCCCGGTAGCCTCGGGAGCATGGTCCCCGACGACGTCGCCCCCGCCGCAAAACCCGGTCCCGTCGGGCTCGGCCTGCCCTGGGCGGCCGGCACGTTCCCGCCCGACACCGTCGCGGCCCGCCGTGCCGTGTGGGACGAGCTCATGGGGCTCGCGCTGCACGAGGCGACCCACGCCCTGGCCACGGGAGACGTGCCCGTCGGGGCGCTCGTCGTCGGGCCCGACGGGCGGCTGCTCGGCCTCGGCCGCAACCGGCGCGAGGAGATCGGCGACCCCACCGCGCACGCCGAGGTGCTCGCGCTGCGCCAGGCCGCCGCGACGCTCGGCTCGTGGCGCCTCGAGGGGTGCACGCTCGTCGTGACGCTCGAGCCGTGTGCGATGTGCGCGGGTGCGACCACGCTCGCCCGCGTCGAGCGGCTCGTGCTCGGCGCGTGGGACCCCAAGGCCGGGGCGTGCGGGTCCGTGTGGGACATCGTGCGCGACCGTCGCAACCCGCACCGCGTCGAGGTGGTCGGCGGCATCCGTGACGTCGAGTGCGGCGACCTTGTCCGGGAGTTCTTCGAGACGCAGCGCTGAGGGCGGGCGCACACAGCGGCCAGGCCGATGTTCACGTTGCCATCCTGGCGGATGTTTACGTTGACATCGCCAGTTCGTCAACCTAGCCTGACCGGATCAGCCGCGGCGCCGCGGCCTTCCACGGTCGAGCGCCGCGGACACGCACGAGACGAACAGAGAGGTTCGCAGCATGCAACGTCGCATCATGCGGCTCGCGGTAGCACTGGTCACGATCGGGCTCACGACGTCGGTCGTCAGCCCGACGTCCGCCGCCCCCGGAGCGCCCCCGTCCACCACGTCCACCACGGCCACGCCAGGAGCGGTCCCGGTACTGACCGGTCCACAGCTGTCGGCGTCGTGGGACGCGCCGCTCAGCACGCGCGGTCGGTACGTCGTCGACGCCGACGGGGACCGGTTCAAGCTCAAGTCCGCCAACTGGGACGGCGCGCAGGGGCACTGGAACGGCAGCGGTGACCGGAACGACCCCGCCAACCACAACAGCGGCATCAGCTACGACATCCCCATGGGCCTCGACCGCGTGCCGATGGCGACCCTCATGAGCGACTTCCACGGGCTCGGGCTCAACAGCATCCGACTGTCCTACTCGAACGAGATGCTCGGCATGACCGCACCCGTGCCCGACGTCGCGGTGACGGCGAACCCGCAGCTGCGAGGCAAGACACCGCTGCAGGTCTTCGACGAGGTCGTCGAAGCGCTCACGGCCGACGGGTTCGCGGTCATCCTCAACAACCACACCACGACGTCGCGCTGGTGCTGCGGCGCCGACGACGGCAACTCGAAGCCGTACAGCAGCCAGACCATCGAGAAGTGGATCAGCGACTGGGTCATGCTCACCGAGCGCTACGAGGACAACCCCCGCGTCGTCGGGATGGACCTGCGCAACGAGGTGCGCCGAGACATCCTGGACGACCCCAACTGGGGCATGGGCGACAAGAACGACCTGTACAAGTCCTACCAGCAGGCCGGTGTCGCGATCCAGCGGGCCAACCCGGACGTGCTCGTGATCATGGAGGGCATCAACTGGCAGGGGATCCCGCTCGACGGCCTGTTCCACGACCGGCCGCACCTCAAGCCCGTCGCGAACCTCTCGAACACCCTCCCGTACCCGGACAAGCTCGTGTACGCGGCGCACATCTACGCGTACACCGGACCGCAGCACACCGGCGCCACCGGGCTCGGCGAGACCCACGACGCGCGCTACCGAGACCTCAGCGCGAGCGAGCTCGCGGCCGAGGTGAAGAGGGCCGCCGCGTTCGTCAACACGGCGAACCAGCACTACACCGCCCCCGTGTGGTTCAGCGAGTTCGGCATCGGTTCCTCCGACGAGACGAGCGCCCTCGACAAGGCGTGGTGGGCGAACTTCACCGACATCCTCGTCGCCAACGACAGCGACTTCGCGGCCTGGCCCCTCGTGGCCCACGCCACCGACGACGGCACCTTCGTCGACAGCTACTCGCTCCTCGCCTACAAGACCGACGGCACCCGGCTCAGCATCGCCGACGACTGGCGCTACCCGCAGTGGACGAAGCTCGTGACCTCGGACGGCAAGACCGGGCAGGTCGCGCGCGCGGCGCGCTGGAACATGCTCGGCAGCGGCAGCCACTCGCCCGACACGAACGCCTCGGCTCTCATGAACACCCGGCCTGACTGGGACTCCGGCAGGTGGAAGGGGAGCTGCCCCGACTCCCAGCGGCTCGTCGGAGTCGCACGGAGCACGAACCGAGCGCTCTGCACCGACAACCTGCAGCCCGCGCTGACCGACGTCCGCACGATCGTCAAGGACGAGTCGACCGTGCAGACCGACTGGGCGAGCGGGTACGACAAGCTGCAGTGCCCGGCCGGGCAGATGGCCGTGGGCTACAGCCTGACGATCGGGACGACCAACAAGTGGTCCACCTCGAAGCTCCTGTGCGGCCAGAGCGCGACGGTGCTCCCCGCGAGCCAGGGGCGTCTCGTGTGGTTCGACCAGGGGGACAACCGGCCGGTCGGAGGCGGCTCGACCGCGAGCGACTGGGCGCCCGGCAGGTACAAGGGCCAGTGCGCCGACGGCGAGTACATCTCCGGCGTCGCCTTCACGTGGCGCTGGAACCACGGGGGCGTGCCTGACGCGCTCCTCTGCAAGCCGCTGAGGTGAGGGGACGACGAGGGGGCCGGGTCGCACGAGCGACCCGGCCCCCTCGTCGTCTCGTCGTCAGGTGAGCGGCGGCAGACGGACCTCGTGCAGCACCGTGCCGGCGAGGTCGCGCATGGTGAGCACGAGCTCGTCGGCCGACGCCGAGCCGTCGATCCACGCGGCGGCCTCGTCGGAGGTCGTCTCGGCATCCGGCCCGCCGCTGATGAGCTGCGCGTACGGGAACTCCTCGGTCGCGGGGAGCGAGGCCTGGTAGTGCGTGTGCCCCGACACGATCACCTGGGCCCCCCACTCGACGAGCGTGTCGTGCCACGCGTCGCGGCTCCTGCGGCTGAACCAGTCGTAGCCGTCGGCGTCGTAGTCGACGACGGTCTCGTCGATCCACCGCAGCGGGATGTGGCAGAAGACCACACGGTAGGGGGCGTCCGCGATCTCGGGACGCGCCGTGACCTCACGCAGCCACCGTGCCTGCTCGGCGCGCAGCGGCTCGAACGCGACGCGGCCCTCGAACGTCGGGTGGTCGTCGGGCTTGTCCTCGCCCGTGTGCAGCACGATGCACGCGACCGGCCCGACGCGGTACGCCGTGAACGGCCGCCCCTCCGGCGTGGCGACGAAGTCCTCGAGCTGGTACGCCCACGTGCCGCGCACGTCGTGGTTGCCCACGACGATCGCGAGAGGCCGGCCGTCGCTCACGTCCAGGCCCGCAGGGTTCAGGACGGTCGTGGCGAACTCCGCCGGGTCCGTCCAGTCGTTGCAGAGGTCGCCGTTCCAGACGAGCACGTCGACCTCGGGGGTCGCCTCGTGCAGCGCCCTCAGGGTGTCGTCGCGCTGGTGGGTGTCGTTCCACACCGCGAAGCGCGCGTCCTCGGACGCACCGTCGAGCGTGCGCACCGATTTCCAGGCGCTCTCGTGCCGAGGGGACGAGGCGTCGACGGCCTCGGTGACGGTCCTGACGCGCAGGGTCGAGCCGTGCGGCAGGCCGTCGACCCGCACGCGCAGCACCCGGGCCCCCTGGGGCACCATGCCGAACGCGTCGCCCGAGACGGTGCCGCGCGAGCCGTCGGCAGCCTCCCACTCGACCCAGCCACGGGACAGCCTGCTCACCCCCCAGACGACCTCGAACCCGTCGGGGCGTGGAGCCATCACGACGGGAGGGCTCGTCACGAGCGCGCCGGTCATCTGGGTCTCATGGGTGGTCGTGGTCGTCGCGGTCATCGCGCACCCCCGAGGGTGAGCACGAACCGGAAACGCAGGTCGTCGTCGAACCACATCGTGAAGTTCGTTCCCCAGACGTTGTTGTGCAGGTTCACATGGAGGCCTTTCTCCGGATCGGGGACGGTGTTGTCGAAGCGTAGGAGCGCGGGGCGACCGACCGCGACGAGCGCCGCGTCGAGCGGGCGCAGCGAGAACGTCCGCGCCGCGGTGTGCACGACCGCGTCGACCGCGTGCAGGCTGCGGTTGCCGTTGCGCACGACCGACCGCGGGTCGACGGGCGTGCCGATCTTGGTCAGACGCCAGTCACCGGGCTCGGTGCGCGGACGGAAGCCCAGCCAGCTCGCCTCGGGGAGACGGGAGGCGTCCTTGCCGCGGAGGTCGAGGGTGACCGCGATCGGTCCCGGGGCGTCCGGGAAGCGGTAGCTCAGCCGGATGTCCCGTGGCCCTCCCCAGGTCTCGCACGCGACGTCGGGCAGTGCGAGCCGCAGGGACAGGACCGTGTCGGTCCCGTCGGACCAGCGGTCGGCGGATTCGAGGCGGGGCGCGAAGGTCGTGGCCGGGAGACGATCGGCGATCGCGAGACCGGGCTTCGACTGGTCCGGTACCGCCCAGCAGGCGTTCTCGTCGAGGTCGCGGCAGTACTCGCTCATCCAGCGGGCCTCGTCGCGCTCGTCGAACGTCTCGTAGCGGTAGGCACCGAGAGGATGCTCGGGCCCTGCCCACTGCGTGCCGTCGGCGTCGACCAGCGAGACGAGCGCGCCGTCGTCGCCGACGCGCACACGGTAGGCGCCGACCTGCAGCTCGCCGTCGAGGACGACGGCAGTCCCCGTCGTCCCTGCGCCGCTGGCAGGACGGGTCTCGGCGATCGCCGCCTCGGCCACGGCGCGGAGACCGGGGGAGAGCGCCGCGAGCGCGCGGTCGACGTGGGAACGCTGCTCGGCCCACGAGCGCTCGAACGCCGCGTACCCGAGGCCCTGAGGGCTCGGGTGCTCGGTGTGCGCCCAGGCGTACTCGTCGAACGCTGCGGGGTTCGCCTCAGGGTCGACGACGTCGGCCGCGCGGGCGCGTGCGAAGTCGGTCTTCTCGTAGTTCACGTAGTCGGGGAGGTAGGTCTTGAGGTCCTCGCCCCAGGTGTGCTCGGGCACGAGCAGCAGACCGTCGCTGAAGGCGTCGCACTCGACCGTGCCGGGCACGAGCGCGCCGGAGGCGACCCACTCGGTGCGCAGGCGCAGCAGCGCCCGCAGTCGTGCGGTCTGGACCGGGTCGCTCGCGACGCCGTGGATCCAGGAGTCGCCGATCTCCTGCTCGAGCACGGGCAGGCTGGCTCGTGCGGCGACCGCCTCCCGGCTGAACGCGTCGAGCGTCGAGGCGACCACCCGAGCACCTGGGTGCGCGGCCTGGAGGTCGGCGAACAGTGCCTCGACCTCGTCGACGGGCGGGGGGCCGAAGTTGTCTCCGGTGTGCGCGAGGTGCAGGGCGTGCGTGCCCCCGGGCACCACGGCCACGCCGAGCTCGGTCGCCCCGTAGCTCTGCGCGTAGTTGACGACCACCTCGCTGCCGTCGGGAGCGCGCCAGACGAAGAACTCGGGGACCTCGGGCACGGCCGAGGCGCCGTTCACGCCCAGGTGCAGGAAGTCGAGCCCCGCCCGGGCCAGGAAGGGCACGAGCCCGATCGTGTGACCCGGGACGTCGGTCATCTTCGCCGCCCGCGTCCGGTGGCCGAAGCGCGCGTCGAGCGAGCGTCCGATCCCGATGCCGTGCTCGACGAGGCCGGCGTCCATGAGCTCGGTGTGGGTGGTCATCGGCAGCCCGTGCCAGGTCACCTGACCGGCTCGGATCGCTCGTTCGAGGGCCGCGCGTTCCGTGGGGTCGCCGAGGCGGAGCGCCTCGTGGATCAGCCAGGAACCCGTGGTCCACACGAACCGGGCCGGGCCACCCCGGCGTTCGAGCTCCTCGGCCAGCGCGATGGCGCGCGGCAGGTACTCGTGGACGTACCGGTCGGTGACGTTCGCGGCGGTGTCGGTGAACCCCAGGTCGAGGTGTGTCTTGAAGACGACATGGACGGTGGTGATCATGAGTGCATCCAGACGGCGGTGTCGGAGGGGAGGGTGCGGTCGAGGGCTCGGCGCCGACGCGCTCGCTGGGCGAGGTGCGCCGCCGCACGCCCCAGGCCGTGGGTCTGCGGACACCCCCTCGGGCGCGGGTCCTCAGGGTCTGTCGCCAGCATTCGTTACTCCTTCGTGACGTGCGGTAGCTCCAGGCTGTTTGCGTAAACATCATCGTTGCTTATATCGTGCTGGGAACGCAAACACCCACGAAGGAGTGCGGTCGCGAATGTCGAAGAAGTCATCAGTTCACGAGGCGGGCAGCAGGCCGCGCATCGCTGTCGAGCACCCATCGGTCGAGCCGTCGGCCGGCCGGGCGCCCGCGGTCCTCGCGCGAGTCCCCGCGACGGGAACCGCGTCACCCCCTCGGCGCCGCATCCGCCGCGACTGGGCGGGCTGGTGGTTCGTCGGGCCGTTCATGCTCGTCTTCGCGCTCGTCTTCCTCGCGCCGCTGTTCTACGCGATCTACCTCAGCCTCTTCCGCGAGACGCTCATGGGCGGCAACTCCTTCGTCGGAGTGGCGAACTACGCGCAGGCCTTGGCCGACCCGAAGTTCTGGGGGGCCATGGCCAGGGTCGCGACCTTCCTCCTCGTGCAGGTCCCGATCATGCTCCTGCTGGCTCTGTTCGCGGCTCTCGCGCTCGACAGCGCGCGCCTGCGATGGGTGCCGTTCTACCGGCTGTCGATCTTCCTGCCCTACGCCGTCCCCGGGGTCGTCGCGGTCATGATCTGGGGGTACATGTACGGCTCGCAGTTCGGCCTCGTCGCCGACCTGAACCACTTCTTCGGGGTGGAGCTGCCGTCACCGCTGGCCTCGAACCTGATCCTGGTCTCGATCGGCAACATCGTGACGTGGGAGTTCGTGGGCTACAACATGCTCATCTTCTTCTCCGCGCTGAAGTCGGTGCCCCAGGAGCTCTACGAGGCCGCCGAGATCGACGGCGCCGGGACGTTCCGCACGATCTTCTCGATCAAGCTCCCGTCGATCCGGGGGGCGCTGGTCATCGCCACGGTCTTCTCGGTGATCGGCAGCTTCCAGCTCTTCAACGAGCCGTCGATCCTGCAGACCCTCGCGCCGAACTCGATCCCGTCGTACTACACGCCGAACCTCTATGCCTTCAACCTGTCGTTCGCCGGCTCGCAGTTCAACTACGCGGCAGCGATCGCCATCATCTCGGGAGTCATCACCATGGTAGTGGCCTACCTCGTCCAGCTCGGCGGCGAGAAGAAGGGGGCCGGGGCGTGAGCGCCGTCGGCACCGGACGCCGGTCGGTCCGCACGCCGAGCCGTCTCGCGAGCGGTCGCCTGCCGGGGGGCGCGGCGCGCGGCGCGCGAGCGAAGCCGCGACACAAGCGACCCTCCCTCCTGCTCGGCCTCCTCATGACGCTGATGATGCTCTACTGCCTCGTACCGCTGTGGTGGCTCGTGGTGAACTCGACGAAGACGATGGACTCGCTCTACAGCTCCTTCGCGTTCTGGTTCAGCGGCGAGTTCTCGCTCTTCCAGAACGTCGCCGACACGTTCACGTACCAGGACGGCATCTTCCTGCGCTGGCTCACGAACACGCTGTTCTATGTCGTCGTCGGCGCCGGGGGAGCAACTCTGCTCGCCACCCTCGCGGGGTACGGGCTGGCGAAGTACAAGTTCCCTGGCCGCAAGTGGGTCTTCGCGATCATCCTGGGCGCGATGGCCATCCCCGGCACGGCGCTCGCGGTCCCGCAGTTCCTGCTCTTCAGCGGACTCGGACTGACGAACACGCCCTGGTCGGTGATCATCCCGGCGATGGTGAGCGCGTTCGGCCTCTATCTCGTCTGGGTGTACGCCCGCGACGCGATCCCCGACGAGCTGCTCGAGGCGGCACGCCTCGACGGCGCCGGAGAGATCCGCATCTTCTTCGTGATCGCGTTGCGGCAGCTCGCGCCGGCACTGATCACGGTGCTCATGTTCGCGGTCGTCGCGACGTGGAACAACTACTTCCTGCCGCTCATCATGCTGAGCGACGCGCAGTGGTACCCGCTCCCGGTCGGACTGGCGCAGTGGTCGGCGCAGTCGAGCTCGATCGGGGGCCAGGCCATCCCTCATCTCGTCATCACGGGATCGCTGCTGACCGTCATCCCCATCTCGGCGGCCTTCCTCTACCTGCAGCGCTACTGGCAGTCAGGGCTGACCGCCGGGAGCGTCAAGTAGTCCGGTTCATCCGGTACCAGAGATCGAACACCAACCGCAAAGGAACTACCTCGATGAAGAGAATCTCCACTCGCCGGTGGGGGCGCCTCGGTGCCGTCGTCGGCACCGGTGCCCTGCTCGCCGGCGTGCTCGCGGGCTGCGGCAGCGGGACCGCCGGGACCGACAGCGGCTCGACCGACACGGACGCGGCGCTCAAGGAAGACGTCACGCTCACGTGGTGGACCTGGTCGGACGACACGCAGGTGATCGCGGACGGCATCTCGAAGGAGTACCCGAACGTCACGTTCGACGTCGTCAAGCTCGAGAACCCGGACGCCGTGGTCACCAAGCTGCAGAACGCGATCAAGGCGGGCAAGGGCGCGCCCGACCTCGTGCCGGTCGAGTACCAGACCCTGCCGCAGCTGACCCTCGGCAAGGCGCTCGCCGACCTGAACGGCTACGGCCTCGAGACCTACCAGGACGCGTTCACGGCCTCGACGTGGAACGCCGTGAACGTGCAGGACAAGCTCGTCGCGCTGCCCATGGACTCCGGCCCGATGGTCATGATCTACAACAAGGACATGTACGACAAGGCGGGCGTGACCGAGGCCCCGGCGACCTGGGACGAGTTCGCGGCGGCGTCGCAGGCGATCCACGCAGCGGACCCCGAGGCCTACATCGCGAACAGCGGTGACGCGGGCTTCTTCACCAGCATGATCTGGGCGTCGGGCGGGCAGCCGTTCCGGACCGACGGCGAGAACGTCACGATCGACCTGCAGGACGACGGCACGAAGAAGTTCGCGGACTTCTGGGGCGAGCGGCTCACCGCCGGAGAGCTCTCCGGCCTCTCGACCTGGTCGGACGAGTGGTCCAAGGCGCTGACCCAGGACAAGCTGGGCACGCTCTTCATGGGCTCCTGGATGATCAGCGGGATGGACGACTACGGCCCCGCGGGCAAGTGGCGCGTCGCCCCGATGCCGACGTGGGACGGCGAGCCGGCCTCCGCGGAGAACGGTGGCAGCGGCCTCGCGGTCACGGAGCAGAGTGCGAACAAGGCGGCCGCAGCGGGCGTCCTCAAGTACCTCGCCGAGGGTGACGGGCGTGCGCTGCTGAACTCGACGGGCTTCCCGTCGACCGTCGCGGACCTCGCCGACCCCGAGTTCCTCGACCACCCGTTCGAGCCGTACGCGGGCCAGCCCGCCAACCAGGTCGGTGCGGCATCTGCGGCCTCGGTCGTCGCCGACTGGCAGTACCTGCCGTACCAGGGGTACGCCAACAACGTCTTCGGCGACTCGGTCGGCAAGGCGCTCGGATCGAACGGTGACCTGAACGCAGCGCTCCTCGAGTGGCAGGACACGCTCGTCGCGTTCGGCAACGAGCAGGGCTTCAGCGTCAACAAGTAGCAGCCTCGCACCAACCCGCGGGGCAGCCGCCGTCACGGTGGCCGCCCCGCGGACCATCCCACGACCTACAGGACGATGCATGCCCAGCTTCGCCGTCGGCGAGACCGACTTCCTTCTCGACGCCGCGCCCTTCCGGATCCTCTCGGGTGCCCTGCACTACTTCCGCGTGCACCAGGACCAGTGGAGCGACCGGATCCGCAAGGCGCGTCTCATGGGACTCAACACGATCGAGACGTACGTGCCGTGGAACGAGCACGCGCCGGTACGGGGCGAGTTCCGGACCGACGGCCTGCTGGACCTGGGCCGCTTCCTCGACCTCGTGCACGCCGAGGGCATGCGCGCCATCGTGCGTCCGGGGCCGTACATCTGCGCCGAGTGGCACGACGGCGGGCTCCCCGGGTGGCTCGTCGCCGACCCGACGATCACGCTGCGTTCGAGCGATCCGGCGTACCTCGAGGCCATCGCCGAGTACCTCGAAGAGGTCTACGCGATCGTCCGGCCGCGACAGATCCAGCACGGCGGACCTGTCGTCCTCGTGCAGATCGAGAACGAGTACGGCGCGTACGGCGCCGACCGGGAGTACCTGCGGCGTCTGACGTCGATGACCCGCGACCTCGGGATCGACGTGCCGCTGACCACGGTCGACCAGCCGAGCGACGAGATGCTCGCCAACGGCAGCCTCGACGAGCTGCACCGGACCGCCTCGTTCGGTTCGCGGGCGACCGAGCGGCTCGCCACCCTGCGCCGGCACCAGCCGACGGGGCCGTTGATGTGCTCGGAGTTCTGGTGCGGTTGGTTCGACAGCTGGGGCGAGATCCACCACACGTCGTCCGCCGAGGAGTCGGCACGCGAGCTCGACGAGATGCTCGCGGCGGGGGCCTCCGTGAACGTCTACATGTTCCACGGCGGCACGAACTTCGGGTTCACGAACGGCGCCAACGACAAGGGCACCTATCGGCCCATCGTGACCTCGTACGACTACGACGCGCCGCTCGCCGAGGACGGCACCCCGACCGAGAAGTACTGGCGTCTTCGCGAGGTGATCGCGAGGTACGCGCCCGTGCCCGAGGAGCGTCCCGAGGTCCGGCGTGATGCTCCGGTGCTCGGTGTCCGCTTCGACCAGAGCGTGCCGCTGCGGTCGGTCCCGGTGATCGACGCGCAGCCCTTCGACCACCTTCCCGACGCGACCGAGCTCGGCTCGACCCGGGGCTTCACCTGCTACTCGACGACGGTCGAGCACGGGGGGCTCCTCACGTTCTCCGAGGTGCGGGACCGTGCCCAGGTCTTCCTCGACGGCGCGCTCGTCGGGACGCTCGACCGTGAGCTCCACGAGCGGATGCTGCCTCTGCCGAGCCGTGCCAGCGGCGAGCTCACCGTCCTCGTCGAGAATCTCGGCGGCGTGAACTACGGGCCACGGCTCGGCGAGGCGAAGGGCCTGATCGGTCCGGTCACCCTCGACGGCGTGGAGATCACCACCTGGGTCGCAGGGGGCGTGCATCTCGAGGATCTCGAGCCGATCCGGGACGCGCTGTCCCGCGCCGACGACGGAGGGGACGTCGTCGTCGGCGCGCCGAGCCCGGCGGTCTGCGGACCCGCGTTCGCCCGCGGTTCGTTCGTGCTGGACGAGGCCGCCGACCTCCACCTCGACCTGCGAGGTTGGGGAAAGGGCGTCCTGTGGGTGAACGGCGTCAACCTGGGCCGCTACTGGAGCCGGGGTCCGCAGCGCACCTCGTACGTGCCTGCGCCCGTGACCAGGGCCGGGGAGAACGAGGTGCTGGTCTTCGAGACGATCGGTGCCGCGTCGGCCACCGCGCAGTTCGTCGCGCGTCCCGAGCTGGGACCGACCGAGGCATGACCCTCTCGGTGCTAGGCGCGGCGCACGGGGCCGGTGCTCTCGCGGACGACGAGCCGGGTCGGGATCAGGATCTTCTGCGTCTCGCTCGGTTCGCCGTCGATGATCGAGAGCAGGAGCCTCGTCGCCTGCCGGCCCACGGCGTCGAAGTTCTGGTGCACGGTGGTGAGCGCCGGCCAGTACGATGCCGCGTCGTCGGTGTCGTCGAAGCCGACCACGCTGACGTCGGCAGGAACGCTCCAGCCGTGCTCGTGGATCGCGTGCATCGCGCCGAGCGCCATCTGGTCGTTGGCGGCGAACACCGCGGTCGGTGGCTGCGCGGAGGCGAGGAGCTCGCGCGTGAGCGCGAGCCCCGAGCTCGCCGTCCAGTCACCGACGAGGACCGGGTGGGCGGGGAGCCCGGCGTCGAACATGATCTGGCGGTAGGCCGCGGCTCGGCGCTTGGCCGAGAAGGAGGTCGAGGGGCCGGAGATGTGCACGATGTCGCGGTGCCCGAGGTCGAGCAGGTGCTGCAGCGCGATCTGGGCGCCCTGCTCCTGGTCGGTGTCGACGATCGTGTAGGGAAGGTTGGCGTCGGAGTCGACGATCACCAGGGGCAGGCCGGCCGTGAGCTTGAGCTCGTCGAGCGAGTCGATCTTGGCCGACATCACGAGGATGATGCCGTCGACGGCCTGCTCCTCGAGCCGGCTGAAGGCGCCCGCGACGTCGATCTGCGTCGGATCCTTGACCGGCAGCAGCGTGGTCGTGTACCCGGCGGCCTCGGAGGCCTCGGCGATGGCGTTGAGCGTGCGCTCGGTGCCGAGCGTGGCGAGGTTGAAGGTGACGAACCCGATGCTGCGGAACCGGCCCGACTTCAGGTTGCGTGCCGCGCTGTTGGGCCGGTATCCGAGGGCCCGCATCGACGCCTGCACCCGTTCACGGGTCGCCGGTCTGACGTTCGTCTGTCCGTTCGCGACGCGCGAGACGGTCTGCGCGGAGACACCGGCATGCTTCGCGACGTCGTTGATCGAGGCGCGGGGCCGGGCAGGAGAGTCGGCTCCGGACGGTGTGTTCGATGAGGGCCTCATGATGACGCAAACACTAGCGGATCCCGCTCGCTCCGTCCCGTGCGGTATCGAGACGGGCGCCGACCGCACCACCCACCCACGGAAAGGTCCCCGATGACCACCCAGCAACCACTCCTCGGCCTGATCCTGCGCTCCGGTGGAGTCATGCTCGCGCTGGACCTCGCAGACGGCGCCCTGCCCTCGATCGTGCACTGGGGTGCAGACCCCGGGCCGCTCGACGAAGAAGGCTTCGACGCGCTGCGGCGGACCGCGGTCCTGCCCGTCGGTGCGAGCGAGGTCGACGTCCCGGTGCGGATCGCGATCCTGCCGGAGCACGCGCGCGGTTGGATGGGCACCCCAGGAGTCAGCGGGTCCCGGGCGGGCACGGCCTGGTCGCCGCTCTGGCGCACAACGTCCGCGCTGCTCGACGGGCGCGAGCTGCTCGCACCGACGGCTCCTCGTCTCGTCGAGCAGGGGAGTGGTGCGCTCGTCGTGAACGCCGTCGACGACGCCGCCGAGCTGAGACTGACCCTCACCGTCGAGCTGTCGGTCGCGGGGGTCGCGCGCCTGCGCGCCGAGGTCGAGAACACGGGGGACAGCCCCTACCAGCTCGACCAGGTCCTGCTCAGCATGCCCACCCCGCCCGTGGCGAGCGAGATCCTCGACCTGGCCGGTCGGTGGGGCGGCGAACGTGCACCGCAACGCAGCACGGTGACGGTCGGGACCCATCGTCGAGAAGGTCGACGCGGTCGTACCGGGCTCGACGCGGCGACCGTGCTCTCGGTCGGCACGCCCGGGTTCGGCTTCGGTCACGGTGAGGTCTGGGGGGTGCACACCGGGTGGTCCGGCAACCACGTCCACCAGGTCGAGCGGGTCCTGAGCGGCGAACAGCTGATCGGTGGCGGCGAGCTGCTGCTGCCCGGAGAGGTGCGCCTCGCCCGGGGGGAGCGGTACACGAGCCCGTGGGTCTACGGCATCTACGGAGCCGGCCTGGACGACGCCGCGCGGCGCATGCACCGGCACCTGCGCGCCCGCCCGCAGCACCCTCGCACGCCCCGCCCCGTCACGCTCAACGTGTGGGAGGCCGTCTACTTCGACCACGACGTCGACACCCTGCGAGACCTCGCCGATCGTGCGGCAGAGCTCGGCGTCGAGCGATTCGTGCTCGACGACGGCTGGTTCGGAGGCCGGCGCAACGACCGTGCCGGTCTGGGCGACTGGTTCGTCTCGCCGGACGTCTGGCCCGAGGGGCTGCACCCGCTCGTCGATCACGTGCGAGGACTGGGCCTGCAGTTCGGGCTGTGGTTCGAGCCCGAGATGATCAACGTCGACTCCGAGCTCGCACGCGCACACCCGGAGTGGATCATGGCGACGGGCGGACGCCTGCCCGTCGAGTCACGCCACCAGCAGGTCCTCGACCTCGGGATCCCCGAGTGCTACGCCCACGTCCGTGACGCCATGTGCGCGATCCTCGACGAGTACGACATCGCGTACATCAAGTGGGACCACAACCGCGACCTGGTCGACGCGGGATCGGGACCCGACGGCCGCCCTGGCGTGCACGAGCAGACGCTCGCCTTCTACCGGCTCGTCGATGAGCTGAGGTCGCGCTACCCGGGTCTCGAGATCGAGTCGTGCTCCTCGGGGGGCGGCCGGGTCGACCTCGGTGTCCTCGAACGCACCGACCGCGTCTGGGCGTCCGACGACAACGACCCCCTCGAGCGCCAGCAGATCAACCGGTGGACGGGTCAGCTCGTGCCGCCCGAGATGATCGGGGCGCACGTCGCGTCGGGCGCCTCGCACACGACCGGGAGGGTCCAGTCCCTGTCGTTCCGCGCGATCACCGCCCTGTTCGGGCATCTCGGCGTGGAGTGGGACCTGCGAGCGGCGAGCGCCGCGGAACGTGCCGAGCTCGCCGGGTGGATCGCCTTCTACAAGGAGCACCGTGCGCTGCTGCACGGTGGTGAGGTCGTGCGCCTCGACCACCCGGACACCTCGCTCACCCTCCACGGCGTCGTGGCCCCGGACGGGTCGGAGGCGGTGTACGCGTACGTGTCCCTCACGCGTGCCGCGGTGGCGAGCCCAGGACGTGTCCGGCTCCCCGGGCTCGAGCGTGGCGGGACCTACCGCGTCGAGCCCGTTCTCGTCGGCGGCCTCCCCGACGGTGCCGACCCGGCGCCGTGGTGGGCGGGCGGGGCGGTCACGCTGAGCGGGGCGGTCCTCGCCACGGTCGGCGTGGTCATGCCCGCGCTCCGGCCCGAGCAGGCCGTCCTGATCCGCGCGCGGCGCGTCGCCGACGCTGCCGGTGAAGACACGCCGGGGTCGGCAGGGTGACCGGGTCCGTCGTCCTCGTGGTCCTCGGGGCCGCGCTGCTGCACGGCACCTGGAACGCGATCGCCAAGGCCATCCCCGCCCGACTGGTCTCCTCGACCTTGATCGCGCTCGTGTACCTCGTCGTCGGAGGGATCGGCTGCCTGGTCCTGCCGCTCCCCGAGTCGTCCGCGTGGCCCTACCTGCTGGTGTCGGCCGCCGTCCAGACGCTCTACCTGCTGCTGCTCACGGCGGCGTACGCGACGTCGGACTTCGGTAGCGCGTACCCCCTCACCCGCGGAATCGCCGTGCTCGGCGTCACCCTCGTCTCGACGCTGTTCCTCGGGGAGCGGATGACGGCGGCGCAGCTCGGCGGGGTCGCGGTGGTCGCGCTGGCGCTGCTCACGCTGGCCTGGGCGCCGAAGGGGCGCGCGAGCACGACGGGCACGCTCATCTCGGTCGTGGTCGGCGTCACCATCACGGCGTACTCGGTGCTCGACGGCGTCGGGGTACGCCTCTCGGGGGAGCCGCTCAGCTATGCGGCGTGGCTGTTCCTGCTCCAGGGGGTCTCGATCCCCGTCGTCTGCCTGGTGCTGGCCAGGGACAAGCGCGAGTTCGCCCGGGGACTGCGCGCGCACGCCCCGATGGGTGCGCTCGGTGGCGTCCTCTCGCTCGCGGCCTACACGATCGTCGTCTGGGCGCAGTCGATCGCGCCGCTCGCGGTCGTCTCGGCGCTGCGTGAGACAGGCGTCCTCGCCGCCGGTGCGATCGGCTACCTCGTGTTCCGCGAACCGTTGAGCGTGCGGCGCGTCACGGCGACGATCTGCGCCGTCGCGGGGATCGTGGCGATCCGTCTCGGGGCGTGAGTGCGGCGCAGCCAGGGCGTGCGAACGGACTACTCCGTGACACGGTGCTTCGTCGTCCGGCGCCCGCTCTTATGCTCGCGGTCGCGGTGATCACCGAGGCCGTACGAGCTCCCTGCCCCGGCGGCGCCACGGTGGCCGCCGGGGTCTTCGAGCAGCAGGTGATCCCCGTGCAGCTGGAGAGAGCACGAGGCTCGACGAGTCAGGGGAGGCGCCGCCATGAGAGCTGTTCGTCACGAGAGGCTGGTCACGGTGGTGGCCGTCTCGTTGATCGCCGGAGGGCAGGTCTCGGCGGCCGCCTCGACGGACGCGGCCGCCTCGACGGACGCGGCCGCCTCGACGGACGCGGCCGCCTCGACGGACGCGGCCGACGCCGCGGGCGGGGAGCTCGACCTCACGCAGGGTGCGGTGCTCGTCGACGGCGTCGAGGTCCCGATGTACGGGACCTTCGCGTACCCGTCCTTCGGCCTGGGCGGCGACCCTGTGGTCCGGGGGATCGTGCACGGCGCCTACCGGGTGGACGGCGCGACGGCGCTGTACTACTCGCTCACCGAGAAGACCCAGGGCATCGGGTTCGGCGAGACGGACGCGTTCCCGTCAGACCTCCAGGAGCCGTCGGTCTACGACTACAACATGGCCTCGGCCGTCGAGCTGCTCGACGTCGCCGACCTGCAGGGATACCGGCCGCTGGTCGTCGACGGGCGTGCGCTGACCTCCTCGACGGGGGACTTCGCAGCGGAGCCGGGGGAGCTCGCCGTGGCGTTCGCGCTGTTTCCCGAGCTCCCGGAGGGGACGGCGACCGTGGACGTGCGGATCGGCAGGGACGTCGTCGCCGACGTCCCCGTGGAGGAAGGGGCCCTGACCCCGGTCGCCGAGGAGCCGGCGGTGCTGCTGGGCCAGGGCTGGCCCCGGCTCCCGAGTCCCGACCAGGTCGCGGCGGCCCCCGTCGAGGCGAGCACCTTCAGGCTGTCCCAGCGAACCGCCGACGTCGAGGAGGTCGCGCAGACCGAGGAGACGGTCGAGCAGGTCGCCGTGACGCTCGACGCCAACGTGGTCTTCGACAAGGCGTCGGCGGTGCTGTCACCCGGAGCGCGGTCGAGGCTCGCCGAGGTCGCTGCGGACGTCGCGGCCCGCGGGACCGGGAACGTGGTCGTCACCGGGCACACCGACTCCGACGGCAGCGATGCCGACAACCGGGTGCTCTCCGAGGAGCGGGCCGCGTCCGTGCTGGCGGTGCTCGAGCCGGCGGTCGGGGACGACGTCACGCTCGAGTCGGTGGGCAAGGGCGAGTCCGAGCCCGTCGCGAGCAACGACTCGGCCGAGGGGCAGCAGGCGAACCGGCGCGTCACGATCGTCTACTCGGTGCAGGAGGCGAAGCGATGAGCGCCCGGGCCCGCGGGACCGTGCCGGCCGGTCTGCTGGTTGCTCTGCTGCTGGGCGGGTGCTCGGGCGGCCCCGAGACGGCCGAACCGTCGGGGAGGCCCTCGCAGACGCCCGATGCCGCGCCGGAGGTCTCCGCCCAGGAGATCGCCCGCGCACTGACGGCGGCCGAGGCGGCTGCCGTGGTGGGGACGACGAGCGGGGACGTCCCCGTGGAGGGCGACCGGACCCGCCCCGTCGTCGCCGAGGTGTACTCCGTCGTGGCGTACCCCGACAGGACGGTCGTGCACTTTGCGCTCGCCTCGGGTGACGGCGAGGAGGTCGATCTGCTCCCGTCCTCGCTGTCGGTCGAGCCGGGAAGCTGGCAGTATCTCGAAGGGCTCGCGATCATCGACCCCGAGTCCCGGCAGAGACTCCTGAGCTATCGCGACGCGGACGGGCAAGGATCGATCGGCGAGAGCGTCTTTCAGACGTGCTCCCTGCGGCCCAAGACGCTCACGGTCGAGAAGGTCCCGCAGACCTGCGTCCTCTCGGCGCTCGATCCGGAGACCGAGTCGGTCACCTTCGAGATCCCCCACCTCCCCGCGATCGAGGACGTGCCCGTCACCCGGCACGGGAAGTGAGAGAACGAACATGACGGTGCGGTCGAGGGACAACGACACGGCAGGGGCGGGCTGATGCCCTCGGCGCGCGTCCGGCCGAGGCTCGTCGGCTACCTCGTGGTGGCCGCGCTGGGAGTCGTGGGCGTCTGCCTGGTGCTGGACCGGGGGCCCGGTACCGCGCCGGCTCCGGTGTCGACCGAGGCGCCGCTCCCGGTCGTGTCGGTCGAGGAGGGGCAGACGGTGGGCGACGACGTCGTGGTGCTCGGGCCCGACGGCGCCACGTACGGCCCACCGTCGGTCAGGTGGGACTCCTCTGCGGTGGTCCGCGTGGGGCTGGCCGTCACCGTGCCGGCGAGCGAGGGCATCGTCGAGGTCCAGGCGCCGGAGGTCGTGCTGGTGCGTGCCGGCCGGGAGATTACCCCGGGCCCCGCTGTCGAGCCCGGCACGGAGGACCGGGGGACGCGACTGCGTGGCGGCGGTGCCGCAGGCTTCACGTGGCACTTCGACGCGGAGGACGGTGGTGCGGCGATCGAGCCCGGCGACCTCGTGACCGTGCGCGTTCGCACCCCGGACGGCCTCGCGTACGACGTCGAGGGCATCGAGGTGGGACGGCCGTCAGGACGAGGCTTGTCCCGGTAGACCCGGACCTGGGTTCGCTCGTCGGCACACCGCAGCCGCACCTCACCCGCACGGCGGCCGTGCGGCACCGCTCAGAGCCTGTCCGCGAGCTCCTCGAGCGTCTCGGAGACACCGGCCTCGAGCTTGATCGTGGCGAGCGGGTCTCCCCGGGTCGCGCCGCGGTTGACGATGACGACGGGCTTGTCGGTCTTCACGGCGTGCTTGACGAACCGGAGCCCGCTCAGGACGGTCAGCGACGAGCCGGCGACGAGCAGCGCGTCGGCGGCGTCGACCATGGCGTAGGCCCGCTCGACCCGCTCGCGTGGCACGTTCTCGCCGAAGTACACGATCTCCGGCTTGAGCATGCCGCCGCAGAACTCGCACGCGGCGGGCACGAAGTGGGCGGTCGACTCGATCACGGCGTCGGCGTCGGGTGCGGTCTCGACGTCGTCGAGGTCGCCGATGCTGTCGAGGAAGTGCGGGTTGAGCTCGGTGAGCCGGTCGGCCAGGTGCTCGCGCGAGATGACGCGTGCGCAGGACAGGCAGATCACGCGGTCGTAGCGGCCGTGGAGGTCGATGACGTTGCGAGAGCCCGCGTCCTCGTGGAGCAGGTCGACGTTCTGCGTGATGATCCCTTCGAGGACGCCGCGCTCCTCGAGCCGGACCAGGGCCTTGTGCCCGGCGTTGGGGTGCGTGCGGTGCACGCGCTGCCAGCCCACGTGGTTGCGCGCCCAGTAGTGGCGGCGGAACGCCTCGTCCCCGACGAACTGCTGGTAGGTCATGGGGTTGCGGGGCGGGGAGTCGGGCCCGCGGTAGTCGGGGATGCCGGAGTCGGTCGAGATGCCCGCGCCCGTCAGCGCGGTGAGCCGCTTGCCGCGCAGCAGGTGGACGACGTCGTCGATCGTGGGGCTGGTCGCTGGGGTCGCGGGGGTCTGCGGGGGCACGATCCGAGCGTACGACGGCCGCGGGAGGGGTTCCACAAGGAACGGTGTGAGGTGCGGCGTCCCGGGCAGGAGGTGGCGTGGGAGGCGTCACGGGAGCTCGCGACGAGCCGGAGCGGACACCCGACAAACCGGGGAAAAGCACCGAGTAGGACGCCCGTCCAGGGGGCAAATCGGGGCGTTCGACCCAACACGCCCTCGTATTGGTTAAGACCCTTGGCAAAGGGTTCTTTCGGGTCTACTGTGCGAGGCGTCCGAACAAAGTTCCGGGCGTGCCCGGAGGAGAGCAACGAGGCCCTCACATGCAAGACACACCCAGACGCCGGCTCGCGCCGGTGGCGATCGCCGCAGCCGCGGTGCTCGCCGCTTCCGTCGTGGTGGCACCGGCAACCCAGGCCGCCGCGACCCAGTCCGTCGCTTCTGCCAAGCCCGCCACCACCTCGTCGTCCGCAGGCCCTGACGACATCAACGGCTACCGCAGCGTCGGCTACTTCATGGCCGACGGCCCGATCACGCGCGACTTCCACGTCGCGAACCTCGTGTCGACCGGGGCGATCAAGGACCTGACCCACCTCAACTACGCGTTCGGCAACGTCACGACCGACCTCGTGTGCGACATCAACCAGGTGCCCGGAGAGGGCGACGCGCAGAACGACTTCCTGCGCCTCGTCCCGGCCAAGCAGTCCGTGGACGGCAAGGCCGACAAGGCGGGCCAGGCGCTCGCGGGCAACTTCAACCAGCTCCGCAAGCTCAAGGCCGTCAGCCCCGACACCAAGATCCTCGTGTCGCTCGGCGGCTGGACCTGGTCGGACAACTTCTCCGAGGCCGCGTCCACGGCCGAGGGGCGGACGAAGCTCGTGAGCTCGTGTCTCGACATCTACATCCGGGGCAACCTGCCGCAGATCGGCGACAAGGGGGGCCCGGGAGCTGCGGCCGGCATCTTCGACGGCATCGACATCGACTGGGAGTGGCCGGTCACCGGGGGCGAGACGGCGAACGCCCGCCCCGAGGACAAGGAGAACTTCCTGCTCCTCATGGAGGAGTTCCGCACCTCGCTCGACGCGCTGGGCGCCCAGAACGGTCAGGACTACCTGCTGACGGGCTTCGCTCCCGCGGGTGGTTGGAACGCCGGCCAGGGCGGATGGCTCGACCCGCGGCTCTTCGCGGTCGTCGACTTCCTCAACGTCCAGGGCTACGACTTCCACGGCGGCTGGGTCCCCAACAAGACGGGCCACCAGGGCAACCTGCACCCGGACGGCACCGAGAACTGGGGCCTGGGCCTCGACGGCGCCATGGGCATGTACGTCAACGCGGGCGCGGACCCGCAGCAGCTCAACGCGGGCCTCGCGGCCTACGGCCACGGCTGGTACGGCGTCGCGGACGGCAGCGCGGGCTGGAAGCCTGCCGCGGGCTACATCGGCACCAAGACGTACGCCGAGCTGCGCACGGTCGGCAAGGCGTACTTCGACCCGACGATCGGCGCCTCGTGGCGCTACGACGGCGACCAGTGGTGGAGCTACGACGACAAGGCGTCCGTGAACGCGAAGGCCGAGTGGCTCGCGGTCCAGGGCTACGGCGGCGCCATGTGGTGGGACCTCACGGGCGACTACAAGAACGAGCTCGGTTCGACCCTCGGTGCGACGCTGCGCGCGTCGACCCCCGGCCCGCAGGTCGGCGCGCAGTGCGCCGCCCCCTGGTACGGCTCGGGCGTCTACACGTCGGGTGACGTCGTCTCGCACGACGGCGCCGAGTACAAGGCCAAGTGGTGGACGCGTGGCACGGCCCCGGCCGCGACCTCGGGCAGCCCGTGGCAGAAGATCGGTCCGTGCGGCACGGCCCCCGTGGTCGAGGTCGTCAAGTGCGCCCCGGCGTTCTCGCTCGAGGCCACGTACTCGGGCGGCGCGGTCGTCTCGCGTGCGGGCGTGAACCACACGGCCCAGTGGTGGACCCGTGGCGAGGTGCCCGGGAGCGACGTCTGGGGTGCGTGGGACGCCGGTCGGCCCTGCTCGGCCTGATCTGCGTGAAGGTCCCGGGTCGGTCCGGGACGGCCAGGGGCGCCGCACCGTCGGGTGCGGCGCCCCTGGCGCGTAAGGCCTCAGCTGCCCGACGGCGTCACGCGCCGCTCGTGGTCGTCGCGCCCGAGGAGTCGCTCGAGCCGGTCGAGCCACCGGTGCCGGGCCTGCGGCCGCCGCCCGTGCCGCCCGTGCCGCCGCCCGCGAACTCGCCCGCGACGGCCGTCGCCGCCTGCGTCGCGCCGTCGGTGGTGCCGTCGGACGAGAGCCCGGCGTCGTCCGGGGTGCCGAGGGTGCCACCGGTCTGGACGACGTAGGTGGCGCCCGTCTCGATCTCGGAGGACGAGTAGACGACGTTCTGCGTGTCCTTGGTGACCTCGTAGGACACGAGGGGCGTGCCGTCCTCGGCGAGGACGTGGACCACGGTCCCGGCTGCGGCGCTCTGGTCGAGGTTCGCGGCGACCCAGCCTTGCGACGAGTCGGTGTCGGGGGCCACGGCCATGCCCGAGCTGCCCGCGGCGAGCAGCGTGCCGCCCGAGATCGTGAACGTGCCGTTGACGTCGAGCGCACCGTTCCCCGCGTTCGTCGGCCCCTGGACCACGGTGGTCCCGCCCGTGATCTCGAGCGAGCCGTTGCTGTCCAGGCCGTCGCCGCCCGCGTCGACCACGAGCGTCCCGCCCGAGATCGTGAGCGAGTAGTCGCCCGCGGCCTCGCCTCCGGGTGCGCCACCGTCCGGACCGCCGGCCTGCCCACCGGGGGCTGCGCCGTCGGGCATCTCGCCCGCGGGCATGGTGGGCATCTCGCCGGACGGCATCTCGCCGTCGGGCATGGCGGGGGGCGCGCCGGCCGTGCCGTCGCCGGGGACCGTGCCGTCGGGCGGGGTGGGGCGCTCGCCGTCGGCCGGGGGAGTGACGTCACCCGGCGCCTGGCCGTCCTGCGGGGCAGGGCCCTCCTGCGCCGTCTCGGTGCCTGTGGTGTCGGTGCTCGTCCCGCCCGCGGCGTTCACGCCGTCGTCGGACGCGGTGATGTGGACGTCGCCGCCCGCGAGCGTGATCGTGGCGCCTTCGAGGCCCTCGACCGACTCGCTGACCGTGAGCGTGCCGGCCGTGATCGTGAGGTCGCCGTCGGCGTGGACGCCGTCGTCGCCCGAGGCGAGCGTGACGTCCCCGCCCGAGACCGACACGGCGCCGTTCGAGTGCAGGCCGTCGTCCGCGGCGGCGACGTCCACGGTCGCGCTGCCGCCGACCACGACCCCGACGTCGCCCTTGATGCCCTTGGCCGAGGCGTCCTCGGCGACCTCCGTGCCGGGCCCGCCCGCCGCGGCGATCGTCACGGTCGCGTCCGCGACGATCGCGTCGGTCTCGGCCTGGATGCCGTCGTCGCCCGACGTGACGTCGAGCGTCCCGCCGAGGACCGCGACGTAGCCCATGGTCTCGTCGTCGGAGTTCGTGGACTTGAGGCCGTCGGCCGCCGCTGTCACGGTGACCGACGCGTCGTCGGTCACGACCAGGTAGTCCTTGCCGCGGACGCCGTCGTCGCCCGCGTCGACCGTGAGGTCGCCCCCGGTGATCACCAGGCCGTCCTTGCTCGCGATCCCGTCGGTCGCGGCGCTGACCACGTCGAGGGAACCGGTGCCGCCGATCGTGAGGTCGGCCGAGGAGAACAGGGCTGCGTCGGGCTCGTCGGTGCTGCCGTCAGTCTCGGTGTCATGGTCGGAGTCGACCGTCGTCTTGGCCGCCTCGAGGTGGTTCGTCGAGCCGTCGGCCAGGACCACGACCGCGGTCGCGGCGTCCTCGACGACCAGCGCCGAGGTCGTCGAGGAGGTGATGCTCGCGCCGTCGAGAACGAGCCGCACCACGCCGTCGCCCGACGACGCCACGACGAGCCGCCCGTCGGTCAGGTCCCCCGTGACGCGGTAGGTGCCGGCCTGGGTGATCGTGACGGTCGAGCCGTCCACGCTCACGCCGTCACCGTCGGCCTGGGCCGAGTCGCCGTCGAGCGTGACCGCGACCTCCTCGGACTCGTCCCACGAGAGGTCCTCGTCGTCGGCCCCCGAGGAGTGCGGGTCGGCGTTCGCGGCCATGGCCTCCTCGGGGGTCAGGCCCGCGACGGCGGTCGAGGCCGTGGTGGCAGAGGCCGCGTCGCTCGTGGTGGTGCTCGTGCCGGTGTCCGCCGAGCAGCCGACGAGCGCGGCGGCCGTGAGCGTGGCGGTCAGGACTGCGGTCGTGGCGGTGGTGGGTCTACGGAGTCGCATCAGGTGCTCCTGTCGGGAGTGGTGGTCAGGGAGGGTTCGACCCAGCGGCGGACGACACGTCGCCACGGGGTGCTCGGCAGGTCGGGGCGCAGGACCGCCAGACCCGTGCCGTACTTGGAGATGCGCTGCGGCCGGTGGCCGCTGCGCCAGAGCAGGTGGTCGAGGCACGACGGCGTCGACCCGGTCTTGGTCTCGACGACCACGAGGTCGGGGACCGCCGCGACGCGGCCCGCGGGCGTGCCCTCGTCGAGCAGCCACGTCAGGCCCGTGTCGAGCGTCGCGCGGGCCGCAGGCGCACCGGGTCTCGTCCCGGGAAGGAGCAGCGTCGAGCGCCGGTACCTGGTCACGAGCCCCGCCGCGAGCGGCAGTTCGGCCCCCTCGGGGATCGCTGCGCCGTCGAGCGTCGCCGACACGAAGCCCCGGCCCTCGCCCAGCTCGCAGCGGCCCGCGAGGTCGTGCGCCACGCGGTCCTTGACGGTCGAGCCGCGCGCGGCCCGCGTCTTGACCTCGAGCCACGCCTCGCCCGAGTCCAGGTAGGTCCGGGTGCGGACCTTGAACCGCCGCCGACGGCGGTGCGCGGCCAGGTGGAAGCTCGTCAGGTCCGGGGTGTCGAAGTACACCGACTCGTAGGAGAACTCCCGACGGCCGTCGACGTCGAGCACCCGCACGCCCGGCTCGCGCTCGGCCAGGTCGGCCAGGACCTCCCGTGCCTGCGCACGGCGCAGGACGTACTTGCGGTCGATCCGGGTCTGGAGCGACGCCGAGGCGACGAGCTCGTCGAGCGACACGGGGCAGAACCCCGCGAGAGGCGCGACGAGGGTGTCGGGCGCGGCGCCGTCGGGCAGGAGCGTGGTCATGCCGACACCCGGGCGGCGGGCCCGGCCGGGGCGGTGAGGGCCGCGGCGACGTCGGTCGCGCTGCTCGCCGCGACGCCGCCGCCCGGGGCGACCTCGAAACGGACGTCGACCAGGGTCGTGTCGTTCACGAGGTCGAGGCGCTGGACCGACGCCGAGTGCACGTGCGCCCCCAGGAGCTGCTCGAGGTAGGCCACGAGGCCGGCCTCGTCGGGGAAGGCGCGGTCGAGCAGGACGACCTGGCTGCGGTGGCGCCGCAGCAGCCGCGGGTGGTCCGCGACCGCCATGACCACGAGGATCAGGGCGCTGCCCGCGACGCCGAGCCAGCCCGCGGTCGCGCCGAGGCCACCCAGGAGGCCCAGTGCGAGGGCCGCGAAGTAGTACGCGACCTCGTGCTGGCTCAGCTCGGTCGACCGCAGCCGGATGATCGACAGGACGCCGAAGAGGCCCAGGCCCAGGCCCGCGCCGACCGTGCTGCTCGCGAGCGTCGCCGCGACCGCCAGCACGCCCACGTTCACGCCCAGGTAGGCCACGACTAGATCACGGCGCCGATGGCGCGGGAAGTAGAGGCCGAACGTCAGGACGAGCACGGCGACCAGGTCGACGAGGTACAGCGCGAGCTGTGGGGGCTGGGTCACGGGTGACCTCCAGGTGACGGGGAAGTGAACTCCTCCATGGAGCCGCCCGAACCTGTGAGATCGCTATGACACGGGGTAGGTGAGGATGTGAGTTCGGGGTGCGTCGGGTGCCCGACGGCGGGGCTCGCCCCGGGCGTCCGACGGCGGCCTCCCACGGGTGCCGGCAGGCGTGCGGGGTGCCCGATTCGGTCCAGGCGCCGCGAGCGGGTATCCTTCTGCAGCCGGGACTTCCCGGCTGGGTAGCGTGTCCGAGTGGCCTAAGGAGCACGCCTCGAAAGCGTGTGTGGGTGAAAGTCCACCGTGAGTTCGAATCTCACCGCTACCGCAAGCACGAAGGGTCCCGACCAGTGGTCGGGGCCCTTCGTCGTTCCAGGTGCCCTCGCGCGATGCCGGAGGACTTTGCCCTCGTCGGGCGAGCCCATGCTCCTCGTCGCGTTGACGATCGTCGTCGAACTCGCTACCGGTACCGCCTGGGTCAACGGTGGATGTCACGGGTGCCTGTGACGCTGGTTGGGGACGAAGCGGGTTGCCCTTGGCGGTGTGGCGCCTGCGGTGATCAAGGTGGAGGCGAGTGACGGACCGCAACATGTCGAGGTCTAGCGCCTTCCGGCAACGAGATACGCCAGGACGTGGTCGTGCGAGGCGGCAGGTCGGGTATTGGATTGAGCTATCACACACGAGCCGAACTCCGGCCCGAAGGGCCGCCCCGCCGATGGCATACGTTGGGTCCTCGCAACGAGGTTGATTTCCGCCACATGCAGAAGGCGCCACTCCGACAACTCGACCCCTTAAATCGACGACCGTCGAGTGTTGGAGAGTATCCTACGAAAGGCCGTCTATCAGGAGGGCCGAGTGCCTGGACTGCCGCCTCGGCGAATTTTCCAGGACACTCCTGCGGTGCGGTTCAAGCGCAGTCCGCGCTTTCGAGGATATGTACATCCTCGCATGGCTGTGGGCTCCCGGCGGAGAATTTGTATAACAAATGTTTGATTGGTGTTACGTTAATCGAAGACAAGAACTGTTTCCGATGCATGCGGTTCGCCAACTCGTGGCCGATTCGGCCTCAAGCCGAGGGGTTGTTCGCACAGTGGTTGATGCAGTGCTCTCGGAGACCGGCGCGGGGAGGGGGTCGCTAGGCGCGTCTCTTGCGTAGGGCGAGCTCGGCCGTTAGATTCTTGCCCATGCAGACTGTGCGAGCGGGCGACTTTCCGCCTCTCCGGCCCGAGGTTGCTCAGGAGTCGAAATGAATAGAAATGCGCCCCGCCTTGTGTCTGATCTGCCCGGAGTGCGATCGTCGCTCATCGAAGTAATTCTTCTTGCGTTGGCCGTGTCTCTCGGGGTCAATATGGTGTCAGGTGCGATATTGACGGCACTCCCTTCGTGGGCGGCTGCCACGCTGGGCGCGATTGTAGGACTGCTGCCGGTGGTTTATGTAGTTCGCAGTCGACTGAGGCCGATCGAGCACGACCTGGAGATTGAAGGGTTCTATGTTAGCGAGCGCGACTCGTGCACGATTATCGAGGTTCCTGGATATAAGCTGAGTGAGAAAGCTGTTGAATACCTGAATTCTGCGTTCGCGGAGAACCCTGCCCTGCGGCGCCAGTGGGAGTCGACACCCACCTTCCATGATTGGGACTTCCACAAACCGTCTGCGCGACCTCAGAGTGCGCGTCTGCTGCAGGAGTTGATGGAGTACATACTCCTTGATGAACTAAGCCTTAGTCTCAGTGGATACTTTAATCGCGCTGAGTTTGCGCGAGGTCGGCTAGAACAGTATGAGCGCGACGATCTTCCTGACATTCTCTTAAAGAACCGGTTTCTTGAGCTCTTTTCAAGGGATCCGGCCGATCGAGAAGGATTCGATCCCGTAGATGAAGGGCCGGATGGGTGGACTGTTATCTACTCGAACAGCTCCACCGGCGGCCTCTATAGCAAATTCGAACTGACCCTGCCTGCCAATAGCACCATTAGGCGCACCTCGGGTCAATGCCTAGAGGTATCGGGACCGGCGATGACGGTCTTGTTGTCGGTTGACACGCGACCCTTTGGCGCTGGCGTCCCTTACTCGTTGCTGCCTCTGTATGTTGGTCGACAGTTCTCTGATTGCCGTATCCTTCGTGTCGAATTTAGCATCCAAGTTAAGGTGAGGCGTGGTCTGTTTATGAAGCGCGATGATCTGAGATACCTGGGTTGGATTGAGAAGGCACTGCAAGACCTCGATGATGAATTGTCCGGCGCGGCCTTCGTTGAGCGCATACGTTGGGAGAGCATCGAGGCGTCGCATCGTGTCTTCAGGGAAGGGGATCGGCGCCCGCCGGAGACGACGGCCATGCCGGACGCAGAAGGAGAGGTGGAAGCTGGCGATGGTTCGTGATGCAGCGAGGTGCCTGTTGGTTTGCCGATGAGAAAGTCGTGTCCTGCCGAGGGCGATCGATGGGTCGCTCAGGGAGGCTGATCCATGATGGCTTTGCGCACTGATCTTCGGGTCGGCAGGGCAGGTGCTAGCGTGCCCAAGCGGAGTAGTGCGCGGTGAGGCGGAGCGAGGGCGACTTACACCACCGCACATCGTTCGCTTCGGGGGTGTGCACCTGGTCGCACCCTCGGGCATTTGCTACGACGTAAAGACGTGATAGTCCGTTACGTGACTTCTTGGTTGGAATCCGCGTCTCGCTCATTGCGTCCACTCCGCAGTTTTTTCGCGCTGCTTGGCCGTTGCGGCAACGTCTCGCCAGGTGTCCGCGGTAGGCGGGCTCGGGGAAGTGAGTGGCTCGGCAACAGTGGGGTGCGTTTGGCTCGGGCCTTGGCTTATGTCGTATCGTGCGAGCCGGGTTCGGGACAGTGATTCAGAGGAGTGCAAGGTGCCGGGGTGTCGGGGCTGCATGCGTAGTTTCTCCATGGCTTGTCCTACGGAGCGTGGTCATCAGGGAGGACCAGTGCGGGGCTGATCGTGTCCGGTCCGCCCGAGATGAACCAGCCGGTTCGGTCCATCGGTGGAAGAGTGTCCCCGTGACCTCGAACGACGCAGACAGCGCAGACGACCAGCCGAGACCGTCCGGTGCGTTCGCCGCAGCCCCCGACGTCGACTCGGTCTTCCCTGCGCGTCCCGCGCCGGCCCCTGACGAGGGCGCGCGGGGCGGGGCGATCTCCGGTGGCCGGGCCACCCCGGCAGACCTCGCCACCCCGGCAGACCCCGCCACCCCGGCAGACCCCGCCACCCCGGCAGACCCCGCCACCCCGGCAGACCCCGCCACCCCGGCAACTCCGGCCGATCCGGCGCCCCCGACCGACCCCGTCCAGGACGCCGACAAGGCCCCCGCTCCTACCCGCCGCCGCTGGTCGTTCGCTCGCGAGGTCGGGATCATCGTCGTCGCGGCGCTGATCATCTCATTCCTCATCAAGACGTTCCTGGTCCAGCCGTTCGTCATCCCGAGCGAGTCGATGGAGGACACGCTCATCAAGGACGACCGGGTCCTGGCCTCGCGCCTGGTCCCGCGGTTCCTCGACGTGCACCGCGGCGACGTCGTGGTCTTCAAGGACCCGGGCGGCTGGCTCGCGAGCCAGCCGCAGAACGAGTCGACGGGGCTGGTCAAGGCGGGGGAGACGTTCCTGACGTTCATCGGCATCCGTCCGGTGGACGCGAACGAGCACCTCATCAAGCGGGTCATCGGCCTGCCGGGCGACCACGTGACGTGCTGCGACGCGCAGGGTCGGGTCTCGGTCAACGGTGTGCCGATCGACGAGACGTACATCAAGCCGGGCTCGGCCCCGAGCGAGATCCCGTTCGACGTGACGGTCCCGGAGGGGTACCTGTTCGTCCTGGGGGACAACCGCCAGAACTCGGGCGACTCGCGCTACAACACCGACAAGCCGGGGAAGGGTTTCGTGCCCATGGAGAACGTGGTGGGCACCGCGGTCGCGAAGGTGTGGCCGCTCGACCGGGCCGCGTTGATGCGCAACCCGGGCAGCGTCTTCGAGGACGTCCCGGAGCCCTGAGCGGCCTCACCCGCACGACGACCCCGCCGCCCGGGCACTCTGACCCCGCATCCCCTAGCGTGGGGGCACTGCCCGCGCGCGGAAGGACTGCCCGTGTCTGAGAGGTCTGCTCGTCCTGTCGGGGGCCTGCGTCGCAGGGCGGTCCTCGTCGCGACCGCGGCGGCCGCTCTGGTGGTCGCCGCGGGCTGCACGGGGTCGCCCTCGCAGGACCCGGGCCCGACGCCGGAGCGCCCCACCGCGGGCGCCTCGCCGTCGGAACGGCCCACGCCCACGCCCAGCCCCACACCGACCCCGACCCCGACACCAACCCCCACGCCCACCACCCCGACGCGTGCCGCGTCGAACGTGCCCATGACGCGTCTCGCGCCGGGCGAGAACCCGCCGCAGTTCGTCATCTTCTCGTTCGACGGCGCGGGGTGGCACGACCGCTGGACCGAGTTCCGCGAGGCCGCGGCGCAGGTGAACGCGCGGTTCACGGGGTTCCTCACGGGCATCTACCTGCTCACGGACGAGCACCGCGACGCCTACACGGGTCCCGGGCACTCGCCGGGCAAGGCGTCGGTGAGCTTCGGGGGAGACGCGGCGACCGTGACGACGCTCGTGGGCGACCTCAACGCGGCGTGGATGGAGGGGCACGAGATCGGGACGCACTACAACGGCCACTTCTGCGCGGACAACCCGCCGGGCGGGGCGTCGTGGTCGACGGCCGACTGGAACAGCGAGCTCGACCAGTTCTTCGGGTTCTGGAACGGCTGGCAGGAGATCGACGGCCTGCAAGGCACGCCGCCGCTCGCGATCCCGGCGTCCGAGGTCAAGGGTGGCCGGACGCCGTGCCTCGAGGGGAACTGGGACCAGATCGCCCCGGCGTGGGCCGCGCACGGGCTGACCTACGACTCGTCGATCCCGGGCAGCGGCATCGCGTGGCCCAAGCAGGAGTACGGCGTGTGGGAGTTCCGCATGCAGACGACGAGCTCCCCGGCGCTCGGGAGCGTCATGGCCATGGACTACAACTTCTGGTACAAGTTCAACAAGGCGAAGAACCAGCCCGAGCGGGCCCCGGAGATCCACGCCGCCGTCCTGGAGACGTACCGCCACATGTACGAGGCGGCCTTCATCGGCAACCGGGCGCCGGTGCTCGTGGCGAACCACTTCAACCAGTGGAGCGGCAACGCGTTCAACCCTGCCGCGAAGGAGTTCATGCTCGAGACGTGCGCCAAGCCGGAGACCATCTGTGCGACGTACCAGGACGTCATCGCCTGGATGAACCTGCAGGACCCGGCGGTGCTCGCCGAGCTCCAGGCGCGCCCGGCGGTGTACTGAGCCGTGGTCACGAGCGCGGGGCTCCTGCTGTACCGGGTCGCGGACGACGGCGCGGTCGAGGTGCTGCTCGGCCACATGGGCGGGCCGTTGTGGGCGCGCAAGGACGAGCGCGCGTGGACGATCCCCAAGGGTGAGCACACCCCGGACGAGGACCCGCACGACGCAGCGGTCCGCGAGTTCACCGAGGAGCTGGGATCGTCGCCGCCCGACGGCCCCGAGGTCGACCTGGGCGAGATCCGGCAGCGAGGGGGCAAGACGGTCCGGGCCTGGGCGCGCCGGGCCGACTTCGACGTGAGCACCGCGGTGAGCAACACGTTCGAGATGGAGTGGCCGCCGCGCTCGGGGCGCCGGGCGAGGTTCCCGGAGCTGGACCGTGTGGAGTGGGTGCCGTTCGGGCGGGCGCGCGACCTGGTGGTCGCGGGTCAGGTGGCCCTGCTGGACCGCCTCGAGGAGGCGCTCACCGAGCCCTGACGTGCCCGACGACGGAGCGCGCCCCGGGCGACCACCTCTCCGTCGGGAGGTGGCCGCCCGGGGCGCGCGGCGCCGTCGGGCAGGGAGGGCGGGGCCTACTCCGGGAGGCCCGTGACGCCCGTCAGCTCGTTGGGGACGACGTCGAGCGTGGTGCTCGCGTAGACCTCGCCCGACTCGACGTCGACCGCGTGGACGGTCTGGGTCGCGGGGTCGGTCACGTACGCGGTGTGGTCGAGCACGAAGAGCGTGGGGCGCGGGGCCTGCCAGTCGTCGGGCTCGGTCCAGGCGCCCGTCACGGCGATGGTGCGGGTGATCGCGCCCGTGACGGGATCGATGACGCGCAGCGCCCCGTCGGTCCCGAGGACCAGGGCCTCACCGTGCGGGCCGCGGCCGAGCGAGCGGAACGAGTAGCTCGCGCCCGTCTCGACCAGGGCGATCTGCTTGCTCACCGTGTCGACGAGCGAGACGCGGGTGGGGCGTTCGAGGTCGGCGTCGGGGTCGGTCTTGTAGTCGCCGAGGACGACCGGTGACTCCTCCGAGCCGGCCTGGTTGCCGATGCGGCCGTACGCGTCGGCCGACGCGATCTTGGTCAGTACGCCGCCCGCGTAGACGACGACGCCGTCCTGGCAGCCGACGACCACGGCCTCGTCGGACGCGACGGCCTCGCCGTGCACACCGGGGCAGGCGTCGGTGCGGGCGATCTCGTGGCGCGCGCTGTCGAGGACGACGACGCTCGACCGGGCGTCCTCGGTGCCGTCGGTGACCAGCAGGTCACCGTTCTCGAGCTCGACCGCGACACCGTGGTGCGGGGCCGGCGTCGTGTACGTGGTGGTCTTCGGGTCGCCGTCCGCGAGGTCGTGCGGGTCGAACGACTCGACGAGGCCCGAGCCGTCGTTGAACAGGACCGTGCGGCCCGCGTGGCGGACCACGTGCCCGGGGTGGTTCGCGGCGAACTCGGTCGTCGTGAAGGCCGGCTCGGCCGTGTAGAAGTGCGAGTGGTTGCCGTGCGGCTCGCCCCACGTGCCGAGATCGAGGACCCGGAACGCGTCGCCCGCGGAGACGATCACGTGGCGCTCGTCGCCCGCGGGGTTGAGGCGCGTGAAGCCGTCGACGGGCAGGTCGGCGACCTGTTCGAGGCTCGTGCCGTCGAGCACGACGACGCCGCCGTCGTAGCTCAGGGCGATGCGCGGGGTGTCGGTCGCGGCCTCGGTCCCGTGGCCACCCTCCTCGTGCCCGTGCTCGTGGTCGTGCTCTGCTGCGTCGGACGCGGCGGGGGAGCCCTCGCCCGTGGCGCAGCCGGCGAGGACGGCGGCGGGCAGGGCGAGGGCGATCCCCAGGGCGAGGCTGCGGTGTCTGGTGCTGGTCATGGCGTCACGGGACCCCGGCGGGTCCCACCGTCCTTCCGGTAGGTGGATGGGTTCCGACGCAGGAGCGGCGGACCTCCCACACCGTAGCAGAGAATGAGAACCACTCTCATTATCAATCGGGACCCGCGCGTGGACCTACGCGTCGCGCACGAGGAACCGCCACGAGCCCAGGCCGCCGACCACCACCACCCAGGCGAGCGCGACGAGCGTCGCCGTCGGCCCGTCGAGCGCGCCCGGACCGGAGTCGAACCAGGCCGCAGCGGCGCGGTCGGGCAACCAGCGCGCGTGCTCGGTCGCGCCCGCGAGCAGCGGGGACACGACGAGGATCAGCGCGAGGACACCGACGAGCGCCGGCACGAGGTGACGCACGACCAGCGCCACGGCGTGCGAGAACACCCCGATCAGGACGAGGTAGGCCGTAGCCCCCAGGAGCGCAAGCGCTCCGGCACCGTCCGACGAGGCGGGAGCGTCGAGCAGGCGCTGTGCGACCGTGGCCGCGGCCACGCACGCGCCGAGCGTCGAGATCGCCGCGAGCGCGACCACCGCGGTCGCCGCGATGCTCTTGCCCGCGACGAGCAGACCTCGTCGCGGCACCGCTGCCAGGGTCGTGGCGACCTGGCGACCGGCGTGCTCCTGGGAGACCGCCAGCACCCCGACCAGCACCAGGCCCGCTACGACGAAGGGCACCGTCCGGAGCGTGACCTCGACTGCCGAGGCGGGCAGGTCCTGGTCGGCGGTCGCGCCCGCCTGCGCCGCGGCGATCAGGGCGCCGACGACGACGGTCCCCACGACGGCGAGGGCCGTGACGGGCAGCGTGCGCAGCTTGTCGAGCTCCGCGGCGACGACGGACCGCAGCCCCACGGCCCTCACGCGTCCCGCCGGGAGAACACGGCGCCCGCGACCACGAGGAGCGCCAGGGCCCACCCGGTCATGACGAGCGCGCCGGGTCCGGCGGCCAGCCCGCCGGCGACCGTGTCGACGTCCCCGAACAACCTGCGCCCCGCCATGTCCGGGAGCCAGTGCGCGACCGGCGTGAGCATCGTGAGCAGGAGCGACACCGACACCAGAGAGCTGTTGACCACGAGCACGAGGAGGGGGGCGACCCCGCTGCGCGTGAAGACCGTCACGGCCAGCGTGAGGAGAGCGGTGAGCGTCCAGTAGAGGGCCGCGCCGAGGCAGCGCCGGACGGCCTCGTCGACCGGGACCGTCGAGGTCGCGGCGTCGCCGATGATCGCCTCGGCGAGGGCGACGCTCGCCGGGATCGCCACCGCCGCGGTCGCGAACACGAGCAGCACGACCGCGGAGGCCTTCGCGACCAGGACGCCCACGCGGCGCGGGACGGCGACGAGCGTCGTGCCGATCTGCCGCCCGCCCCCGGCGTCGGGGCTGTTCGCGGTGAACTCGCTGCTCATCGCGACCACGCCGATCACGACCGCCCCCACGGTCCCGATCGGCATCGACGCGAACGCGGTGTCGAACGCGGAACCGTAGCCCGAGTCCTCGGGACGTCCGGCGACGAGCGCGTCGCGGACACCGACCGCGTTGAGCAGGGTCAGGGCGGCCGCCCCGAGGAGGGCGACCGCCGCCCCGGTCCACACCGCCGGGAGCGTCGAGAGCTTTTGCAGCTCCGCGACGAACACGTTCCACGCCCTCATCGGACCGTCTCCCGGCCGTCGCTCGTGAGCGCGAAGAACGCGTCCTCGAGGGTGTCGTAGCGGCGGGTCACCTCGTCGAGCGTCCCGTCCGCGACGACCCGCCCGCCCGCGATGATCACGAGGTCGTCGGCGATGTCGGCCACCTCGCCCATGAAGTGGCTCGACAGCAGGACCGTGCCGCCCGCGTCCGCGTGCGCGCGGAGCAGGCCGCGGATCCAGCGGATGCCCTCCGGGTCGAGCCCGTTGACGGGTTCGTCGAGCACCAGGGCCTCGGGCTCGCCCAGGAGCGCGCACGCGAGCCCCAGGCGCTGCCCCATCCCCAGGGAGTAGCGCCCCACGCGCGTCCGTGCCGACGCCGTGAGCCCGACCTGCTCGAGCACGTGGTCGACCCGCCGCTGGGGAATGCCGTTGCTGCGCGCGACCCAGGAGAGGTGGTTGCGGGCCGTACGCGAGCGGTGCGCCCCGGAGCCGTCGAGCATCGACCCGAGGGTGCGCAGCGGGTCGCGCAGGGACCGGTAGGGCCGGCCCGCGACGAGGGCGCGCCCCTCGTCGGCCCGGTCCAGGCCGAGGAGGATGCGCAGGGTGGACGACTTGCCGGCGCCGTTCGGCCCGAGGAACGCGGTCACCCGGCCTGGTCGGGCCTCGAAGCCGACGTGGTCGAGGACGGTACGGGAGCGATGGCGTTTGACGAGGTGCTCGATGGTCAACATGCCCACAGTCCAGCCGCCCGGGGTGCGCAGGTCATGGGGCCAGGGGCCGGACCTGCGGCGCGGCGTCCGACCGTGGTCCCTCGGACCGTGGTCCGATGTGCGCCGCGCGGCGGGTCCCTAGACTCCGGGGGTGGAGACCACCGCTCGACCCGTGCTGCGATCTCGCGTGTGGCCGATCGCGGGTGGCCTCGTGGGCGCCCTCGTCCTCGTGCTCGCGACCCTCGGCGTCGACCGCCCGGTGACGGCCCTCGTCGTCCTCCTGGTGGCGACCGCCGTGACCGCGGGAGTCCTGGCGTGGGCCCTCGTCCGTTCCGGGCGCGAACGCCGCGCGTACGAGGAGGACCTGACGGGCTGGGCAGCGGAACGGGCCGCGCAGGCCGAGCGCCTGCGCATCGCCCGCGACCTGCACGACCTCGCCTCGCACGGCCTGGGCCTCATCACGGTGCGCGCGGCGTCGGCGCGCACCGTCCCGGGGCCCGACGGCGATGCCGAGCGCGCGCAGGCTCTCGCCGACATCGAGCGCGCCGGGCGGGACGCGACCACGGAGCTGCGCAGGATGCTCGCCGTCCTGCGCAGCCCGGGAGACGACGCCCCCTTGCGCCCCGCGGAGACGCTCGACGACCTCCCGCAGATCGTCGAGAGCGCCCGGACGGCGGGCCTGGACGTCACGCTCGACACCGAGGACGTCACGGTGTCGGCAGGTGTGGGGCTCGGCATCTGCTCGGTCGTCCGTGAGGCGCTCGCGAACGTCCTGCGGCATGCGGGCCCGACGAGGGTCCGGGTCGTCCTCTCCCGTGGCTCCACAGGGCTGCGGCTGGTCGTCGAGGACGACGGACCTGTCCCCGGATGGGCGCCCCGTCCGGGGGCAGGGGTGGGGCTCGTCGGCCTGCGCGAGCGGGTCGTGGCGCTCGGCGGCTCGCTCGCCTCGGGCCCCTGCGGGCGCGGTTTTCGGGTGGAGGCCGCGCTGCCAGGCGGGCGGTCGTGACGACGTCGGGGCCCGCGGCCTCGGGGGCGCCCGTGCGGCTGCTGGTCGTGGACGACCAGCCGCTGATCCGCCACAGCCTGCGGCTCGTGGTCGACGGCGCGGACGACCTCCAGGTGGTGGGCGAGGCGGACTCGGGCGAGGCCGCGGTGGCGGTCGCCCGGCGGACCCGGCCCGACGTCGTCCTCATGGACGTGAGGATGCCCGGTGGCGACGGGATCGACGCCACGCGCCGGATCGTGGCCGACCCGGTCCTCACCGGGACGCGCGTCCTCGTGCTCAGCATGTTCGAGCTCGACGAGTACGTCCACGGAGCCCTGCGCGCGGGGGCGAGCGGCTTCCTGCTCAAGGACGCGGAGCCCGCGAGCCTCGTCGACGCCGTACGGCGTACGCACGCGGGCGAGTCGCTGTTCGCCCCGGCCATCCTGACCCGGATCGTCGGGCACTACCTGGACGGCGGTCCGTCGCGCGAACCGGTGAAGCCCCAGGCCCTCACGAGCCGGGAGGTCGAGGTGCTCGCGCTCGTGGGGAGGGGGCTGTCCAACCAGGAGATCGCGCAGCGGCTGACGATCTCGATGGGCACGGTCAAGACCCACGTCGGCAACCTGCTCGCCAAGCTGGTCGCTCGTGACCGGGCGCAGCTCGTCATCGCGGCGTTCGACCACGGCCTCGTGACCGCCGAGCGCCCTTCGCCGGCCGGCCGACCCGCCCGACCCGGCCGCGCGTGACCCCCGACCGCGCCTCTGGTCAGGGGCTCGCGACCGGGCCCGGGTCCGGACGGGACACGGGTGGCTCGGCCTGCGCGGGCGCTGCGGGCTCAATGGGCCCGGTGGGGCCAGCGGGCTCAGCGGGGTCGGTGGCCGCCCGCGCGCGGGCCGTCCCCGCGGGCATCCTGCGTCCCAGCCGGACGAGCTGGACCACGGCCCCGACGAACAGCACCACGAGCGCGACGTTGCGGACGGCCGCGAGCAGGACGATCCACGGCGTGCCGATCATGAACTCCCAGTACGCGACCGGGTAGAGCACCTGGGTCAGCGCCGCGGTGCCCAGGACAGCGAGCGCGGGCGGGGACCACACCGATCGTGCGCCGGGTCCTGCGAGCGCGATCGCCACGGCGACCGGCGGCCCGATCCACGCGACGAACTGCGGCGACCCCACCTTGTTGAACACGATGAGGCTCAGGAGCAGCGCCGTCACCGCGAGGAGGAACACGTCGGTGCGGACCTCGGGTCGGCGGCGGACGGCCCACCACGAGATCGCGGCGATCGACAGGACCGCCAGGGGCAGCAGCACGTCGAGGAGCCGCCCGGTGGTGCGGGCGCCCGGGCCGAGGATCTCGAGCGTGCGGATGTCCGGGTTCATCCAGACCCGCCACTGCGGGTCGATCAGCCGCAGGAGGCTGAACGGCGTCGCGAACACCGACTCCGACTGGAGGCCGCGCGCGTCCTGGGTGCCGAACACCCCGAGGACGCGTGACCCCGCGCCCCCGGCGAGCGCGAGCGCGACGACCACGAGGCTCACGACCGCGCCGGGCAGGATCACGGTGCGCCACGGGCGCTTCGCGGTCGTCAGGAGCGCCACGACCACGGCCCCGGGCGCGATCTTGACCCAGGCGCCGAACGTCGCGATCGCGGTCGCGACGGCGGGGCGCCGGATGGCGACCGCGAGTGCGACGACCAGCAGCGCCCCGGCCACGCCGTCGAGGCGCCCCAGGAAGATGGGGCCGAGGGCGACGAGGAACGCCAGCCACCACCAGGCCGCGATGCGGCCGCGGCCCGGCAGCCGGGCGAGGAACCAGAGCGCGACCGCGTCGAGCACGACGACCAGGGCCAGGAACTGCGCGTAGTACGCCTCGAACGACGTCCCGACGAACGCGGGGGCGGCCACCGGCAGCAGGGCCCCCACGGGGTAGACCCAGTCGTAGTCGAGCACGGGCCAGATCCCGCGGTCCCAGCCTGCGCGGGCCCAGTACCAGTAGAGCTGCACGTCGCCCGAGATCCGGTATCCCCAGGTCAGCGCGTCGACGACCAGCCAGGCGTGCACGAGCACGAAGCCCGCGACCAGGGCCCAGGGGGAGCGCAGCGTCCAGGCGAGGAACCGGCGTCCGGTCGACGTGGGCCGGGCGGCGGTGGTCTCGGGCACGGGCTCATCGTCGCACGACGGCGCCACGCACGGCGGGCGAACGACGCCCGGTGGACGCGTGCGCCGTCGGGCACGAAGAAGCGGCCCGCCCGGGCGGAGAGGAGGCCCGGGCGGGCCGCTGGTCGCGCGGTGAGGCAGCACCGCGCGACGCGAGGAGGAACGACTCAGGCGCGCAGGATCAGCGCGTCCCCCTGACCGCCGCCGCCGCACAGCGCGGCGGCGCCCACGCCGCCTCCGCGGCGCTGGAGGGCGAGGGCCAGGTGCAGGGCAAGGCGGGCGCCCGAGGCGCCGACGGGGTGGCCCAGGGCGATCGCGCCGCCGTCGGCGTTGACGACCGCAGGGTCGATCCCCAGGTCCTCGACCGACTGGAGCGCGACGGCCGCGAAGGCCTCGTTGATCTCGACGAGGTCGAGCTCGTCGGCCTTCATGCCCTCGCGCTCGAGCGCACGGGTGATCGCGCGGGCGGGCTGGGAGTGCAGCGAGTTGTCGGGGCCCGCGACCTGCCCGGCCGACCGGATCTCGGCGAGCCAGGTGAGGCCGCGGGAGGCCGCGAAGGCCTTGCTGACGACCACGACGGCCGCGGCGCCGTCGGACAGCGGGGACGACGAGCCCGCCGTGATGGTGCCGTCCCGCACGAACGCGGGACGCAGCCCGGCGAGCGCCTCGACCGTGGTGCCGGGGCGGATGCCCTCGTCCTCGGCGACGACGACCGGCTCGCCCTTGCGCTGCGGGACCGTGACGGGCGCGATCTCCTCGGCCAGCCGCCCCTCGGCGCGGGCCGCGGCGGCGAGGGCGTGAGAGCGGGCCGCGTACTCGTCCTGGACCTCGCGGCCGATGCCGCGCGTCGTGCAGCCGCGGTCGGTGGCCTCGCCCATGATCTGGCCGTCGAACGGGTCGCGCAGGCCGTCGTGCGTGAGCGAGTCCGCCATGGTCACGTCGCCGAACGCGAAGCCCTTGCGCGAGCCCAGCACGAGGTGCGGCGCGTTCGTCATGGACTCCTGGCCGCCCGCGACGACGACCGACGCCTCGCCCGTGCGGATCAGGCGCGCCGCGTCGATGATCGCGGTCAGGCCCGACAGGCACAGCTTGTTGATCGTGACCGTCGGGACGTCCCACCCGATGCCTGCCGCGATCGCGGCCTGGCGGGCCGGGCCCTGACCTCCGCCTGCCTGGATGACCTGGCCCATGATCACGGCGTCGACGTCGGTGGCCTCGACCCCGGCGGCGTCGAGCGCGCCGCGGATCGCGTGCGCGCCCAGCTCGTTCGCCGACAGGGACGCGAGCGCGCCCTGGAAGCGCGTGAAGGGCGTGCGCGCGCCGTGCAGGAGGACGGGGACGTGGGCGTCGTTGCTCATGGGGTGCTCCGAGGGGGAAGGGGACCCGGCGCCGTGCTTGTCAGGTGAACGAGGAGGTCCGGTACGGCGCCGGGTGGACGGTGGTGCCGGCCGACGACCGGCCGACGGAGGGTGCGGCGCTCCCGGTACGGGGGAGCGCCGCCGGTGAGGGGCTACACGAACGCGGAGACGCCCGTGATGTCGCGGCCCACGATGAGGGCCTGGACGCTCTCCGTGCCCTCGTACGTGTGCAGGGCCTCGACGTCCGCGAAGTGCCGCGCGACGCGGTTCGCGAGCAGGATGCCGTTGCCGCCGAGCATGTCGCGTGCGCTCGCGGCGATCTCGCGGGCACCGCGCGTGCACGTGTACTTGGCGATCGACGCCTGGGGGCCGCTCAGCGTGCCTGCCTCGTCGAGGCGCGTCATCTGCGCCACGAGGAGCTGCATCTGGGTGAGGGTCGAGAGCATGCGGGTCAGGCGCTCCTGGACCATCTGGTTCGCGGCGAGCGGGCGCCCGAACTGCACACGCTGCTTGGCGTAGGCGACGGCCGTCTCGTAGCAGGCGGTCGCGTGCCCGACGGCGGACCATGCCACCCCGAGGCGCGTCGCCTGGAGCACGCGGCCGGTGTCCTTGAACGACCGCCCGCCCGGGAGCACGGCCGAGGCCGGGACGAACACGTCGGTCAGGACGATGTGGGCCTGCCAGATCGCGCGCAGCGAGACCTTGCCCTCGATGGTCGTGGCCGCGTACCCCGGGGTGTCCTGGGGGACGAGGAAGCCGTGCACCTGGTTGTCGCCGTCGTCGCCGACCAGTCGCGCCCACAGCACCGTGATGTCACCGCACGACCCGAAGCCGATCCACTTCTTCTCGCCGTCGATCACGTAGCCCTCGACGCCGTCGCGGGTCTCGCGGCGGGCCGTGGTCTCGAGCGAGACGGAGTCCGAGCCGTGCGTGGGCTCGGTCAGCGCGAACGCGCCGAGCTTCTCACCGCGTGCGAGCGGGCCGAGCCACTGCGCCTTCTGCTCGTCCGACCCGAGGAGCTGGATCGAGCGCAGGGCGAGCCCGCCCTGGACGCCGCAGATGGTCGCGACCGACCCGTCGCCGCGCGACATCTCCATCTCGGCGAGGCCTGCGCCCATGAGGCTGATCGAGGGGGAGCCGGGGACGTCGACGCCGTCGCGCAGGAAGTCGAGCTCGCCCATGCGCTTGGCCAGGCCGAACGGCACCTCGGCGCGCTCCCAGTACCCGTCGATCACGGGCAGGACCTCGTCCTGGACGAACGCGCGGACCCGCTGCTGCAGCTCGCGGTCGGCGGGCGTCGCGTCCGCGAACGCGTCGGCGTAGTCGATGTCGAGGGGCTGCGAGAGGTCGTAGTCCGGCTCGGTCACGTTGCGGCGGACGGGGTTCTCGATCGTCATGGGTGTGCTCCCGGGCTCGGGCCGGACGTCGGTGTCGGGCGATGGTCCCATGGTGCGTGATATTGCGTCTCAGGTCAAGAGACGGGGTATCAGCACCGTGTTCTTGACCCGTCCAGCAGAGAGGTATAACGTCGGCGGCACTTGTTATACAACCTCTCGTCGTCGGCTACGGTGCCGACGACCGGTCGCAGACGAAGGAGTTCTCGTGACTGAAGTACGCACGGCCGGCGCGCAACGCAGCGCCCAGGACCTGACCCCCTCCGGGGGAGTCCCTATCACCGGACGCAAGGCGGTGGCGCTCGTGGCGGTCCTGCTGCTGGGCGTCCTGGCCTTCCAGCTCAACGCGAGCATGGTGACCCCGGCGCTCCCGCACATGGCGGTCGAGCTCGGTGTCTCGGCGAGCCAGATCGCCCAGGTGTCCTCGCTCTTCTTCCTCGCCGGCTCGGTCGCCGGGATGGTCCTCGCACGATGGGCCGACTTCATCGGTCGGCGACGGGTGCTCGTCATCGTCCTGTGTGTCCTGGCCCTGGGCACGCTGCTGTGCCTGTTCGCCTCGAGCCTTCCCGTCCTCCTCGTCGGACGCGTGCTCCAGGGCGCCTCGGCCGCCACGTTCCAGCTCGCCTACGTGATCCTCAGCGAGGCGATGGCCGTGAAGGTCTTCGGCGTCACCCTCGGCATCATCACGGCGGTCAACGGCGGCGTCGGAGGCATCGACGGCTGGGTCGGCGGGCTGCTCACCGACGCCTACGGCTACCGGTCGATCTTCCTCGTGGTGCTCGTCGTCGGACTCTTCGGCCTGGTCGGAGTCCTGGCCGTGGTGCCCAAGGTCGACCCACCCCGCTCCGAGAAGGGGTCGATGGACTGGGCCGGCGCCGCGGCGCTGTCCGTCGGCCTGATCGGCATGACGTACTTCGTCTCGCAGGGGTCGGCGCTCGGCTGGCTGTCACCCGTGGCGCTCACGTTCCTGGTCGTCACCGCGGTCGCGCTCGTCGTCTTCTGGCGTCTCGAGAAGCGCCATGCCTCTCCGCTCATCGCGGTCCAGCACCTGCGCTCGCGCCAGGTCTGGCCGCTGATCGCGACGACGACGCTCGCGCTCGCCGGGATCTTCGCGGTGATCAACTTCAGCGTCGTCCTCCTGAGCCAGGGTGGGGCGCCCGGCTTCGAGATGACCGCTTCCCGCTCGGCCCTCGTCTACCTCATGCCGGCAGCGCTCATCGGGGTCGTGACCGCGCCCTTGGCGGGCTGGCTCGCGGGCCGCTTCGGGTGGATCAAGGTGCTGCGCGTCGGGATGACCATCAGTCTCGTGGTGCTCGCGGTCGTCGCGACCCTGACCTTCAACCCGTGGGTCGTCGCCGCGATGGTGGCCATCCTGGGCGTCAGCTACAACGGCCTGGTCCTGACGACCGTCAACGGTCTGGGCGTCCTCCTCTCGCCGCGGGAGGCCCCGTCCGCGCTCCCCGGGCTGAACGGCGCCTCGTTCGGGCTCGGTGCGAGCATCGGCATCGGCGTCGTCGCCCCCTTCATCGCACGTGGCACCAGCGCCGGCTACACGACCGGCCTGTGGATCTCGGTCGGCATCACGGCTCTCGCGCTGGTGGCTTCGTGGTTCATCGCCCCGCGCCCCGAGGCGGACGCCCCCGCATGATCGTCCCCACCGCGTCCCGCCGCGTCCCCGCCCCATCGATCCCCCGACCGGAGAACTCATGAACCCCCCTCGCCACCCCCTCTACCTGGACTGCGACACGGGCGTCGACGACACTCTCGCCCTGGCCTACCTGCTGGCCTCGCCGGAGATCGACCTCGTCGGCGTCGGCACCGTGAGCGGGAACGTCGCCGCGGCCCAGGCCGCCCGCAACACGCTCGACCTCCTGGACCTCGCCGGTCGTCCGGACGTCCCCGTCGCGCTCGGCGCCCACGACCGGCTGACGAGCACCTACGGCGGAGGGGTCCCGCACATCCACGGGCACAACGGGGTCGGCGACGTCGAGCTCCCGCGAGCGCGGCGCCAGGTCGAGGAGCAGGACGCTGCCGCCTTCCTCGTGGAGCTGGCCCGGGCGCACGAGGGCCGTCTCCGGATCGTCGCCGTCGGCCCGCTGACCAACCTGGCGAAGGCGCTCGAGCTCGAGCCGGCGCTGCCCGCCATGGTGCGCGAGGTGACGATCATGGGCGGGGCCGCACTGGTCCCTGGAAACGTCAGTGCGGTGGCCGAGGCGAACGTCGCGGGGGACCCCGAGGCCGCGGCCCTCGTGCTCGCTGCCCTGTGGGACGTCACGCTCGTGCCGCTGGACGTCACCATGGAGAACACGTTCGAGGAGGAGCACCGGCAGGCTCTGCTCACGTCGGGGGACCCGTTCGTGGAGACCGTCGGACGCATCCTCGACGTCTACTTCGACTTCCACGTCCCCGAGCTCGGTCGGCGCGCGTCCGCCCTGCACGACCCGCTCGCGGCGGCCGTCGCCGTCGGGGGCGTCCTCCCGTCGTCGGCCCCTCGCGTGCCGGTCGTGGTCGACACGACCGCCGGGCCCGGGCGCGGGCAGACGCTCTGCGACCTGCGCGGACAGAGGCTCGGCCAGGTCGACCACCCGGGAGCACGGGTCCGCGTCGTGCTCTCGACGAGCGAGCCGCTCGCCCCGCACCTCGTCGACCGCCTGCTCCAGCACGCGAGCGTGTCCGCCTGAGCGCACGCCACCTGCGTGCGTGGCCCTGCAGGGCCACGCACGCACGAGCCCGTCGGCACGTCCGTGCACCACTAACCTGGCGAGGACGCCGACTCCTGCCGCTGGAAGGACACCATGACCACGACCGACACCCCCGAGGCCTTCGCGCGACCGGTCACGGCGGCTCCCGGACAACCTCTTCGCGTCGCGGTCTACTCACGGCTCGCGGACGCCATCCGGTCCTCCGAGTTCACGCTCGGCTCGCTGCTCCCGAGCGAGACCGAGCTCGGGACGATGCTCGGCGTGAGCCGGACCGTCGTCCGGGAGGCCCTCATGCTCCTCGAGGAGGACGGCCTGATCGTGACGCGCCGAGGTGTCGGACGGACGGTCGTCAACAGGTTGCCGAGCGTCGGCCTGGAGCGGCTGCGGACCTTCGAGCAGGTCCTGTCGACGGTCGACGAGCCCGTGCGCATCGCGACCCACGAGTTCGGCCTGCAGCCCACGACCGACTTCACGTCGAGAAAGCTGGACGTGGACGCCGCCGCGAACATGTGGTTCCGGGAGTCGGTCGCCTATCGAGGAACCGACCCGGTCGCGATCATCCAGGAGCACCTTCCTGCGGGCCGCTACCTCTCCGACGTGTCCAGAGAGCTCGCGGCGCGTGTCCAGGGCTACGCCGAGCAGGAGGGGACGTTGCTGCGGCTCATGGTCTCGGACCTCGGCCCCGTCTTCGAGGCCGCCGAGTGCGACGTCGCCGTCGGGACGGTCGGGGCCACCCGAGGGCAGCTCCTCGGACTCAAGGCCAAGGACCCCGTGCTCGTCCTGACCCAGACCGCCCAGCTCTCGGGCACCCCCGCCTACCTCGCCAAGGTCGTCGTGTCGCCGGCGGCGGGTCCGCTCGCGATCGTCCAGTCGTCCTCAGCCTGACCCACCCCTCGAAGGAGCTCTCGTGCCGACCCCACCCCCGTTGCCCAGGATCCTCGTCCTCGGCAGCATCAACCACGACGTCACGGCGCGGACCGCACGTCTCCCCGGGCCCGGAGAGACGGTCGGTGGCGGCGTGCTGTCCGCGCAGCCGGGAGGCAAGGGCGCGAACCAGGCCGTCGCGGCTGCCCGGCTCGGGGCGGACACCCGCATGGTCGGGGCGGTCGGCACGGACGAGGCCGGGCACGGACTCGTCGCGGCCCTCGCGGAGGCCGGGGTGGGGACCGACGCGGTCGCGCGCGTGAGCGCCCCCACGGGGACGGCGCTCATCGTGGTCGATGCCGCGGGCGAGAACCAGATCGCGGTCTGCGCGGGCGCCAACGACGACGTCCGGCTGCCGTCGGCGGGGTCCGGCGACTCCGACGTGCTCCTCGCTCAGCTCGAGATCCCGCTCGACGTCGTCGTCGCAGCGGCTCTGGCCTTCCCCGGTTACGTCGCGCTCAACGCCGCGCCTGCGCGCGCCCTGCCCCGTGAGCTGGTCGACCGTGCCGACCTCGTCGTCGTCAACGAGACCGAGTACGCGGCGATGCCTGAGGTGGCGTCGGCGCGGCGGGTCGTGGTCACCTACGGCGGCGACGGGGCGGCCCTGGTCGAGCACGGGGTGGAGACGCTCCGTGTGCCGGCCTACCGCACCGAGGTCGTGAACAGCGTCGGGGCGGGAGACGCCTTCTGCGCCGCCCTGACGCTCTCTCTCGCTGCCGGCCTGCCCGCGGACCACTCGTTGCGCCTCGCGTCGGCCGTCGGGTCCGACGCCGTCTCGCACGAGGCGTCGCAGCCGCCGTTGCGGTCGTGGGACCACTACCGCCGGCGCACGTCCGAGGAGTGAGTCGTCCGGTCGGCGACGGGCACCGGTGCTGGCTCAGCCCCGCACGGGCAGCACGTCAGCCCTGCGCGGCCGCGATGTTGACGAGCCAGCTCACACCGAACCGGTCGACGCACATGCCGAACGCGTCGCCCCACGGTGCGACCTCGAGCGGCACGGTCACGGTGCCGCTCGACGACAGCTTGGCCCAGTAGCCGCGGAGCTCGGCGTCGTCGGCCTGCTCGCCGCTGAGCGAGATCGCGACGCCGCCGCCGGGCGAGTACTCCATCGAGCTCGGGGTGTCGGCGGCCATGAGGACCAGGCCGTTCGGCGCCTCGAGCTGGGAGTGCATGACCTTGTCGGCGTCGGCGGGGTCGTCGGCCGCCTGGAAGTCGGCGAACGTGCTGATGGTCAGCTCGCCGCCGAACACGTCTCGGTAGAACTCGATCGCCGCACGGGCGTCGTCCCGGAAGTTCAGGTACGGGTTGAGTCGAGTCGTCATGGTGTCGCCTTCTCCGTCGCGGTCGGACGTGGTGCGCCCCGCGCGAGCAGGGGCGCACCTTCGAGTATCCGCCCGGCCCACCGGGGCGCAAGAGGTGGCGTCAGGCCTGCCCGGTGGTGGGCGCGGCGGGGGAGGCGCCCGCGAGGATCAGGGCCTTCGAGCGCCGGTCGATGCGCCACCACACGAAGAAGCCCACGAGCGTGAACGCCCCGTAGAACACGTACATGAACGCCGACGCGTAGAAGCCCGCGTCGACCAGCAGGGGCACGCCAACGATGTCCACGGCGACCCAGATCAGCCAGAACTCGACCCAGCCCTTGGCCATGCCGTACGTCGCGAGCAGCGAGCCCATGAAGATCCACGCGTCGGCCCACACGGGCTCGTACGACTCCAGCGCGCGGAAGATCGGGGTCAGGAGCGCTGTCCCGGCCACGAGCGCGACGACCAGGAAGGCGCGCTGCCGCCACGAGGCCCAGCGCGGCACGACCGCCACGCCGTGGCTGTCGGCGTCCGCCTCCCCGAGACGGTCGCGCGTCCGGCGCCACTGCACCCACCCGTACACCGACACGACGACGAACATGACCTGGCGCCCGGCCTGGCCGAGCAGGTTGACGGGGTTGGGCGTCGCGAACACGGCCCCGAGGAACACCGTGAGCAGCAGGAGGTTCCCGACGATCCCCACGGGCCACGCCCAGATCTTGCGGCGCATGCCGCCGAGCGCGGACGCGAGCCCGAACCCGTTGCCCACGATCTCGCGCCACAGCAGGTGCTGGTCGCCGATCGTGAGCTGCGCGTCGAAGAGCGCGTGGATCAGGTCCATGGGGTGTTTCCTCGTCGTCCCGGGCACGTCGGCTCCGGGGTGAGGGCGGGCGGCGGGTCGGTCCGCCCGTTCCCGGGCTGCCCGACGGCGTCGCTCACCACGGCCAGGCCGGTCCCGCTGGTCGGGGGCGGGCTCGACGGATCGTCTGCCCGGCCCGGCCGGGACGGCCGTGCCGCACGTGCTTCCTCCCATCCGGACTTTCACCGTCGGTCCTGGAGTTCCACCAGGTCAACCGCGCGTGGGCGCGGGTCGCGGACTGTCACCGCCGGCTCGGAATTGCACCGACCCCGGAGCACGTTCGTGCGTACTGCTTGCTGTGTGCTGCAACCTCTGATGCTACTCGCGCATTCCCGGGCCCGTCAGGGCGCCCAGGGCTCGTCCCGACGTGTTCAGGCGAGCGCGTCGCGGACCGCGCGGGCGACCTCGTCGGGGTCGGCGTCGCCGTCGAGCACGGTCACGACGACTCTGCGGCCCGATGCGTCACCCGACCGCGCGAGGGCGTCCCCCGAGCCGCGCGCAGGCGACGTGGGTGCGGGGGTGGGCTCCGTCGTCGGGCCGGCGGGGTTGCGGGCCGCGCGGCGCAGGTCCGCGAACGCCTCCTCGAGCTCGGGGCGCAGGTCCTGGTCCGGGTCGCGCAGCCAGCGCCGCAGGATCGCGTTGTGCACCGCGACGACCGACGCCGCGAACGCGACCGACGCGGTCGAGTTGCGGGTGTCCGCGGGCAGCGAGTCGCGCAGGTAGGACGTGAACGCGCGCTCGTAGCGGTGCGTCGTCACGAGCTCGCGGTCGCGCAGCGCGGGCACGTCCTGCAGCAGGCGGTGCCGCGCGACCGACGTCTCGCGCTGGCCCACGTGGTGGTCGAACACGAGCCGCGCGGCCTTGCACACCTCGACGTACGGGTCGACGTTCTCGAGCTCCTCGGGGGTCACCCCGCGCGCCGCGGGACGGGTCTCGCCGAGCAGGACCACGACGGCGTCGAGCAGCAGCTCGTGGTCCGCGAAGACCACGTCCTCCTTGGATCGGAAACGGCGGAAGAACGTGGCCCGGCTGATCTGTGCGGCGTCGGCGATGTCCTCGACGGTCGTCTGCTCGTAGCCCTTGCGGGTGAACAGCTCGATCGCCGCGTCCACCGCCTGCGCGTGCGTGTTGCTTCGTGCGGCACTCATGGACGGGACGCTACACGGCGTGCGCGGCCGGGGAGGAGCGACGAGGGACGGTGGGCGCGCTGCGTTCGTCAGGTGGTCCCCGGTCGGTCGCCGCGCGGGGGGCCCGACGGCGTCGCTACAGTGACGAGAGAGGCGGCGGCAGGCGGGGACGACCGGGAGGCGACGCGGATGACGGACGGCGACGAGGCCGGGACGGGCGACGAGGGACGCGCCCCGGGCGGAGACAGCGCGGCGCGCTCGTGGAAGAGCGTCGACCACCACGCCCAGCGGGACGCGTGGAGCGAGCGGTTCTCGCGCGGTGGCCCGGCGGACTTCCTCTACGGGGCCATCGTCGCGGGGTTCATGCTCGCGGTGTCGAGCACGCACGACGCATCGAGCGACTTCGTGGTCCTCGCGGTCGCGGGCGTCCTGATCATCTACTGGGCGGCGCACGTCTACGTGTCGGCGCTGGGGGGCCGGTTCCGCGACGCTGACCACTCGATCATTCAGCGTCTGAGGCTGGCGTCGTCGGAGGAGGTGTGGGTCCTGATCGGCGGGGTCCCGGCGCTCGTGGTCTTCCTCGTCGGGCGCGTGCTCCGGCTGGGGGTGGCCGACGCCGCCCTGGTCGCACTGTGGTTCACGGTGCTGATGCTGGGGGTGGTCGGGCACCTCGCGTCGCACCGGGCCGGTGTGCGGGGGTGGGCGTTGACGCTCGAGACGGTGATCGCGGGTGCGTTCGGGCTGCTGATCATCGGGTTGAAGTCGCTGCTCCACTGACGGTGACCGGGCCCGCGTGTCTCGAGGGGCCGACAGGGTGGTACGCCGTCTGATCCTCCACCGGTGCGCGGCGGAAGTCGCCCGCGCCGTTGACGACCTGACCTCGGCGCAGCGTGATGCCCGCCGCGCGCCCGGCCCCCTTGAGCAGGGCGCCGCGCGAGGCGACGTCGGGGGCGTCGCCCGGCTGACCGCCCTCGAGCGTGCAGGCGCGGGCCTCGATCGGTCCGAGGACCTGGCAGCCGTCGCCGTACGTGCCCGGCCCGAGCAGGAGCGCCATGCGGTACCGGCCGTCGGCACCGACGTGCAGCTCCTCGCCGTCGGCCACGAGGGTGCAGCCGCCCGGGCCGAGCGTCGTGCGGGCCCCGACCCGGACCGAGGCGCCGTTCGTCGCGCTGATCCGGGTGCCGGGGTGGAGCACGGCTCCCTCGCTCACGGTCACGCTCGACGTGCCGTCGCACTCCACGACGACCGTCGGGTGGAGCACGACCCCGGGAGCGAAACGGGCTCGCCCCGAGACCCACACGGCGTCCGGGGCGGGGACGACGACCCCGATCGCGGCGAGAGCCTCGACCCCCGCGCGGTCGAGGAAGGGGACACGGAGCGGACGCTCGTCCGGGATGCTGGTCACGACGAGGACCTTTCCACAGGTCGCGCCGTGGGTGTGCGTGACCCCGTCGAGCAGACAGGGTGGCAGCTAGCCCTTGGCCCGCACCAGCTCCCCGCACGCCAGCTCGACCGCGAGCGTGTTCCCGGGCGGCGCGAGCGGGCACGCCCAGGCCGGGTCGTACGCGCACGACGGGTTGTACGCGAAGTTGAGGTCGACGACCAGGGGAGCGTCGCCGTCGGGCCCCGGACGGGACGACGCGGACCCGAGGTCCGCGCCCTTGATCGTGTCCAGCAGGTAGCGACCGCCGCCGTACGTCGCGGTCGACCGGTCCTTGACCGGCACGAACAGCCCGCCGCCGTACGAGCGCAGCGCCCACACGTCGAGCGACCCCAGGCCCGGGAGGTCGAGGCGCCCGACGCGCTCGAACGGCACCACGCCGTCGGTGCCCGTGGGGACGTCGAGGCGGGCGGCGTCGGGGGTGCCGCGCGCGGGGTCGGGCACGAGCGGCACCTCGAAGCGCATCGCGGCGTCGTACGGGCCGACCGGAACCCCGGTGAAGGCGGGCCGGTCCGCGGGCAGGATCGGCGACGCCGGGTGCTCGGCCAGCAGGGCGTCGCGCGACGCGACCCAGTACTCGTGCGCCGCTGCGGGGTCCTCGACGGCCAGGTCGCGGACGTGCGCGTACAGGTGCTGGACGCGGCGGCGCCAGTCGACGACGTGCAGCTCGGTGATCATCTGGCCAGGGTGCCAGCCGGGACGTCCACCAGCACCTCGTCAGGCGCGGGGGCCTGTCGGGGTCGAGGCGTCCGCCCCGTCGTGATGGTCCGCTCGCGTCAGGTCACGCACGTAGGTCTGCGAGTCGCGTCGTAGCAGGGCGTGCTCGACCGGGTCTCCCCGAGGAACCCAGCCGTGCCGCTCGTAGAGGCTGACCGCGCCGACGTTGTCCGTCAGGACGTGAAGCACGGCGCGAGAGTAGCCCTGTCGAGCGAGCAGACCGGTGACGTCCCGGAGAAGCCGGCGGCCGAGGCCCGCACCCTGGGCGCGGGGATCGACCGCGAGCAGGCCGAGCACCGCGGACCCGGGTGGGTCGCTCGCCAGTCCGCTGCCCGGACGCGTCCCCACGGCGAACCCGACGACGTCGCCCACGCCGTCCGTCGCGACCGTCCACGCGACGCTCTGGTCGAACTTCCCGCGGGCGCGAGCACCGACGCCCTCGACACGGCGTCCGTCGCGGGCGGCACTCGCCTCGATCCACACCCCCAGGCACTGCTCGACGTCGTCCTGGCGCCCAGGACGCAGCTCGAAGAGGTCGGGTGCGGTGGTCACGGAACGAACATACTGGAGCCCGAGCGGACGAGCGCCGAGCCTGCGCCAGGGGGCGTGCTCTCGGTGGCCGCTCAGTGGTGCAGCCGGTAGAACCGGAAGAAGCTGAACCCCTCGACCGGCAGCACCTCGACGCGCTCGAACCCCGCGTCGAGCGCATACCGCTCGAGCGTCGCGGGTCGCATGACCGTGCCCGTGCCGACCGACGGGGACGACGACAGGCCGTCCGGCAGGCACACGAACTGGCTGAACCCGTACATGAGCCGTTCGACCTCGTCGCCCGGCGCGACGAACTCGTCGGCGACGGCCTCGTCCATGACCACCACGGCGCCGTCGGGCAGGACGGCCCGCCGGACCGCCGACAGGACCTCGACGGGGCGCGGCATGTCGTGCGTGCACTCGAACGCGAACGCCGCGTCGAGCAGCACGTCCGCGGGCAGGGTCGCCGCGTCCGCGACGTGGAAAGCCACCCGGTCCGCGACGCCCGCGGCCTGCGCGTTCGCGCGAGCCATGTCGACCGACGGGGCGTCGAGGTCGTACCCGTCGAGCCGCGCCTGCGGGTAGGCGCGGGCGAGCGCGACCGTCGACCACCCCGCCCCGCACCCCACGTCCGCGACCCGGGCATCCGGTCGGGACAGGATCGCGTGCAGGTCCGGGACGCGGCCGAGCGCGCCCGCGAGCTCGCGCTCGAACCACGGGCGGTTCAGGTCGGCCTGCGCCTCGCGCGCGTCGGCGCCGAGCCGACCCCACGACACCCCGCCGCCGTCGCGGTACGCGTCGAGGAGCTCGTCGAACGTGCGCCCCACGGCCGCGAACAGGCGGGGCAGCGGCGCCAGGTACGCGAGGCTGTGCTCGTCCGTCAGCACCTCGGCGGGCCCCGCCTGCAGGGCGTAGCGCCGTGCGGCGCCGTCCGGCGTGCCCGACGCCGGAGCGTCGTCCCCGGGTCCACGTGCGTCGGGCGCCGCGACCGTGAGGATCCCCGCGACCGCCTGTCCCTCCAGCCACTCGCGCGCGTAGCGCTCCTGCGTGCCCGTCCTGGCGGCCAGCTCGGCCGAGGTCGCGGGGCCGTCGGCCGCGAGCGCCCGGTACCAGCCCAGCCGGTCGCCGAGGTACACCGAGAAGACGTCGAGGGCGCCGAGGGACGACGCGAACAACCGCTCGGCAAACTCCTCGGCTCCCGGACCCTCGCCCGTCGGGCCACCGGGGCCACCGGGGCTGCCGGGACCGCCGACCGGGACCTGCGGTGTCGTGGACATGGATGCTCCGTCCGTCGAGGACGCGGCGCTCGCGGTCGTCGTCGACGCGCGGACGCACGGACCACCTCCAGCGTAAATCCGTTGTGCCCCCGTGGGACCATGCACAGCATGCTGGTCACCCTCACGACGACCGCCGGTGCACCGGCCGGGTCCGTCGAGCACGGAGCCCTTCTGGACGCGACCGACCTCGGGTACCTGCTGCACAAACACCCTGCGCGAGCCCAGTCGTTCGACCTCCCCGTCGGCACGGCGCACGTCTTCTACCCCGAGGCCGACGCCGCCCGCTGCACGGTCGCGCTGCTGCTCGAGGTCGACCCCGTGGGGATCGTGCGCAACAAGCGCTTCGGCGGCCGCGACGCCTTCTCCCTGGCCCAGTACGTCAACGACCGCCCCTACGCCGCGTCCTCGATGCTCGCGGTCGCGCTCGGTGCCGTGTTCCGTACCGCGATGACCGGACGCTGCGACTCGCGGCAGGCGCTCGCAGACGGCCCGATCCCGCTCGAGATCCACGTCCCCGCGCTGCCCTGCCGGGGCGGTGCGGGGCTCGCCGAGCGCCTGTTCGAACCCCTGGGCTGGACCGTCGAGGCGATGCCCGAGCCGCTCGACCCGACCGTGCCCGAGTGGGGCGACTCGCGCTACGTCGACCTGCGCCTGAGCGGCACGGTCCGCCTCGCCGACGCCCTGCACCACCTGTACGTCCTGCTGCCCGTGCTCGACGACGCCAAGCACTACTGGGTCACGGGCGACGAGGTCGACAAGCTGCTGCGCGCGGGCGAGGGATGGCTCGCCGAGCACCCCGAGCGGGACCAGATCATGCGCCGCTACCTCGCGCACCAGCGCCGGTACGTCGAGGACGCGACCGACCGGCTCGTGACGCTCGACGGCGGCCCGCTGCCCGCCGACGCCGAGGCCGTGGGGACCCCCGCCGAGGGCGACGTCCCCGCCGCGGGGAGCGACGCCGTCGGGACCACGACGCCCACGCTCGCCCGGCAGCGCGCCGAGGCCGTGGTCGCGGCCCTGCACGAGGTCGGGGCGCGCAGCGTCGTCGACCTCGGGTGCGGCGAGGGCGCCCTCCTGCGGCTGCTCGCCGCCGACCGCCGCTTCACGCGTGTGCTCGGCACCGACGTCGCCGCGCGCGAGCTCGAGAAGGCCGCGACCCGGCTGCGCCTGGAGGACGCGAGCGACGCCGAGCGTGAGCGCGTGCGGCTCGTGCAGTCCTCGCTCACGTACCGCGACGAGCGGATCGCGGGCTTCGACGCCGCGGTGCTCATGGAGGTGATCGAGCACGTCGACCCGCCGCGCCTGGGCGCGCTCGAACGGGTCGTGTTCGCCGAGGCGCGTCCAGGGGCGGTCGTCGTGACGACGCCCAACGTCGAGTACAACGCGCTGTACCCGTCCCTGGGGGAGCACGGGCACCGGCACGCGGACCACCGCTTCGAGTGGACGCGCGCCGAGCTCGGGGCGTGGGCCGACGGCGTCGCGCACCGCCACGGGTACGCCGTGACGTTCCGCGACGTCGGGCCGCAGGACGTGGGGCCGAGCGCGTTGGGCGCACCGACGCAGATGGCGCTGTTCGTACGATCGACGGAGGCACGGGCATGACCACCGAGCAGCACGTGACCAGCGGGGAACCCCGCGTCCTGACCGTGCCCGAGCTCTCGCTCGTGGTGCTCGTCGGCGTGTCCGGGTCCGGCAAGTCGACGTTCGCGCGCGAGCGCTTCGCGCCGTTCGAGGCCGTCTCGTCGGACTTCTGCCGGGGACTCGTCTCGGGGGACGTCAACGACCAGTCGGCCACGGCCGCGGCGTTCGAGGTGCTCGGGACGATCGTGAGCAAGCGCCTGGAGGCCGGGCACCTGACCGTCGTCGACGCGACCAACGTGCAGTCCGCAGCGCGCAAGAGCCTCGTCGCGCTCGCGCGGGCGCACGACGTCCTGCCCGTCGCGATCGTGCTTGACGTGCCCGAGTCCGTCGCGATCGAGCGCAACCGGTCCCGCCCCGACCGCGACTTCGGCGACCACGTCGTCAAGCGTCAGCGCCAGGCGCTGCGGTCGTCACTCAAGTCCTTGAGCCGCGAGGGCTTCCGCAAGGTCCACGTGCTGCGCGGCGTCGACGAGATCGCCCGCGCCACGATCTCCCGCGAGCCCCTGCTGAACGACCTCCGCGACCAGACCGGGCCGTTCGACGCGATCGGCGACGTGCACGGCTGCCGCGCCGAGCTCGAGACCCTGCTGGGCGAGCTCGGCTACGTGATCGGGCGCGACGACGCCGGCCGCCCGGTCGACGCCGCCCACCCCGAGGGTCGCCGTGCGCTGTTCCTGGGCGACCTCGTCGACCGCGGGCCCGACTCGCCGGGCGTGCTGCGCCTCGTGATGGGCATGGTTCGGGCGGGGCACGCGCTCGCCGTCCCCGGCAACCACGAGCACAAGCTCGTGCGCGCGCTCTCGGGGCGCAACGTGACCGTCAGCCACGGGCTGGAGACGACGCTCGCGCAGCTCGCCGACGAGCCCGAGGAGTTCCGCCAGGACGTCGAGACGTTCTGCCGCGAGCTCGTCTCGCACCTGGTGCTGGACGGCGGGCGGCTCGTGGTCGCGCACGCCGGGCTCAAGGAGTCGTACCACGGGCGCGCGTCGGGCCGGGTGCGCAGCTTCGCGCTCTACGGGGACACGACGGGGGAGACCGACGAGTTCGGGCTGCCCGTGCGCTACCCGTGGGCGAACGAGTACCGCGGCCGGGCGACGGTGCTCTACGGGCACACGCCCACGCCCGAGGCCGAGTGGGTCAACAACACGATGTGCCTCGACACGGGGTGCGTCTTCGGTGGGAAGCTCTCCGCGCTGCGGTACCCGGAGAAGGAGCTCGTGTCGGTGCCCGCGGCCCAGGTCTACTACGAGCCGGCGCGGCCGTTCCTGCCGGCGGAGGGCTCGGGGGAGGCCGAGGGGGCCGCTCGCCCGCAGCGCGACCCCGACGTCCTCGACGTGACCGACGTGCTCGGCCGCCGGTCGGTCGTCACGGGCACGCGGGGGCGCATCACGATCCCCGAGGAGAACGCAGCCGGGGCCCTGGAGGTCATGAGCAGGTTCGCGACCGACCCGCGCGCGCTGCTGTACCTGCCGCCGACCATGAGCCCCGTCGCGACGTCGCAGCGCCCCGGCTACCTCGAGCACCCCGAGGACGCGTTCGCGGCGTACGCGGGCGACGCCGTCGGGCAGGTCGTGTGCGAGGAGAAGCACATGGGCTCGCGCGCCGTGGTGCTCGTGTGCCGCGAGGCGTACGGGGCGTCGGCCCGGCGCTTCGGGGTCGACGTGCAGCCGGGCGGGCGCGGGGTCGCGCACACGCGCACGGGCCGTCCGCTCTTCTCCGGCCCGACGGCGGAGGCTCTTCTCGAGCACGTCGCGAAGGCCCTCGACGGGGCCGGGGTGTGGGACGAGCTGGGTGCCGACTGGCTCCTGCTCGACGCCGAGGTCCTGCCCTGGTCCGCGAAGGCCGACCAGCTCATCCGCGACCAGTACGCGAGCGTCGGGGCCGCGGCCCGGGCCGTCATGCCCGCGGCGCTCGCGGCGCTCGACGCGGCCGTGGCCCGCGGCGTGGACGTCGGGGACCTGCGGGCGCGCACGGCCTCGCGGGCCGAGGACACCGAGCGGTACACGCAGGCGTACCGGCGCTACCGCTGGCCCGTCGACGGCCTCGACGGCGTGCAGCTCGCGCCGTTCCAGGTGCTCGCGAGCGGGTCGGGCGTGGCGGGCGAGCCGACCGGTGCGACCTACGCGACCCGCGACCACCTGTGGCACCTGGGGATCGCCGACCGGCTCGTCGAGGCCGACCCCGTGCTCTTCCGCACGACGCGACGCCTCGTGGTCGACCCCGCGGACGACGCATCGCGTGCCGAGGGTGTCCGCTGGTGGGAGGAGTTGACCGGGGCCGGCGGGGAGGGGATGGTCGTCAAGCCGCTCGCGAACCTGGTGCGCGGGCCCAGGGGGCTCGTCCAGCCGGGGCTCAAGGTCCGCGGCCGCGAGTACCTGCGGATCATCTACGGCCCCGAGTACACCCGGGAGCAGCACCTGGAGCGGTTGCGCGTCCGTTCGCTGGGGCGCAAGCAGTCGCTCGCGCTGCGCGAGTACGCGCTGGGGCTCGAGGCGGTCGAGCGTGTGGTCGCGGGCGAGCCGCTGTGGCGCGTGCACGAGGCCGTCTTCGCGGTCCTCGCGCTCGAGTCGGAGCCGGTCGACCCACGGCTCTAGCGTCAGGACGGGCGTGACCTCGAGGTCACGCCCGTCCTGACGGGGTGTCGCCGGTCAGCCCAGCGTCGAGAACGAGCTCAGCGCGAGCGCCGAGAACAGCGCGATGGCCACGAGGACCGAGCCGGCGACGAGCCAGCCGTTCGCCCGCTCGGACGGGTCCGACGACGCACCGGGGCGACGTTCCTGCGGGCGGGGCGCTCCGCCGTCGGGCCGTGAGGTGGGGGAGGAGCCCGCAGGGCGAGCCGACGAGCGCGCGCGGCGGGCCGTCGTGTCGTGGCCGCGGAGTGCGACGCGGATCGGCGTCGAGGTCGTGACCTGTGTGGTCATGGCTTCCTCCCCAGGAAAAGTTGGCCGCCCTCGCTGTCGCGGGGCGTGCTACCAGTCTCTTCGGGGAGGAGGTGCGGGCACATCGGCCCTCCGACCCATCCTCGGCGGGGGCCTCGTCCTCCCGGAGGATGACGGGCGCCCGTCGGATGGGGGACATCCCTTCCGGGAGGCCCCTGAGCCGGGGCGCAGGGTCAGCGCGGGGCGTTGCGCTGGTGGTCGATGCGCTGCAGGTAGCGGATCTCGCGGAAGCCTACCGCGACGGCGACGAGCAGCGGGAACCAGGCCCACGTGCGGCCGCGGAGCAGCGAGAACAGGCTCACGAGCCCCACGACGACGCAACCGAGCACGGTCAGCAGGCTCGCCCAGCGGATGGTCTTCATGCGGTCCTCGGCTTCTCGGTGCGGCTCGCTGGGGCGGGGGGTGGGGCAGGGGAGGGCGAGGAGGGCGCGAGCACGACGCCCTCGATGCTGCGGACCGCCATGCGCAGCGCGTCGCTGCGCGACGTGCAGTCCTCGGTCATGACCGACCAGGCATTGAACAGGGTCCACCACAGCGTGCGCTGGTCCCACGAGATCGTGAGGGTCGGGTCGAACACGCCGTCTCGTTGCCCGCGCTCGAACAGGTCGCGGACGGGTGCCTCGGCGGTGTCGCTCTTGCGCCAGAACTCTGCGTCGTCGGCGAGCAGCGGGTCGGCGAACAGCAGCATGTACCAGGGACCGAGGTCGAAGTACTCGACGACGAGGCGGCGCAGGGCGGCTGCGGGGCCTCCGTCGTCGAGCCGCGCGGCGCGGATCGCGGCGCGTGTGCGGTCGAGGGCCTCGTCGCCGACGGCGCGCATGAGGTCGGCGCGCTCGGGGAAGTAGCGGTGCAGCGTGCTGCGACCGACCTGCGCGGCCTGGGCGACCTCCCCGAGGGAAGCCGCCGGGTTCGCGCTGACCACGGAGACCGCGGCGTCGAGGATCGCGCGCCGCGTCCGGGCGCGCGCGCCCGTGGCGGGGGCGTCGGGCGCAGCGCCGGTGCTCGCCTCGCCCCGTACGGCGGCGGTGTCGCTTGCTGTCACGTGCTCAGCGTAGCCGTGACCCGATGGGACGGCTCTTGTCTAAAATGGGACACCCGTGTTCCACTGGATCATGGCCGACACCGACCCCGCGCCGACGACCCCGCCGCACCCCCCGACAGCCCAGGCGACCGAACCCACGCACGACGAGCCGACGGAACCCAAGGGCCCGCTCCTGCCGCGTCTCAAGATCCTCTGGACGTTCGTCACCCCTCACCGCAGGACGCTCGCGGCGGGACTCGCGCTGGGGCTCGGCACCACGGCCGCGAGCCTCGCGACCCCCATGGTCACCAAGTCGGTCCTCGACACCCTGGGCACCGGCGCCTCGCTCGTCCCCGCGGTGAGCCTGCTGGTCGGTCTGCTCGTCGTGGGCCTGGTCCTGGGCATGTGGCAGTGGATCCTGCTGGGCGCGCTCGCCGAGCGCGTCGTGCTCGACGCCCGCACCTCGATGGTCCGCCGCTTCTTCCGGGCCAAGGTCGGTGCGCTCGGGTCACGGCCCACGGGCGAGCTCGTCACACGGGTCACGTCGGACACGGTCCTGCTGCGCGAGGCCGCGTCGTCGAGCATCGTGAGCCTCGTCAACGGTGTCGTGAGCCTGGTCGGCACGGTCGTCCTCATGGCCGTGCTCGACATGGTCCTCCTCGGGACGACGCTCGCCGCGATCGTCGTCATCGGCGTCCTCGTCGGGGTCCTCATGCCCCGGATCGCCAAGGCCCAGGAGCAGGCGCAGGAGTCGCTCGGCAGGCTCGGCGGCGTCCTCGAGGGTGGCCTGCGGGCCCTGCGGACCATCAAGGCGAGCCGCGCCGAGGAGCGGCAGATCGACCGCGTCGTGGCCGACGCCCAGGACTCCGCGCGCTACAACCTCAAGGCGGTGCGCACCGGGGCCGTCGCGTGGACCATCGCGGGCGGCGGCATCCAGCTCGCGATCATCGTGATCCTCGCGCTCGGGGCGTGGCGCGTCGACCAGGGGCTCCTCGCGGTCTCGAGCCTCGTCGCGTTCCTGCTCTACGCGTTCCAGATCGTCGACCCCGTCACGACCCTCACGCAGAACGTCACCGAGCTCCAGGCCGGCATCGCGGCCGCGGGCCGCATCCGCGAGGTCGAGGCCATCGAGACGGAGGAGCCCGAGCGCACCTCCGGTGCACCCGGGCGAGACGCCGCGGGGAGCCGCGCGCCGTCGTCGGGCACCGTGATCTCGCTGCCCGACGACGCCGCGCACCATCCCGCGCGCCTCGCCGACGCGGAGGGCGAGCCGCCCGTGCTCGCGTTCCGCGACGTCGCCGCGCGCTACCTGCCGGGCGGCGAGCCCGTCGTGCGCGACCTGACGTTCGAGGTGCCGCGACGGGGGCAGGTCGCGATCGTCGGGCCGTCGGGTGCCGGGAAGACCACGACCTTCTCGCTGCTCCTGCGCTTCCTCCAGCCCGAGTCCGGGGCCCTGCTGCTCGACGGCCGCCCGTACTCGGACTACACGTTCGACGAGGTGCGCTCGCGCATCGCGTACGTCGAGCAGGAGACGCCCGTCGTGCCCGGCACGATCCGCGAGAACCTCCGGCTCTCCGACCCCGACGCGACCGAGGACGCCATGTGGGACGCGCTCGCCAAGGTGCGCCTCGACGCCAAGGTGCGCTCGCTCGCCGACGGGCTCGACACGTCGCTCGTCGGGACCACGGTGTCCGGCGGGGAGCGACAGCGCGTCGCCCTCGCCCGGGCGGTGCTGCACGCGCCCGAGGTCCTGCTGCTCGACGAGGCCACGGCCCAGGTCGACGGTCTCACCGAGGCCGCGGTCCACGCCGTGATCGAGGACCTGTCGCGCGACCGAGCCGTCGTGACGATCGCGCACCGGCTCTCGACCGTGATCGACGCCGACCAGATCCTCGTCATGGAGGACGGGCGCGTGCGAGCGCGCGGCACGCACGCCGAGCTCCTCGCGGCGGACGACCTGTACCGCGACCTCGTGGCCGCGCTGCGGATCTCGACCGAGGCACCCGCGGGGGTCGAGGTGCGCTGAGGCCCGTCGCGCTCAGCCGAGCTGCGCGAGGCCCTCGGTCGCGATCTTCTCGAACGTCGCCTGGTCGGCCGCGAACTGCGAGTCGGCGATGGGCCAGTGCAGGACGACCTCCGTGATCCCCTGCTCACGGTAGGCGGCCGCGGTCTCGACGAACGCGTCGACCGAGTCGAGCGGCCGGTCCGGGGTGAAGCCCGTCAGGAGGATGCGCTCGATGCTGCGGGGGTCGCGCCCGGCCTCCGTGCACGTCGCCTCGAGGCGGGCCACCTGGGTACCTACGGCGGCGCGCGACGCGGCCGGCGTCCCGTCCTCGCCGACGGACGCGTCGCCCGTCGTGACCCACGCCTGCCCGTAGCGGGCGGCCAGCCGCAGCCCGCGGGGCCCGGTCGCGGCGATCGCGAACGGGATGCGCGGCTCCTGGACGGGGCCGGGGATCGTGCGCGCCTCGTGCGCGCGGTAGTGGCCCTCGTCGTGCGTGACGACGGGCTCGGTCAGCAGGCGGTCGAGCAGCGCGGTGAAGTCCCGCAGCCGGTCCGCCCGCTCGCGCGCCGACCATCCCTCGCCCCCCAGGACGGTCGCGTCGAAGCCCGTGGTCCCCGCGCCGAGCCCGAGCGTGACACGCCCGTCCGACAGGTCGTCGAGAGTCATGAGGTCCTTGGCGAGCGTCACGGGCTCGCGGAAGTTCGGCGAGGTGACGAGGGTCCCGAGCCGCAGGCGCTCGGTGACCCCGGCGGCCGCCGCGAGCGTGGGCAGCGCACCGAACCACGGGCCGTCGCGGAAGGTGCGCCACGACAGGTGGTCGTACGTGTAGGCCGCGTGGAACCCCAGGTCCTCCGCGCGGCGCCAGACGTCACGCCCCTCGGACCAGCGGTAGATCGGCAGGATCACGGTGCTCAGTCGCATGGTCCGACCCTACGTGCCCGTGGTCCGCCCGGCCCGGCCCGGCCCGGCTCGAACCGGACCGCGGACCTGTGATGTGCTGGTGGCAGTCCCGCTCACGCACCACCGGAGGTCCCCCATGGCTGTCGTCGTCAACGTCTCGCACCGCTACCCGCGCACCGGCTCGCGCGCCGAACAGCTCGCCGTCGTCCGGGGCGACTGGCCCGTGCCCGAGGTCGACAACCCGGAGGCGTTCGCCGACTCCGACGACGCGCAGGAGCTCCTGGACGCGGCGGACGTGCTGGTCGCCGCGGCGGGCAACGAGGTCGTCGACGTCCAGCGCATCACCGGGCTGCAGGTCGACGAGGGTGGGCACGTGCGGTTCGAGACGGTCGACGAGCCGGTGCTCGTGGGGATGATCGGGCAGCGCCTGCGGGCGGGGGCGGCGTGGGAGCCGGGAGAGAGCTGGCCCGTGAAGCTCGCCGACGCCGCAGGGGCCGTGAGCGAGTACCTCGAGCTCGTCGGCGAGCCGGCTCCGGGGGAGGGGGAACCACTGCCTGCCGACGCACCGGAGGTCGTCGGTGCGGGGGCTCCCGCGGGCGAGGTCTCCGCCGAGCTCGAGCTCGGCGGGTTCCGCCTGGCCCTGGGCGCCGACGGACACCTGGTCGTCACGGCTCCGGCGGGTCGTTCGGTGACCGTGCTCGCCGCGCACGAGGGCTGAGCCGGGGCGTGCGGGAGCGCGACCACGGCACCCCGGGGGACGTGGCAAGGTGGAGGCCATGACGATCGACCTCCGCATCTTCACCGAGCCCCAGCAGGGCGCCACCTATGACGACATCCTCGCGGTCGCGCGAGCGACGGAAGAGCTCGACTTCGACGCGTTCTTCCGCTCGGACCACTACCTCGTCATGGGGGACGGCGACGGGCTGCCCGGCCCGACCGACGCCTGGACCACGCTCGCAGGCCTGGCCCGCGAGACGAGCCGCATCAGGCTGGGCACGCTCGTGTCCTCGGCGACGTTCCGGCACCCGGGCGTCCTCGCGATCCAGGTCGCGCAGGTCGACCAGATGTCGGGCGGCCGCGTCGAGCTGGGCCTGGGCGCAGGCTGGTTCCCGCAGGAGCACTCGGCGTACGGCATCCCGTTCCCGGCCAAGCGGTTCGGGATCCTCGAGGAGCAGCTCGCCGTGATCACCGGGCTCTGGGAGACGCCCGTGGGGTCCACGTTCGACTTCGCGGGCGAGCACTACACGCTCACGGACTCCCCGGCGCTGCCCAAGCCCGCGCAGTCCCGCGTCCCGGTCATCGTGGGCGGTCACGGTCCCCGCCGCACCCCGGCGCTCGCTGCGCGCTACGCGACCGAGTTCAACGTCGCGTTCCCCGACCCGGGCGTGCTGGGCGACCGCATCGAGAACGTCCGCGTGGTCTGCCAGGACGCGGGCCGCGACCCCGACGACCTGATCTACTCGGCGGCGTTCGTGGTGTGCGTGGGCAAGGACGAGGCCGAGTTCCGGCGTCGCGCCGAGGCGATCGGCCGTGATCCCGAGGAGCTGCGCACGAACGGCATCGCGGGCACGCCGGCCGAGGCCGCGGACAAGCTCGCGGCCGCGAGCGAGCAGGGCGCGACGCGCTTCTACCTGCAGGTCCTGGACCTCGCGGACCTGGATCACCTCGAGCTGATCGCGCGCGAGGTCAAGCCGCAGCTGAGCTGACCCAGCCCTCCCGCCCGACGGCGGAGCGCATCTTCCTCCCGAGGGTGTGCTCCGCCGTCGGGCGTCCTGGGGGGCGGGGACGTGGGACGGGGGTGTCCACGACGTACCGGCCGGTAACGGGGGCTGCTTGCTCGGCAGTACCCTTCCCTTCGGCACTTCACCAAAACTTCACGAACGGAGCCCCCCATGGCAGCACTCGGCTGGAAGATCCACGGAGACGGGAAGCGCGTCGAACCCGGCGCCGTGGTCAGCACCGACGAGCGCCTGAGCTGGCCCCGCACGATCGGGATCGGCATGCAGCACGTCGTCGCGATGTTCGGCGCGACGTTCCTCGTCCCGCTCCTGACCGGCTTCTCGCCCGCGACGACGCTGTTCTTCTCCGCGATCGGGACCATCGGGTTCCTGCTCATCACGCGCAACCGGCTCCCCAGCTACCTCGGGTCGAGCTTCGCGTTCATCGCTCCCATCACCGCGGCGACCGCTTCCGGGGGGCAGTCGGTCGCCGTCGGCGGGATCCTGGTGACCGGCGTCGTGCTCGCGCTCATCGGCGTCGTCGTGCACTTCGCCGGGCCGCGCTGGATCGACCTCACGATGCCGCCCATCGTGACCGGCACGATCGTCGCGCTCATCGGCCTGAACCTCGCGCCCGCGGCGTGGAACAACTTCCAGCAGTTCCCCGTCACGGCCGTCATCACGCTGGCCTCGATCATCCTCATCACGGTCCTCTTCAAGGGCATCGTCGGGCGCCTCGCGATCCTGCTCGGCGTGATCGTCGGGTACGTCGTCGCGACGATCCGCAGCGAGGTCGACTTCGCACCCGTCGCCAAGGCGGCCTGGCTCGGCCTGCCCGAGTTCGTGACCCCCACGTTCGACGTCGCGGTGCTCGGCCTGTTCGTCCCGGTCGTGCTCGTGCTCGTCGCGGAGAACGTGGGCCACGTGAAGTCCGTCGCGGCCATGACGGGCAAGAACCTCGACGACCTCACGGGCCGCGCCCTGTTCGCCGACGGCCTCGCGACGACGTTCGCGGGCATCGGCGGTGGCTCGGGCACCACGACGTACGCCGAGAACATCGGCGTCATGGCCGCCACGCGCGTCTACTCGACCGCGGCCTACTGGGTCGCGGGCGCCACGGCCCTGGTGCTGAGCATGTCGCCCAAGTTCGGGGCGCTCATCGCGACCATCCCCGCGGGCGTCCTGGGCGGCGCGACGACCATGCTCTACGGCATGATCGGCATCCTCGGTGCGCGCATCTGGGTGCAGAACAAGGTCGACTTCTCCGACCCGGTCAACCTCACCACGGCCGCTGTCCCGCTCGTCGTCGGCATCGCGAACTTCACGTGGGTCATCGGCGACGTGACGTTCGAGGGCATCGCCCTGGGCACGGCGTCGGCGCTCGTGATCTACCACGTCATGCGCAACATCGCCCGGTGGCGCGGGACCTCGCAGGAGCCCGCGAGCCCGGCGTCGGTGCCGGGCGGCACGGAGATGGCGGAGCGCTGACCGTGCTGTCGGACCCGGGGTCGGTCAGGCAACCCCTGACCGGCCTCGGGTTCGGCCCGCGGGCCGGGTCTAGAGCTTGAGCCCCAGCACGTAGCCCTCGTCGGTCGGGACGCGTTCGAGGCCCAGGTGCTCGTAGAAGCCGATCGCCGCGGTGTTCGTCTCCGAGACACCCAGGTGGACCCCCTGGACACCGCGCTCCCGCAGGGCGTCGAAGAGCGCCTCGAGCAGGCGCCGCCCGTTGCCGCCGCCCTGGGCTGCGGGCAGCAGGTCGATGTGGAGATGTGCGGGGAAGAGGTCGACCACCGCACGGTCCGCCGTCGACGGGGCGTGCATGGCGCGCACCAGGCCGGCGTCGTCCGTGTCCGGGACAAGGGTGTCCAGCGGATAGCGGGCCCGCAGGGCCGGCCACCAGTCGCGCTCGCAGCGTTCCTCGAACGCCGCCGTGTCCCTGGTACCGACGACGTATCCGAGCGCGCCGGACCCGTCGTCGACCACGAACGCGAGGTCCGGCTCGAACGCCAGGTAGGCCCCGAGGTAGATCTCGCCGAGCAACCGGGGGTCGCGATACCTCTCCGTGGCGTCGCCGCCGTCGGCACCCGTCCGCAGGCAGATGTCGTACAGACGCTCGACCTCGCGAGGATCGGTGGTGCGAGCAGGGCGGATCGGGAGGGAGACCATCGTGTGCCGGACCGTTCGAGAGCAGGGAGGAGGAGACGCCGCGCCCAGACAGTAGCCGCGAACCCGGCTCAGGGCCACCGGGATGTGCGTGCTGTCGGGGGAGTGCGTCAGCCTCCTACGGCCGGCTCCCCCTCGGCGGGCACCTCGTCGGCCGGCGGCTCCTCTGCGGGTGGCGCCGGCGGGACGTAGGCCTCCCGCGGGGTGATGGTCTCGACCGCGACGCACTTCGCCGGGTTGGCCAGGGGCACCGCGGGGTCGATCTCCACGAGCTCCTCGTCCACCAGGTTCACGAAGTTCTCGCCGAGCACCAGGTCGACGCTCGCGTCCGCACGGTTGTCGAGCACCAGGACCGGGTCCTGGTAGTGCGCCGCGAGCGTGTACGCCTGCGCGACCCCGTTCACGCCGAACGAGATCTGCGTGCTGTGCTGGGTCGTGCCCTTGCCGGCGGGGGTCTGGAGATTGCCGACCAGGGCGATCGTGAAGCCGCGGTTGCGGAGGACCTGCTCGTTGGCGGCGCCCAGACCGCCCTTGCCCGTGGCGTTGAAGATCCGGACCTGGACGTCGCCGTAGGGGACCGGCAGGGTGCCCTCGGCGAGGCACGGGGTCTTCGCGTCGGCGATGACACCGTCCACCTTGGGAGAGCTGAACTGGCGGTCGAAGGGAGGCTCGACGGCACCCGTGTAGACCGCCAGGGCGCCGATGCCGGTGATCGCCAGGAACGCGACGAGCAGCCCGAAGACCACGGCCTGCCGCTCGTGCATGCGCCGTCGGCGGACGGTTCGAGAGGGATCGGAGCCAGGCTGCGTGGTCACGCCAGAAACCTACCCGACCGAGGGGGCGTTGAGCATGAGCACACGGGCGTGCAGGATGGCGCGCTGCTGCAGGGCTGCGCGGACCGCCCTGTGGAGGCCGTCCTCGAGGTAGAGGACCCCCTGGTACTCCACGACGTGCGCGAACAGGTCACCATAGAACGTCGAGTCCTCCGAGAGCAGGTTGTCGAGGTTCAAGGTCCGCTTGGTCGTCACGAGCTCGTCGAGCCGGACCTGACGGGGCGGGACGCTCGACCAGTCCTTGGGCGTGACCAACCCGTGATCCGGGTACGGGCGCCCGTCACCGACGGCCTTGAAGATCATGCGGGCCAGTCTAGGGGGAGCCCTCGGCGCGTTGCCGCGGATCGCGCCCCGTCGCCCCACAACTCCACAGGCCCCGCACATCCGGCCCTCACCGCCCGCTCGGGGACCGGGGGCACGTCACGCACCTCCCACGTCCCGGCGCCGGAACCCGGCGTAGGCGACCGCGACGAGGGCTCCGGCGATCGCGGTCAGCACGAGCACGGGGCCGAGCGAGAACGGGTCGAGCGGCACCTGGGGCACGTGCGTGAAGGGCGACAGGTCGCGGACCCACTGCGGCAGCCCGAACAGCTCGCCGAGCTGACCGACGACCAGGAAGACGGTGACGACGCCCCAGCCCAGGGCCACGAGCCGAGGCCGCCACGCGTACAGCACCAGGACGAGCCCGGCGACGACCAGGGCGGCCGGGACCTGCACGAGCCCGGCCCCGACGGCGTCGCCGAGGGCGTCGGCCCAGCCACCCGACACGAGCGCGTGCCCCAGACCCATCATGATCCCGGCCCACAGCGGGACGGCGACGACGCCCGCGACCAGCAGCACGACCGAGGCCGTCAGGTACCGCGTCCGGGAGGAGCCCGTCGCGAGCACCAGCTCGGCCCGACCAGAGGTCTCCTCGGCGTGGACCCGGGACACGAGCGTCACGGCGAACGCCGCCGCGGCGATCCCGACGAAGCCCATGATCGCGACCTGGAAGACCTGTGCGAGCGCCCCGGCCCCGCCGAGCTGCGCGATGATCTGCTGCATCTGCGGGGACGACCCGGCGATGTCGTCGACCGAGTCCAGCAGGAAACCGACGAGCAGGCAGTACGCCCCGACTCCCAGCGTCCACGACACGATGCCGGGGAGCTGGAGCCGCGTCGCGAGCGCGAGCGGGCTCACGAGCGACGCGGAACCGGCCGGCCCGGGGCGCGGCTGGACGAGGCCCGCGCCGAGGTCCCGCCCGAGCGAGAGCCGGGCTGCGACCGCCACGCACGCGATGAACAGTGCGAGGCACAGCAGTGCGGGACCCCAGGCGTTCGCGCCGAACGGGTCGATCTCCTGGACCCACCCGACGGGCGAGACCCAGTGCAGCCAGTCCGCGGAGTCGATGTCGGCCACGCCGCGCAGCGCATACCCCGCGACGAGCAGCAGGACGCCGATCGTGTTGGCGGTCCGCGACGACGTCGCGACCTGGGCGCACACGCCCCCGATGCCGGTCGCGGCCAGGCCGAGCGCCGCGAACTGGAGGCCGAACGCGACGGACGAGGCGCCGTCGGCCCCCTGCGCCACGAACATCGCGGCCATGGACGCGCCCGTGACCACGGACATCCCGGCCGCGACGAGGACCCCCGTCGCGAGCGGTGCGAGCGACCCCACGCGGGCCGCGCGCACGAGCTCGAGCCGGCCCGTCTCCTCCTCCTTGCGCGTGTGGCGCACCACGGTGAGCACGGCGAGGACGCCCAGCACCAGGATCATGAACAGGCCCACGCGCCAGGTGGCCGTCGAGGCGACGGACCCCGTGTGCTCGAGCGGCCCGAGCAGCGCGAGGAACGCGCTGTTGGTGCCCATGCTCGCGGCGAGCTCGTCGCGCTCGGCCTGCGTCCCGTAGACGGTGGCGACCGACGAGTACGTGACCACGACCATGAGCAGCACCACGACGACGTACACGGGCAGGACGATGCGGTCGCGGCGCAGCGCGAGGCGGGTCAGGGCGCCCGTGCCCGCGAACGCTCCGCGCAGGGACAGGGGAGGGGCCGACACCCGCGACGGGGCCGGGGCCGTCGCCGACGAGGCGAGCGTGGTCATCTCAGCGCCTCGCCGTCGAGCAGGGCGAGCTCGTCGCCGTACTGCCGCAGGAACAGCTCTTCGAGCGAGGGAGACTCGATCGTCAGGCCGTGGGGTTCGAGGTCGGCGAGCGCACGCGTGACCTGGGGCAGGGCGTCGTCGTCGACGTGGAAGGTCACGTGCGATCCGTCGACGACGAGGTCGTGGACCCCGGCCAGGCCCGCGAGACTGCCCGTGACGTCGGGGGAACCATCCGCGCCGGCTCTGCGCCCGGCCCCCGGCCCGACGGTCACGACGACCTTGGACCGCGTCAGGTGCCGCAGCTCGCGCAGGGTCCCGGACTGCACGGCGCGGCCGCCCCGGATGATCGTGACGGTGTCGCACAGCGCCTCGACCTCGGCGAGGATGTGGCTCGACAGCAGGACCGACGTGCCGCGCGAGGTCGCCTCGCGCACGCAGTCCTGGAACACGGCCTCCATGATCGGGTCGAGGCCCGACGTCGGTTCGTCCAGCACGAGCAGCTCGGCGTCGGCGCTCAGCGCGGCGACGAGCGCGACCTTCTGCCGGTTCCCCTTGGAGTAGGTGCCGGTCTTCTTGGTCGGGTCGAGCTCGAAGCGTTCGAGCATGCGGGCCTTGCGGCGCTCGTCGACGGCCGCGCCGCGCAGGCGCAGCAGCAGGTCGATCGTCTCGCCGCCCGAGAGCTGGGGCCAGAGCGTGACGTCGCCCGGGACGTAGGCGAGGCGCCGGTGCAGCGACACGGCGTCGCGGAACGGGTCGCCGCCCAGCAGGGTCGCGGTGCCGGCGTCGGGGCGCAGGAGGCCCAGCAGGACCCGGATGGTGGTGGACTTCCCGGCACCGTTGGGTCCGAGGAAGCCCGCGACCTCTCCGGCACGGACCGTGAGGTCGAGCCCGTCGAGGGCCTTGGTGGTGCCGAACGACTTGTGCAGGTCGTGGATCTCGACGGCGGGCCCGCGGGTGGTGGCGGGGTTCGTGCGTGCGGTCGTGGTCATGGTTCCTCGTCAGGGAGGCAGGGTGTGAAGGGGAGGGGGACGGTCGTGGGCCAGGGTCGGGCGGGAGCGGCGCCAAGGTGCCCGACGGCGCCGCTCGCCCCGGAGGGACCGGCTGCGGACCGCGTCCGCCGTGCTGGGGCTACCGGGCCGGCGCTGCGGCCTGTCCGCGGGGTGGCGGCTCGGCGTACCGGAGGTATGCGTCGAGGAGCGTGCGGTCGGTGAGGAACCCGTCGGTGAAGAGCTCGATCGACGGCAGGCCGTGCCGGTCGACGTACCCGCGGACGACGGCCCCGGTGTCGCCCGGGTCGGCGGGCGGGTTCAGCGTGAGGTCGAGGAGGATCGTGCCGAGAGACTGCGTCACGAGGTAGCGGGCGCGCGCCCTCTCGTCGAGCGAGGGCTTGATGGTCCCGGTGGCGACCCCGTCCGCGACGTAGGCCACGGCGTCGTCGATCATGCTCTCGACGAAGGAGCGGGCGAGGTCGCCGCCCTCCTGGAGGCTGCGGAGGACGTAGCCGAGCACGGGACCGTACTCCTCGATCGACGAGAGCTGCGCGAGGACGTCCATGGGGCTGCCCCGGGAGCCGTGCTCGTCGCCCAGGACGTTGCGCTTGTTCTCGCGGACGAGGACGAGGACGTGCTCGTCGCACGCACGGCGCAGCCCCTCCTTGGACCCGAAGTGGTGGATGACGAGTCCCGGGCTGACCCCGGCGTCGGCCGCGATGGTGCGGACCGGGACCCGGAATCCCTCGGACGCGAACCGGAGCAGGGCGGCGTCGCGGATCCGGGCGCGCCCGGTGAGGTCCGGGACGTCGGGCGTCTCCGGGACGTCCGACGTCTGCGGGCCCGTGCCGGTCGGGGCGTGACCGGCAGCCGGGGGTGCTGAACGCATGTTCAACACGCTAAACACTTGTTCAGCAGGGCACAAGGGGCTGCGCGTCAAGAAGGCGTCAAGGTTCGGGGCCGTCGCCGACGCGGCCGGAGTGGCCGAGAGTCCGCCGCGAGGATGACGGCCGACCCTCTCCGGACGGACCGGCGAATCAGGGACGGACCAGGGGAGTCCCCGATGTGCGCGCACCGGGCCCCGGCGTACCGTCGAAGCATGAGCCACATCCTCGCCAGACCGCGCCACGGCGCCGTGATCGCCGGTGTCTGCGCGGGCCTCGCCCGCCGCTTCGACATCAGCCCGACGCTCGTCCGCGTCATCGCGGTCGCCTCGTGCATCCTGCCGGGACCGCAGGTCCTGGCCTACGTCGTCCTGTGGATCATGCTGCCCCGCGACCCCGAGTGAGCCCTTGCCGCGCGGCTCGTGGCCGTCAGAGCCGCAGAGCGAGCCAGCGCTGCGCGTACCGGTCGTCGTTGAACGCCGGGACGTCCACGTACCCGCGTCCCGCGTAGAGCGCCAGGGCCTCGACCAGGTCGTGCCGGGTGTCGAGCCGCACCACCTCGGCGCCGAGGTCCCGTGCCGCGGACTCGGCCGCGTCGAGCAGAGCCGTGGCGATGCCGCGTCCGCGGAACGCAGGGTCGACGAAGACGCGCTTGAGCTCAGCGGTCGGCGCGGAGGCGTCGCGTGCGAGCACGACGCCCGCGCACCCCACGGCCACGGGGCCCTCGCGGCCGTCCGCCCAGGCGAGGTGGAACGAGCCTCCGGGAGCAGCCAGCCCCGAGGAGTCCTGGGCGGCGAAGCCCGAGACGAGGTCCTCCTGCGGGGTCGCGTGGCCGAAGAACCGGTCGCTCACCTCGGTGTAGTACCGGAACAGGATCGCCTGCGACTCCGGAGCGCGGACCGGGTGCTCCGCGACGCGCCAGGTCACCGCGAGGTCCGTGCGGAGGGGGCGGTCTGCAGGGGGCACGTCCGCCAGTATGCCTCGGGCGCACCGCGTTCCTGCACGGTCGCCCGGGGCTTTTGTCCGGCAAGGGTCGGCATGGCACCATCCGAGGGTGCGCTCCCACCCCACCCGAACCGCCCTGCTGCCACTCTGCCTCGCCGTCGCCGCCATGACGCTCGCAGGATGCGTGTCCACCGCCTCTCCCATGGCGACCGCGGAGCAGACCCCCGCCGCAGCGCCTCCCGCGACGCCGATCTCGCCGTTCGACGGGGCGACCAGGGCGGGCGCGCTCCTGCTGGCCGCGGCAGGCGAGCTCGACCCGGCGATCCTCCCGGCGGGCTTCCACTACGTCGAGACCGTCGACCTCGACCTCTCGGAGTCGACGAGCTCGGTCTACGCCCAGGGGCAGCCCGGGGAGCAGGGGCCGGGGCTGTACGTCCACGCGGTGCACGCGGGCGTCACGGTCGAGAGCCTCGGCGACGACTGGACCCCCGAAGCCGTGCCCGAGCTCTCGGGCGAGGAGACGGTGACCGTGGCCTCGGACCCGGTCGGGCAGGACCGGTCGGTCGTCACGATCGACGCGCCCCCCGCGGGCGTGGTGCGGCTCATCGGAGACGGCGTCTCGCGCGACGAGCTTCTCGCGACGGCAGAGCGTCTGCTCGACTCGGTGGGCTGACGTCTCGCCCACAGGTGCCCGCGAACGACGAAGGGCCCGCAGCGCACGCTGCGGGCCCTTCGGTCTGCGGAGGATGGGGGATTCGAACCCCCGAGGGCTTTTAACCCAACACGCTTTCCAAGCGTGCGCCATAGGCCACTAGGCGAATCCTCCGTGCTGCAGCGTCGACCCACGCGGGGCGTCAGGCAGCGTGTCGAGAATACCGGACGCCGGGCCTGCGACCGAATCGGCCCGTCCCGGGCGGTGTCCGGCACCGTCTTCCGGGACCGCGTCGGCTCGGGGGGACCGGTTTCGACCGGGGTCCGGGGGCCGGTTTCGGACGACCGGCCCTCCTGGGCTAGGCTGGGTCCAGACCCCTCGTGCGGCGCTATCTCACTGAACTCCCCCAGGGCCGGAAGGCAGCAAGGGCAGGTGGGCTCTGGTGGGTGCACGGGGGGTCCTTTCATGCCCCGGCCAGATGTGGCCTGCGTCATAGGCGACGCGGCGATATCGCCCTAAACCCGTACGTATCGCCCGCGACCGGCCACGATGTGGACGAAATTCCGTCCAGCATCTGGAATATCGACCATCGCAGTGGTTTTGAGGCGACGAGCGTGCGCATCATGGAGCCATGACCCGCCCCACGAGCACCGAGCTCACGACGCACCGCGCAGCCACCGGCTGCCGAATGTCGTGTCGCTCCGTCCTGCGTGGCGCCGGTCGAATGTGCTGTCAGCTCTGACCTGACCCCAGCACCGCACCGCCCGCTCCGCGAGCGCAGCCCGGAGACGACCGGAGCCCGCGCCGCAGCGCCCGCCTCATCCCTTCCTGAACCACCGACCACCGGTGACGTGTCCTCGCGACGCGCGCTCCGTCGTCGGGCAGGAGGACGTTCCACCTCCCACCCCCGTCACCACCGTGACGCTCCCTCACGGACGCCCTGCGACAACCGCCGGCGCCCGTCACCGGAAGGACAGACCATGCTCCGCAAGAACCTCACCCTCGCTGCGATCGCGGCCACCGCAGCCCTCACGCTCGGAGCGTGCGCCACGACCCCCACCGACAGCGGTGCCTCGGCAGGCAGCGCCGACGACGTCGTCAAGATCGGCGTGGTCGGCGCAGCCGACGACAAGTGGGCCGTGTTCGAGAAGGTCGCCAAGGAAGAGGGCCTCAACATCGAGATCGTCGACTTCGGCGACTACCAGCAGGCCAACCCGGCGCTCGCGCAGGACCAGATCGACCTCAACCAGTTCCAGCACCTGCAGTTCCTCGCGGGCTACAACGTCGAGGCCGGGGACGACCTCCAGCCCATCGGCGCCACCGCGGTCTACCCGCTCGCGCTCTACTCGACCAAGCACACGGCGCTCGAGGACATCCCCGCGGGCGGCGAGATCGCGGTCCCCAACGACGCGACCAACCTTGCCCGCGCGCTCCTGGTCCTCCAGGAGGCGGGGCTCATCGAGCTCAAGGACGGCGGCAGCTCGCTGTCGACCGAGGCCGACGTGCTCCCGTCCTCCAAGGTCAAGGTCACCCCCGTCGACGCCGCGCAGACCGCGATCTCGCTCCAGTCCGTCGACGGCGCGATCATCAACAACGACTTCCTCGAGGACGCCGGTCTCGCCCCCGAGGACGCCCTGTTCCAGGACGACCCCGACTCCTCGGCCTCCGAGCCCTACATCAACGTGTGGGTCGCCCGCGCCGCGGACAAGGACGACGAGACGCTCCTGAAGATCGCCGCCCTCTCGCAGAACGAAGAGGTCGTCGCCGCCGAGAAGAAGGCCTCGGGCGGCACCGCGGTCATCAAGGACAACTCCGCGGCCGACCTCCAGGAGATCCTCGCGGGGATCGAGGAGAACTACCGCGCCCAGGGCTGAGCCCTCGGCGTGAGCCACCGGTGCCCGACGACGTCACCCACCGTCGTCGGGCACCGGCGTCCCCTCGCCCGACGCACCACCAGCGTGTTCGACTGTCCGTACACGCGTCCCCCGCACACGGTGCGAGGTCACGCGGCCCTCACGAGGGGCCCGGCCACCGCACCCCCGCACGAGAGGTTCCTCCGTGAGCACCACCTCGGACACGATGGTCCGATTCCGCGACGTGACGAAGGTCTTCGGGACCGGCCCGTCCGCCGTGGCGGCCGTCGACGGCGTCACCCTGGACATCCGGGCAGGTGAGATCTTCGGCGTCATCGGCTACTCGGGCGCGGGCAAGAGCACGCTCGTCCGGCTCATCAACGCGCTCGAGCCCGTCACCACCGGGAGCGTCGTCGTCGACGGGGACGAGGTGAGCGCACTCTCCGAGCGCGAGCTGCGGCCCGTGCGCGCGAGCATCGGCATGATCTTCCAGCAGTTCAACCTGCTGTCCTCACGGACCGTCGCCGGGAACGTGGCCTACGCGCTCAAGGTCGCGGGCTGGGACAAGCCGCGCCGTGAGGCCCGCGTCGCCGAGCTCCTCGAGTTCGTGGGGCTCTCCGACAAGGCCAAGGCCTACCCGTCGCAGCTCTCGGGCGGGCAGAAGCAGCGCGTCGGGATCGCCCGTGCGCTCGCCACGTCGCCCAAGCTCCTGCTCGCCGACGAGGCGACGAGCGCCCTGGACCCCGAGACGACGCGCGACGTGCTCGCGCTCCTGCGCCGCGTCAACGCCGAGCTCGGTGTGACGATCGTCGTCATCACGCACGAGATGGACGTCGTGCGCTCGACCTGCCACCGGGTCGCGGTCATGGAGCACGGCAAGGTCGTCGAGGTCGGCGAGGTCTACGACGTGTTCTCCTCGCCGCAGGCCACCGCGACCAAGAAGTTCGTCGGGACGGCCCTGCGCGACCGGCCCGGCCCCGACGCCCTCGAACGCCTGCGCCGTCGGCACCCCGGACGGCTCGTGACCGTCGGGGTCCACGAGGACGGGACCTCGGGCGCGAGCCTGACCCGGCTCCTGCGCGAGCACGGGCTCGACGGCTCCGTGGTGTTCGGTGGGATCTCCGAGATCGGGGAGCGGCCCTTCGGCTCGCTCACGCTCGAGCTCGCAGGGGACGACGCGACCATCGCGAGCTTCCTCACCGAGCTGTCCGCGACCACCGACGTCGTGGACCTCGGGACCGCCGCCGACCCCCGCGACGACCCGCGCGTCGTGGCCGGGGCGAGCGACGAGTCGGGCGAGGCCGACGACGCGACCGGGGCTCCGCCGTCGGGCCGGGTCGACGAACCCGACCCGCGCGACGCGTGGCAGAGCGAGAGATGGCCCGGGACGGGCAGCACCGGCACCTCGGGACTCGGTCGCCCCGGCACGCAGGGCACCCAGCCCGGTGACTTCGGCACCGAGCCCGGCACGTTCGGAGGCAAGCGATGAACCGCGACTGGTCCACCCTGTGGCCGATCCTGCTGTCCTCGCTGGGCGAGACGCTCTACATGGTCTCGATAGCGCTCCTCGCGGGCGGCCTCGGCGGCCTGGTCCTGGGGCTCGCGCTCTACTGCACGCGCAAGGGCAACCTGCTGGCGAACAGCGTGGTGTTCAACGTCCTCAACGTGCTCGTCAACATCGTCCGACCCATCCCGTTCATCATCTTCCTGACGATGATCTACCCCGTGACGCTCGCGGTCGTCGGGACGACGATCGGCACCGAGGCGTTCATCCTGCCGCTGTCCGTCATGACCGCGTTCGGGACCTCGCGCATCGTCGAGCAGAACCTCGTGAGCATCGACCCGGGCGTGGTCGAGGCCGCGCGCGCCATGGGCGCCTCGCCCTGGCGGATCATCCGGACGGTCCTCATCCCCGAGGCGCTCGCGCCGCTCATCCTGGGCTACACGTTCATCTTCGTGGCCGTGATCGACATGTCCGCGATGGCCGGGTACATCGGCGGCGGCGGCCTGGGCGACTTCGCGATCCGGTACGGGTACCAGCGGTACAACTGGGCCGTCACGGCCGTGACGGTCGTGGTCATCATCGTGATCGTGCAGGTCGTCCAGTTCTTCGGCAACTGGCTCGCGCGCAAGGTCCTGCGGCGCTGAGGCGCGGCCGACGGCCCCGGGCAGCGCGGCCGTCGGCCCGCTGTGCGCGCTGTCAGCCACGCCGTCTAGAGTTGCCGGGGTGAGCACCGCCCTGTACCGCCGCTACCGGCCAGAGACCTTCGCCGAGGTCATCGGGCAGGACCACGTCACCGGACCACTGCGGCAGGCGCTGCGCAGCGGACGAGTGAACCACGCCTACCTCTTCTCCGGCCCTCGCGGCTGCGGCAAGACGACCTCGGCGCGCATCCTCGCGCGCACCCTGAACTGCGCACGCAACACCGAGGAGACGCCCATCGACACCCCCTGCGGGGAGTGCTCGTCGTGCGTCGAGCTCGCGCGCGGCGGATCCGGCAGCCTCGACGTCATCGAGATCGACGCGGCCTCGCACAACGGTGTCGACGACGCCCGCGAGCTGCGCGAGCGCGCGACCTTCGCGCCCGCCCGCGACCGGTACAAGATCTTCATCCTCGACGAGGCCCACATGGTCACGCCGCAGGGCTTCAACGCGCTCCTCAAGCTCGTCGAGGAGCCCCCGCCGCACGTGAAGTTCATCTTCGCGACGACCGAGCCGGACAAGGTCATCGGGACCATCCGCTCGCGCACGCACCACTACCCGTTCCGCCTCGTCCCTCCGGACGTCCTGGGTCCCTACCTCGAGCAGCTCTGCGCCGCGGAGGGCGTGACCATCGGCACCGGCGTCGTGCCGCTCGTCGTGCGCTCGGGCGGCGGCTCGGTGCGTGACTCGCTGTCCGTCATGGACCAGCTCATCGCGGGCGCCGAGGCCGGGAGCGTCGACTACGAGCGCGCCGTGGACCTGCTGGGTTTCACGCACGCCTCGCTGCTCGACGACGTCGTGGAGGCCCTCGCGGCCCGCGACGGCGCGAGCATCTTCCGGGTCGTCGAGCAGATCATCACCACGGGCCACGAGCCTCGCCGCTTCGTCGAGGACCTCCTCGAACGCCTGCGCGACCTCATCGTCATCTCCGTCTCGGGCGGCGCTGCGGACGCCGTGCTGCGCGACGTCCCGTCCGACCAGCTCGACCGCATGAAGACCCAGGCGCAGAACCTCGGCGCGGCCGAGCTCTCGCGCGCGGCGGACCTCGTCAACGCGGCGCTCACCGAGATGAGCGGCGCCACGTCGCCCCGCCTGCACCTCGAGCTCCTGTGCGCGCGCCTCCTGCTCCCCGGCGTGGACGACGGCGCCGCGGGGCTCGCGGCGCGCATCGACCGGCTGGAGCGAGGCGGCCTCGGCGTCGCGGGCATCGCGCCCGTCGCGGCCGCGCCGCGCCCGGGAGGACCCGAGGGCCTCGTCGCCCCCGCGCCGCGTGGCCCGCGGGTCGAGGACGACGCACCCGCAGCCCCCGTGAGCGGGCTCAGCGGGGCTGCTGCCGCCCGGGCGGCGCTCCAGGCCCGCAAGGCAGGGGAGGGGCCGGCTCCTGCGGCCGCCGAGCCGCAGGCCGCTGCGCTCACGAGCGACGTCGCCTCCGCGGGCGAGACCTCGGGCGCCGCGGGCGAGAGCGAGGGCTGGCCCGTCGTCGTGCCGGTCGGCACGGGCGAGCCCGCGACGAGCGAGGTGGCGACGGACGCACCCGTCGGGACGCCGGTCGTCGCCTCCCCGGTCGAGGGTGGTGCTGCCGCGTCCGTCGTGCCGGACGACGACGCCGCCCCTGCCGCGCACCTCGGTTCGGTGACGGCTCCCGAGGCCGCGCGGGTCGAGCCGGCTCCCGCACCTGCTGCGGCCACCCAGGCGCCCGTCGCGCCGGTGGCCGTGGTCCAGCCCCCGGCCGCCCCGGCGCCCGCGTCGAGCGATGTCGACGCACTCAGCACCGACGTCCTGCGTCGACGCTGGCCCGAGGTCCTCCAGACCCTGAGCTCGAGCCGCGTCACGTGGTCGCTCGTGAGCGGCAACGCGCAGGTCGGGGAGCTCACGCCGGACACCCTGTACCTCGCGTTCCAGACGCCGGCGCTCGCGCGGACCTTCTCCACGTCCCGGCACACGGGGGCCGTCCAGGAGGCCGTCTACCAGACCCTCGGCTTCCAGGTCCGGGTCGAGGCCCGCCTCGACGAGGGCGGCGGCTCGGCCCCGAGCGCTCCCGTCCCGGACGCGCCGCCCGCGCCGCGCCGGGACGAGCCGTCCGACGACGGCGCACCGGGCGCCCCTGCTGGTCCGGCCGCGGGAGGCCCAGCGCCGACCGCACCGCCGACCGCACCGCCGAGCGGCCCCGGCGGTTCCGGACCTGAGGCCGTCGTGCCGGTCGGCGAGCCCGTCGGCGTGGTCTCGGCACCCGGGGGACCTGGGATGCAGTCGGCCTCGTCAGCCCCGAACGGTCCGGGTACTGTCCGGCCCTCGGGCCCCGGTGCGCAGGGAACGGCCCCCGTGCAGCAGGGCGGCGTCGCGCTCCAGGAGCGCCCGGCAGCCCGGCCCGCCTCCGCTCCCCGCACCGCGCCGGAGGCCGAGCCGGTCGTCAACGCGGCCGACGAGGCCTGGCTCGCGGGTCTGCCCGTGACCGAGCCCCCCGTCGACTACGACGAGGGCCACGAACCGCCGCCCGCGGACCAGGGGCGAGCGGCGTCGTCGGGCAGCAGGCCTGCTCCCCGTCCCACCGCGCCTTCCCATGCCTCCGCGCCGTCGGCGCCCAGCGCCCCGACGCCCGCCGTCCCCACCGGGCCCGCGCCCGGCGTGCGCGAGTCGCGCCGTCAGACCCTCGAACGGCAGGCCGCCGAGCAGAGGGCCCGACAGTCGTCGGCGCGCGTCGCGGTCTCGATGGACGACGACTCGCCGTCCGACGACGACCCGGACCTCGCGTCGTCGGGCCTGGTCGGCGCGCCGCTCGTGGCTCAGCTGCTGGGCGGCGTCGTGATCGACGAGACCATCGACACCGGGCTCTGACCGTGAGCCCGCGCGGCGAGCTCCACCACGTCGAGCTGTGGGTCGAGGACCTCGACACCGCGGAGAGCTCGTGGGCGTGGCTGCTCGACGAGCTCGGCTACACGCGCTTCCAGACGTGGGCCTCGGGCCAGAGCTGGCTGCGCGGGGCGACGTACATCGTGCTCGAGGCGAGCCCCGCCGTCCGCGCCGAGAAGCACGACCGCCTGCGCCCCGGCCTCAACCACCTGGCGTTCTCGGGCGGTCGCCCGAGCGAGGTGGACGACCTGGCGGCGCGCGCGGCCGAGCACGGGTGGAGCTTGATGTTCGCGGACGCCCACCCCTACGCGGGCGGCCCCCAGCACTACGCGGCCTACCTCGAGAACGCCGACGGCTTCGAGGTGGAGATCGTCGCGGCGGACGACTGACACGACGCCTGACACACGGCCCGCGACGCCTGCGCGCGGCGGACTTCGGAGTCGGTGGCGCCACGTAGGCTGGGGGAGTGTATGAAGGCGCGGTCCAGGACCTGATCGACGAGCTCGGCCGACTCCCCGGAGTCGGCCCCAAGAGTGCCCAACGCATCGCGTTCCACCTCCTCGCGGCCGACGCCGCGGACGTGCGGCGGCTCGCCGACGCGCTCACCGAGGTCAAGCTGCGCGTGCGGTTCTGCGAGATCTGCGGCAACGTCGCGGAGTCGGAGCAGTGCCGCATCTGCCGTGACCCCCGACGCTCCGCAGAGGTGATCTGCGTCGTCGAGGAGCCCAAGGACGTCGTCGCGATCGAGCGCACGCGCGAGTTCCGCGGCAAGTACCACGTGCTCGGTGGGGCCATCAACCCCATCGACAACGTCGGCCCCGACGACCTGCGCATCCGCGAGCTCCTGACCCGGCTGGCCGACGGCGCGGTCCAGGAGGTCATCCTCGCGATGGACCCCAACGTCGAGGGCGAGGCCACGGCCACCTACCTCACGCGCATGCTCTCGCCCATGGGGTTGCGCGTGTCCCGCCTGGCGTCCGGGCTGCCGGTGGGTGGAGACTTGGAGTACGCCGACGAGGTGACGCTCGGGCGGGCGTTCGAGGGACGGAGGGTCGTCAGTGGTTGAGACCGAAGAGGCCGTGGGGTCGGACCTGAGGTCCGTCGCCGCCTCGGTGTCCGCGCAGGCGCGCACCTTCCTCACGACGACCGCCGAGGTCGCCTCGGGCGCCGCCCCGGAGGCCGCGATCCCGCTGCTGCTCCTGGCCACGTCGGACCTGCTGGCGGTCGGCGCACGGCTCGGCGCCATGATGGACGTCGTCCCGGACCAGCGCTTCGAGCCCGACGCCGGGCCCGAGACCGACCTCGACCCGTTGCGCGAAGGCCTGGCCCGGCTACTCGACGGCCTCGACGACTACCCGGAGATCGAGGACCCCGTGCTGGGCGCGGTCGTCGGGCAGGCGTCGGTGTCCGGGGACATCGCGTGCATCGCCGAGGCCCTGGCCAAGGGGCTCCAGCACTACGACTCGGGCCAGGAGCTCGAGGCCCTGTGGTGGTGGCAGTTCTCCTACCTGTCGTTGTGGGGCGAGCGGGCCGCGAGCGCGCTGCGCGTCCTGCAGCTCGTGCTCGCGCACCTGCGGCTCGACGTCGAGGACGACGTCGCCGCCGAGGCGGAGTACGACGCGCTGCACGCCTGATCCACGACCGCCCGCGTCAGCGGCGCAGTCTGAGAGACGCCGGACGGGCGCGACCACGCGGTCGCGCCCGTCCTGGTACGAGTCCGCTCAGGCCACGCGCGTACCGCGCGGCAGCTTCGCGGTCGGGATGCGCAGGCGCCGCACGGCCAGGACCACGCCGCCCGCGCCGAGGAGCAGGTTCGCGCCCAGCCCCCACGGCCAGACGGGGGAGTCGTCCGCCTCCGGGGCGTCGACCGGCGACTCGTAGTCGGCGCCGTTGCCGTAGCACCAGTCCTGGACGGGGGAGGGCCCGGTCCGGGCGGCGCGCACACCTGCTCGGATCAGCGACAGCGGGTCGGACGTCGAGAAGTACGCCTCGTCGCTGTCCGCGTACGTGGGTTGCGGCGCGGCGTCCGCGACGATGACGAACGGGTTCACCGCGAGGAGCCACCAGGTGAGCTCGGTGTGGCTCTGCGTGAGCTCGCGCGCCTGCCACTCGCACTCGGGGGCCGTCCCGTACTCCCCGTCGTAGTCGTCAGGGACGCTCCAGACCTGGGCCTCGCTCTCGTACGTCACCAGGGGGACCGTGAGCCCGAACGCGATGAGGCTGACCACCGTGAGCCCCGCGACGGTCAGGTAGGTCAGGACCGCGGAGCCCGACGTCTTGGTCGTGAGCGCCGAGAACCCGAGCCCGATCGCGCACACGACCGCGAGGAGCACCGCGAGCAGCAGGACCGTCGTGACCAGCGACAGGAACGAGACCCCGCCCGCGACGAGCGCCCACGCGATGAACGGGATGCTCACGACGAGGAACGCGAGCGCCGCGCTCCACGCCGCGACGAGCTTCCCGACGACGATCTCCGCCGCGGTCAGCAGCGTCACCTGGAGAGTCGCGAGGGTCCCGGCGTTCCGGTCGCCGTTGATCGCGGAGGCGCTGAGCGTCGGGGCCACGAGCAGGCCGAGGAAGAGGACGAAGAAGACCACGGCGCCGAAGATGATCGGGCCGTACTGCACGTCGGAGCCGTTGTCGTATCCCGTCGTGAAGGAGAGGGCACCCGACGTCAGGAGCGTGATGCCGCCGACGACCACGAACCACACGACGAGCGCGATCTTCCACCGGGTCGAGCGCACGCGCTGACGCAGCTCGAGGGTTGCGACGGTCCTGACGCCGTGCCACGACAGCGACCAGTCGCCGCGCTTGTCCGGCGTGCTCGCGCTGCCCGTCGGGGCCGTCCCGGTCGGCTGGGGGGAGAGGAACTGCTGGGTGCTCATCGACGCTCCTCCTCGAGGGCGAGGTAGGCCTGTTCGAGGATGCCCCCGGCGGGGGCGCTCGCGACGACGGGGACCCCGGCGACGACCGCGTCGCGCAGGAGCGCTGCGGCCGAGGCGTCGCTGTCCAGGTCGACCAGCGCGGCGCCGTCGGGCTCGGTGCCGAACACGACCCCCGCCCCGGTGAGCCAGGTGTGCAGCGCGACCGGGTCGAGCGCGCGCACGCGCCACGTGCGCCGCGTCGTCGCGGCCTCGCCCACCGTCTCCGACGCGACGGTACGCCCGCGCGAGAGGAAGACGGCGTCGTCGGCCATCTCGTCGAGCTCGGTCAGCACGTGGCTCGAGATGAGGACGGTCTTGCCACGGGCCGCGAGCTCGCGCACGAGGATGCGCAGGTCGACGCGCGAGCGCGGGTCGAGGCCGCTCGCGGGCTCGTCGAGCAGCAGGACGTCCGGGTCGTGGACCAGCGCGCGAGCCAGGCCCAGGCGCTGCTTCTGCCCGCGCGACAGGACGCTCGCGGGGCGGTCGGCGTACTCCTGGAGGTGCACCAGGGCCAGCAGCTCGGCCGCGCGCGCGGCTCCCACCGCGGCAGGGAGCCGGTAGGCGGCGGCGAACGTCGTGAGGACCTCGCGGGCCGTCAAGGAGTCCCAGGTGCCGAACGCGTCGGGCATCCACCCGGTGCGGGCGCGCGCCGCGAAGCTCTGCGTGACCGGGTCGAAGCCCGCGACGCGCACCGTGCCCGCGTCGGGGGTGAGGAGGCCCGCGAGGACGAGCAGGAGCGTCGTCTTGCCCGAGCCGTTGGGCCCCACCAGCGCCGTGACCCGGCCGGGGCGCGCCACGAGGTCCACACCGTCGACCGCGTGCACGGTCCCGAAGGCGCGCCGCACGCCCTGGGCGACGATCCCGCCGGGGACGGCGACGCCGTCGGGCGCGTGGTCCGGGCCGGGTGCCGCGGGCGCCTCGGGTGCCACGGGCACCTCCGGCCCGACGGCGTCGCTCCCCGACGGTGCGGTGGCGTCCGGGGCGGGTCGTGGTGCGGGAGGCGTCGCGGGCGGGTCGGCCTGTCCGGGTGGTCGGTGCTCTGCTGGATCCCCCTGGGGAGCCCCTGTGCTCGTCATGGCGCCGAGCGTAGCGGTGCACGCGCCGGCGCGGTGCAGCCAGGCCGGGTGACGTCCGGGCGGCTCGTGCGCCTCCTGAGTGACCTGTCCGCCGTCGTGCAAGACTTCCGTGTGACCTGGGACCTCGCCGCGACGCTTCCTCTCGTGGCGCACGCGCCTCTCGCTGCTGGCGACGGGATCGTGCTGCCCGGCTCGGGCGGGCTCGAGCTCGACCTCCTGACGATCGCTCTGCTGGTCCTCGCAGGCCTGACCGCGGGCTGGATCGACGCCGTGGTCGGTGGGGGAGGGCTCGTCCAGCTCCCTGCGCTGCTGCTCGTCCCCGGTATCAGCCCGGTCCAGGCCCTCGCGACGAACAAGCTCGCGAGCATCATGGGCACGTCCGTGAGCGCGACGACGTACTACCGGCGCGTGGGGCCGGACCTTCGGACCGCGGGCCCCATGGCGCTCGCGGCGCTCGTGGGGGCGGTGGGCGGTGCGGCGCTCGCGTCGAAGATCCCCGCCGAGCTGTTCAAGCCCATCATCCTGGTGGTCCTGATCGCCGTGGCGGCGTACACGATCGCCAGGCCGAAGCTCGGCCACACGACGAACCTGCGCTGGGAGGGCAACGGCCACCGGTGGGCCGCCGCGGGGATCGGGCTCGCGATCGGGTTCTACGACGGGCTGCTGGGCCCCGGGACGGGGACGTTCTTCGTGATCTCGCTCGTCAGCATCCTGGGGTACGCGTTCCTGCCCGCCTCGGCGCTCGCGAAGATCGCGAACTTCGCGACCAACGCCGGGGCGCTCATCTTCTTCGTCCCCTACGGCGCGGTGCTGTGGGGTCTGGGGCTCGCGATCGGGGCCGCGAACCTGCTCGGCGCGTACATCGGGGCGCGCATGGCCGTGGCCAAGGGCAGCGGGTTCGTGCGGGTCGTGTTCGTGGTCGTGGTGGGGGTGCTCATCTGCAAGCTGGGGTACGACGTCGTCACGAGCCTGGGGGAGTGACCGTGCGCGAGGAGGGGGTGCCGGGCGTGGCGGCGGTCGTCCTCGATCTCGACGGGACGCTCCTCGACCACGACGGGTCCGCGCGGGCGGCGCTCGCGGCCTGGCTGCCGAGCCTCGGCGTCGAGGCGACCGACGAGCTGGTCGCGGCGTGGTTCGCGGCCGAGGAGAGACATTTCTCCGCCTGGCGCTCGCGCGAGATCACCTTCGCGGAGCAGCGTCGGCGGCGCCTGCGCGACGTCCTGCCGCTCGCGGGCCTCGACCTGGACGTCGACCTGGGGAGCGAGGCCGAGCTCGACGAGGTCTTCGCCGGGTACGCCGCGCACTACGAGGCGTCGTGGACCGCGTACGACGACGTGGAGCCGATGCTCGCGGTGCTCCAGGACCTGCCCGTGCGGCTGGCCGTCCTGACGAACGGGACCGACGAGCAGCAGCACGCCAAGCTCGGCGCCGTGGGACTCGTGGGTCGCCTGGGGCCCGTGTTCACGGCCGAAGTGCTGGGCGTCGCCAAGCCGGACCCGCAGAGCTACCTGCTGGTCTGCGCCGCGCTGGGGGTCGATCCGCGCGACGTGCTGCACGTCGGGGACCGGTACGACCTCGACGTCGTCGCCGCTCGGGCTGCAGGGCTCCGGGCCGTGCACCTGGACCGCACCGGACAGGGGCCGTTCGAGGAGCCCGCGCGCATCACGTCGCTGGCCGGGCTGACCGAGCTGGTCTTGCGGGGAGGGGCGTGACGGCGCCGGAGGGCACCGGTCGCCCGGGGCCGAGACGGGTGGTCCGGTCCGAGACGGGTGGCTACGCACCTGACGGCGAGACCCGTCTCGTGCGCGAGCACCCGTCTCGCGGGCGGTCGCAGGTACGGCAGCCTGGTGCGACGAACCGTGACGGCGACCTCGTGCACGACCTGCGCGCGCGGCCCCGTTCGCGGGGGCCGGGGTGGGGGCAGTGGCGTCCTCTCGTCGGGGTGCTCGTCGCTGTCGTGGGGTACGTCCTGGTGGCGATCCCCGCTCTCATCGCCTACGACGTCGGGGTCGAGGGTTTCGGGTGCGACCCGAGCCCGCACGCCGAGGCCGACTTCGGGTGCTTCGGCGAACCGCGACCCGCCTCGGGGTTCTTCGCCTTCTTCACCGTGCTCGTCACCGTGCCTGCCGCGCTCGGTATCCTCGTCGCCCGGCCCCGCCGGCGGGGTCTCGTGCTCCTGGTCCTCGCATGCGTGGCGCTCGGGCTCTACACCTACCTGGTGCTGACCAACCCGCACACCTGACCGGCTGACCGGCTGCCCGCCCGCCGCCGAGAACGGGATGGAGGCCGCCAACGGCCCGGAAACGGCCCGAACCCCGTTCTCGGCACCCGCCGAGCACGGCGTCGGCGCTGGTCAGCGGTCGACCCCGGCCGCATCCTGAGCCCCCTCCCGGCGACCCCGGGCCCCGGGCTATCATCGACCGACTCGTAAAGCACCCGGCGGGCCGTTGAGAGAGACGGAGGCCGGCGACGTAACGGAGCAGCAAGTGGCACTTGTCGTGCAGAAATATGGTGGCTCGTCGGTAGCTGATGCGGAGAGCATCAAGCGGGTGGCGAAGCGCATCGCAGAGACCAAGCGGGCCGGACATGACGTGGTCGTCGTGGTCTCGGCCATGGGTGACACGACGGACGAGCTCATCGATCTCGCCCAGCAGGTCACCCCCCTCCCTCCCCAGCGCGAGATGGACATCCTGCTCACGGCAGGCGAGCGCATCTCGATGTCGCTGCTGGCGATGGCGATCAACAACCTCGGTGTGAAGGCGAAGTCGTTCACGGGCCAGCAGGCCGGCGTGATCACGGACGCCGTGCACGGCAAGGCGCACATCGTCGACGTCGTCCCGCACCGCATCCGCGAGACCGTCGAGAAGGGCTCGGTCGCGATCGTCGCCGGGTTCCAGGGCGTCACGCAGAGCACCAACGACGTCACGACGCTCGGCCGCGGCGGCTCGGACACCACGGCCGTGGCGCTCGCGGCGGGCCTGAGCGCCGACGTGTGCGAGATCTACACCGACGTCGACGGCGTGTTCACCGCGGACCCGCGCATCGTGCCGACGGCCCGCAAGATCGACCACATCTCCTACGAGGAGATGCTCGACATGGCGGCGAGCGGGGCCAAGGTCCTGGTGCTGCGCTGCGTCGAGTACGCGCGCCGCTACGGCGTGCCCATCCACGTCCGTTCGTCGTTCTCGACCAAGGCCGGGACGATCGTGTCGAACGACGCGCGCTCCGTGCCGAACGTCCCCCAGCAGGCTCCCGGCTCCCCGGCCGGCAACGAGGCAGAGGTCATCATGGAAGCTCCGATCATCTCCGGCGTCGCGCACGACCGCAGCGAGGCCAAGATCACCGTCGTCGGCGTCCCGGACGTGCCGGGCACGGCCGCACGCATCTTCGAGGTCGTGGCCGGTGCGGGCGCGAACATCGACATGATCGTCCAGAACGTCTCGGTCGCGGCCACGGGCCTGACGGACATCTCGTTCACGCTGCCCATGGACGACGGCGCCCTCGCGACCACGGCCCTGGACGCCGTGCGCGAGGAGATCGGCTTCGCGTCGCTCCAGTACGACGACCAGATCGGCAAGGTCTCGCTCATCGGGGCGGGCATGAAGTCGAGCCCGGGCGTCTCGGCGCAGCTCTTCGGTGCGCTGCGCGACGCGGGCATCAACATCGAGATGATCTCGACGTCGGAGATCCGTATCTCGGTCGTGACCCGCGCCGACAGCCTCGACGACGCGGTGCGGGCCATCCACACCGCGTTCGAGCTGGACGGCGAGAGCGAAGCAGTCGTCTACGCCGGCACCGGCCGTTGAGCGAGGAGAGAACCATGAGCAACCAGAACTCTGCAGGCCTCGTCGTCGGCGTCGTCGGGGCGACCGGTCAGGTCGGCGCCGTCATGCGTCGTCTGCTCGAGGAGCGCGACTTCCCGGTCGCGCAGATCCGCTACTTCGCGTCGGCGCGCTCCGCGGGCAGCACGCTGCCGTGGAAGGGCGAGGACGTCGTCGTGGAGGACGCGGCCACGGCCGACGTCTCGGGCCTCGACATCGCCCTGTTCTCCGCGGGCGGCGCGACCTCGAAGGCGCAGGCCGAGCGGTACGCCGCTGCGGGCGTCGTCGTGATCGACAACTCGTCCGCGTGGCGCATGGACCCGGACGTCCCGCTGGTCGTCTCGGAGGTCAACCCGGAGGCCATCCACGAGGCGCGCAAGGGCATCATCGCGAACCCGAACTGCACCACCATGGCGGCGATGCCGGTCCTCAAGCCGCTCGCGGACGAGGCCGGTCTGGAGCGCCTGATCGTGGCGACGTACCAGGCGGTCTCGGGTGCGGGGCTGGCCGGTGCGGCCGAGCTGCGCGACCAGGCGGTCGCCGGGGCAGAGCAGGACCTCACGGGTCTGGTGCACTCGGGCAGCGCGGTCTCGTTCCCCGCGCCGGACAAGTTCCCGCGCAACATCGCGTTCAACGTGGTGCCGCTCGCCGGTTCGATCGTGGACGACGGCGAGGAGGAGACCGACGAGGAGAAGAAGCTCCGCAACGAGTCGCGCAAGATCCTCGGCCTCCCGGACCTGCTGGTCGCGGGCACGTGCGTGCGCGTCCCGGTGTTCACGGGTCACTCGCTCGCGATCCACGCCGAGTTCGGGCAGGCCATCTCGCCGGACCGTGCGCGCGAGCTGCTCGCGGCGGCTCCGGGGGTCGCGCTCTCGGACGTCCCGAACCCGCTCGAGGCCGCAGGCGCCGACCCGTCGTTCGTGGGCCGCATCCGTACCGACCAGAGCGTGCCGGGCGGTCGCGGCCTGGTGCTGTTCGTGTCGAACGACAACCTCCGCAAGGGTGCCGCGCTCAACGCGGTGCAGGTCGCGGAGCTGGTCGCGGCGGACCTCGCGAGCAAGGCGTCGACCCCGGTGTGACCCGGCTGTCAGAACCAGCGTGACCCCGAGGTCGCGCTGGTTCTGACACGGACGACGCATCGCAGTGCCCGACGGCGCCCCTCACCTTCTGGTGGGCGGGCGCCGTCGTGCTGTGTGCCGTCCCCGAGAAGTGAGCTGTGGCCCCTGATCCGACGGGATCAGGGGCCACAGCTCACTTCTCGGCGAGGAAGACCCTTGCGCGCAGGCAGGGTTCTGTGGTTCATTACTCATGTAATGAACCACAGAACGTGCGATCGACGAGAGGATGGGCCCCATGTTCGACGGACCTGAACCCATCTACCTGCAGATCGCCCAGCAGATCCGCGCCCAGATCCTGAGCGGCGACCTCGCCGAGGAGGAGCAGGTCATGTCCACGACCCAGTACGCCACGACCTTCCGCATCAACCCCGCGACCGCCGCCAAGGCCTTCGCCGGGCTGGTCGACGAGGGAGTCCTCTACAAGCGGCGCGGGGTCGGCATGTTCGTCGCGACCGGAGCCCGCGAGAAGCTGCTCGCCGAGCACCGCGACCGCTACTTCGCCGAGGTCCTGCGCCCCGCCCTGGTCCAGGCCGACCTGCTGGGCATCACCCCCGCCGAGATCGTGGACCACGTCCTCGGTCGTGGCGCCGCGAGCTCCGCGGGCCCCGCCCCCACGCACCCCCCGACGGGAGAGACCTCATGACCGCCCCCACCCGCCCCGAGCCGTTCGGCGTCGAGCTGCGGGACGTGACCCTGAGCTTCGGCAAGGACGAGAAGCACCCTGCGCTCGACGGCCTGAGCCTCCAGGTCCGCCCTGGCACCATCACGGGCCTGCTCGGCCGCAACGGAGCGGGCAAGACCACCGCCCTCTCGCTGATCGCGGCCATGCGCCGCCCCGACGCCGGGACCGTGCTGGTCGACGGCGAGGACCCGTTCGAGAACGCCTGGGCCATGGCCGGCACCCAGCTCGTCCGCGAGAGCGGCGACACCATCGCCGCGACCAAGGTCAAGGACACCCTGGGGTACTACGCGGAGCTGCGCGAGCACTGGGACGCCGACCTCGCGACCGGCCTGGTCGACCTGTTCGAGATCGACCTGCGCAAGCCTCCCGAGAGCCTCTCGCGCGGCAAGCGCTCGGCGCTCGGCGCGGCCATCGGGCTCGCGTCGCGGGCACCGCTGACGATCTTCGACGAGGTGTACCTCGGGATGGACGCGCCCAGCCGGTACGCGTTCTACGACGCGCTCGTCGAGGACTACACCGAGCACCCGCGCACGATCGTCCTGTCGAGCCACCTGATCGACGAGGTCGAGCGGATCTTCGAGGACGTCGTGATCGTGGACAAGGGGCGTGTGCTCCTCGCGGAGAGCGTCGAGTCGGTCCGCGGCAGGGGAGTGAGCCTCACGGGGGCGGCTGCCGTGGTCGAGCAGTTCGTCGACGGTCGACGTGTCCTGGCCCGCCAGCGCCTGGGCGGCACCGCCCAGGTCACGCTCTTCGGCACGCTCGACGACGCCGAGCGCACCGCGGCGACCGAGGCGGGCCTCGAGCTCGGCGCGGTGCCCCTGCAGGACCTGTTCGTGCACCTGACCCGGGAGGAGCGGTCATGACCGAGAACCTGGCGGGCCCCACGGCCCTCACCGACCGCGAGGCACAGCGTGCCACGGTGCGTCGCGCGGCCGAGACGAGGTCGCTGCGTACCTCGGCGTGGTCGATGTGCGCCGGGACGTGGCAGATCGGCGTGTGGTTCTGGGCGATCGTGCTGATCATCGCGGGCATCATCGGCTACGTCGAGGTGCGCACCGACATCCTCGACGGCAGCGTGATCGACGGCGTCGTGAGCGGGTCGGCGAAGTTCTTCCTGTTCGTCATGGGCATCATCACGCCCCTCGCCATGATCGCGATGCACGTCGCGGCGGGAGGCACCCGGCGGTCGTTCATCCGTTCGGCCTGGTTCACGGCGGTCTTCCTCGGGCTCACGTTCGCGGTCGTGGCGGCGGTGCTCGGCTACGTGGAGTGGCTCGTCTTCCGGGCGCAGGGCTGGTCGCCCGAGCTCGACCGGGCCCAGCTCTACGTCGACGGCGGGCAGGTCGGCACGGCGTTCCTGGTGCAGCTCTTCTTCTGCAGCGTGTACTGGCTCGTGGGCGCCTCGGTCGGCATGGGCTACTACGCCTTCGGCGTGTGGCGCGGAACGTTCGCCATCGTGCCGTTCCTGGTCCCCCTGGTCCTCGTCGAGCTCGCGTTCCAGAGCGGGTACTTCGGCAAGCCGTTCGCGCAGGCGGTCGGTCTGGCCGACGCCCAGGTGCTCACCGCGGTGGCGGGCGGCCTCCTGAGCCTCGCCGCAGCGGCGTTCGCGTTCCACCTGGTCACGAGGTCGGTGGCCATCGCTCCCGTCACGACCTGACGGTCCTGACGGCACTGGCGTCCCCGACGCCTTAGCGCGGCGCGCCCCCTCCCCGGGGCCGGCGCACCCACCACGAACGTCCATCCCGTCCAGCGGACGGCGCCCGGTCCACCGGTTCGCCGCCCGGCGGACGAGCACACCCTCGAGGAGGTCACCATGACCACCGCACATCCTGCCCCGTCCGTCCCCCCGTCGTCGTCGGCCGTGCCGTCGCTCTCGGCACGCACCGTGCCCGACGGCGCCGCACCGGCCATCGAGGTCGTCGCCCTGCGCAAGGCGTACGGGAGCACCGTCGCCGTGCGCGACGTGAGCTTCGCCGTCGGGCCGGGGGAGATCTTCGGCATCCTCGGCCCCAACGGGGCCGGCAAGACGACCACGGTCGAGTGCCTCGCCGGGCTCCGGCAGGCCGATGCCGGGACCGTCCGGATCCTGGGCCGGGACCCGCAGTCGGACCCGGCCTCGGTGCGCGAGCTCCTGGGCGTCCAGCTCCAGGAGGCCGAGCTCAACGAGCGCATGACCGTGGCCGAGGCGCTGCGGCTCTACGCCTCGTTCTACGAGGACCCGGCCGACACGGCCGAGCTCATGGACCTGCTGGACCTCGCCCCGCACCGCGACCAGCAGTTCGCGAAGCTCTCGGGCGGGCAGAAGCAGCGGCTCTCGATCGCGCTCGCGCTCGTCGGGAACCCGCAGGTCGCGATCCTCGACGAGCTGACCACCGGGCTCGACCCGCAGGCCCGCCGAGCGACGTGGGAGCTCGTCGAACGCGTGCGGGACCGGGGCGTGACGATCCTGCTCGTGACGCACTTCATGGACGAGGCCGAGCGCCTGTGCGACCGCCTCGTCATCATCGACCAGGGCGTCGTCGTCGCGGCGGGGTCCCCGGCCGAGCTCATCGAGTCGGTCGACTCCTCGCGCGTCCTGCGGCTACGGGTCGAGCCCCACGAGGAGCCCGGCGTGCTCGAGGTCCTCGACGACCTCGCGGACGTCCGGGCCGTGGCACGAGCGGGCCGCGAGATCGAGGTGACGGGGACGCGGAGGGTGCTGCCCGCCGTCGTGCTGGCCCTCGCGGAGCGCGACGTGGTGCCCGACGTCCGGACCATGACCAGATCGCTCGAGGACGTGTTCGTGCACGTCACGGGCAGGACGTACGACCACACGGGGGAGAGTGCCGCCGCATCGACCGGCGACCGGTCCGACACCGAAGGAGCAGCGCGATGACCACGCAGACGGCACGGACGACGACACGGGGTGCCCGGCGCACGCCCGGCCCCCGACGCCGCAGGATCGCCGGCACCGGCTGGCACGGCCTGCGGACGCTGACCCTGACCGAGGCCCGCCTGCTGCTCCGCGACCCGGGCACGGTCTTCTTCGCGCTCTTCTTCCCGACGGTCCTGCTCGTGGGCGTGGGCTTCGCGTTCCCCGGCATGCGGGACGTCATCACCGACGCGCCGCCGCCGTGGGAGGGGCTGACGGCGGTCGCGGTCTACGTGCCCGTGGCGCTCGCGACCGCGGTCGCGACGGTCGCGCTCACGACCCTGCCCGTGTACTTCGCGACGTTCCGCGAGAAGGGCGTGCTGCGCCGGCTCTCGACGACCCCCATGAAGCCGCAGGGGCTCATCGGGGCACACCTGTTCATCAACCTGGTGATGGTCTGCGTCGCGGCGCTGCTCGCGGTGGTCGTGGGGAGCCAGGTGTTCGACCTCGCGGGCCCCACGAACCTCACGATCGTCCTGGCGAGCTTCCTGCTGGGGATCCTGTCGATGTTCTCGATCGGGATGCTCATCGCGTCGCGTGCCGGGAAGGCGAGCACGGCGTCGGCGGTCGGGATGACGCTGTACTTCCCGATGCTGTTCCTCGCGGGCATGTGGACGCCCGGGCCGGTCATGCCCGAGGTCGTGCGGACCATCGCCGGGTACACGCCGCTCGGCGCGGCGACGCAGGCCATGACGACGGGCTGGTTCGGGACCGGCGTCCCGGTGTCGCAGCTCGTGGTCATGGTGGTGTGGACCGTGGTGCTGCTGCCGCTCGCGGCGAGGCTGTTCCGCTGGTCGTGAGGACGGGCTACCGGACGAAGTGCGGGCCCGCGCTCGGGTCCGCGAGGTAGCCCAGCGTGTGGCCGAGGCGCTCGCTCGTCGACGCGGCCAGGTCGGCCGGCAGGTCGTCGGGCGCGAACCACGCGACGGCGAGCGACTCGTCGTCCGCGACGTGGGCCGCGGCCGCCGCGGCGGGGGAGACCGGTCGGCACAGGAAGCACAGGTCGAGGTACTGCGACCGGTCGCCGTTCGGGTACTCGACGGGCGGCGTCACGGTGACCCCTGTCAGGGCGTCGACGTAGACCGCGACGCCGGTCTCCTCCAGGACCTCGCGGGCGAGGCCCACGGCCGGGTCCTCGCCCGGTTCGAGGATGCCGCTGACGACCGCCCACTGTCCGGTGTCGGCGCGCCGGCCCAGGAGGAGGCGGCCCGCGTCGTCGATCACGACGCCCGACACCCCCGGCATCCACAGGAGGTCGGTCCCGACGCGGGACCGGAGAGCGGCGACGAACTCGGGGATCGGCATGAGGTCGAGCCTAGACCTGCGGTCCCGGGGCGTGTCAGACGTCGACCGCCCGGGGAGTGAGACAACCCGCTGGTGCCCCGAAACCCCTGTGCTACGGTCGTCGCGTGAACACGGTTCGTTGGTATCGGCGCTTTACGCTGGCTCCTGGAGGGGCCGAGCGGGCGTTCGCCTGACCAACCTTCCCCCCGGAGCCAGCACAGGGCCTTGGACGCAGACCGCGTCCGGGCCCTTCGTCATTCAGACGGGCCGACTCCGGACACAGAGCAGGCCGCGCGGCTCCGTCTGAGTCACCTTCAGATCAGGAGCCCCGCATGACCGCCACGACCTCGACCGCCGTCTCGCCGGACGAACGTCACCACGAGACGACCACGTCGCCCGCCGGTGCAGGTGACACCATGGAACGCGTGACCTCCCACCCCGAGTACGAGCTGCAGGCGCCCACGAGCGACCTGCGCATCCGCGCCCTCGACCCGCTGCCCGCTCCCGTCGACATGCTCGCCGAGCTTCCCCTCGGCACGGCCCGCGGCGACCTGGTCACCCAGTCGCGCCGCGAGATCCGGGACGTCCTGGCGGGGGAGGACGACCGACTGCTGGTCATCGTCGGCCCGTGCTCGGTCCACGACCCCGAGGCCGCGCTCGACTACGCGCACCGCCTCGCGGCCGTCGCGAAGGACCTGTCCGAGGACCTCGCGATCGTCATGCGCGTGTACTTCGAGAAGCCGCGCACGACGGTCGGCTGGAAGGGGCTCATCAACGACCCCGACCTCGACGGGTCCCACGACGTCAACCGTGGCCTGCACCTGGCGCGCGAGGTCCTGCTCGGCGTCCTCGACGCGGGCGTCCCCGCGGCGACCGAGTTCCTCGAGCCGACGAGCCCGCAGTACATCGCCGACACCGTGTCGTGGGGTGCGATCGGCGCGCGCAACGTCGAGAGCCAGGTGCACCGCCAGCTCGCGTCGGGCCTGTCGATGCCGGTCGGCTTCAAGAACGCGACCGACGGCGACATCCAGATCGCGGTCGACGGCTGCATCACCGCGGCGAGCGAGCACACCTTCTTCGGCACGGACGGTGCGGGCCGGGCGGCCGCGGTGGAGACCGCGGGCAACCCGGACTGCCACATCATCCTGCGCGGCGGCCGCAGCGGCCCCAACTACAGCCCCGACGACGTCGCGTCCGCCCTGCGCGTCGCCGCGTCCTCGGGCCTGGGCGGGGCCGTCGAGCACGGCCTGGTCATCGACGCGAGCCACGGCAACTCGGGCAAGGACCACGTGCGCCAGGCCGAGGTCGTGCGCGAGGTCGCGGCCAGGATCGCCGAGGGCGAGGCCGGCATCACGGGTCTCATGATGGAGAGCTTCCTCGTGGCGGGGGCGCAGGCGCCCGCTCCGAGCGGGCTCGTGTACGGGCAGTCCGTGACGGACAAGTGCATCGACTGGGACACGACGGCCGAGCTGCTCGGCGAGCTCGCCGAGTCGGTGCGGGCGCGCCGGGCGCTCTGAGCCCCCTCGCTCCAGGACGGCGGCCGCTCTCCCACGGGGAGGACGGCCGTCGTCGTCCTGGGACGGGGGTCAGGGGGCCGTGCTGCTCGGGGTGGCCCAGGAGCCGACCTCCACGGTCGCCCCGTCGAGGATGTCGACGCCCCCCTCCCCGCCCATGTGGGAGGTCACGGGCAGGCGGACGGCGTCTGCGCCGATCACGGTCTTGACGAGGAAGCTCGTGGTCACGTCCGGGTCGTTGGTCGTGGACATCGCACCCCACCGGACCAGCGACTCGACGGTCTGGCCGGGGAGGACGACGAGCCGGACGGAGCTGCCGCCGTCCATGTACGGCTCGAGGGTGACCTCGGGCTCGGTGCCCGAGGCGCGCAGGAAGGCCAGCTCGGGGCGACCGTCCACCGCGCACGCTGCGCCCGAGTCGTTCGTGGCGCGCAGGATCGCGAAGCGCGACCCCGCGGCGGCGTCGAACCCGGCGAGCTCCGGGGTGAGGTCCGTGCCGGTGCAGGCAGGGATCCCGTCGGCTGCGGCGGCCGCGGTGTCCACCGCGTCCTGCTCGGCGATCGCCGGGTCAGGTCCGGCCGGTTCGAGGTCGCTCACCCAGCCCGTCTGGGACGCCCCCTCGCCGTCGACCACGAACTGGACCGGGCGTCCGAGCAGCTCGGCCTGGCCCGAGGCGCGCAGCCATGCGGCCGTGGGGGCGGGGTCCCCGTCGACGCGGACCGTCAGGAGGGGCGCGTCGCCGGCGTCCGGGGAGGTCTCCTCGATCGCGGGTCCGGCGTCGTACGAGACCTCGGTGACCTCGTCGCGCGCGGAGGCCTCGGCGAGGAGTGCGACGGCGGGCAGGGGTGGGGGCGTGAGGTAGTGGCCGCCGAAGTACCGGGCGCGGGAGTCGTCGGTCGACAGCGAGACGATCCCGTGGCCGAGGTCCTGGGCCACCTGGGCGATCGTGGGGAGGTTCTCCGGGGCGCGGACGGTCACGGCCGTGGTCGTCGCGTCGGACAGGACCGAGGTGGCCCCGGCGTCGAGGAACCCGACGCCGGCGGCGACCGAGTACATCCCGGTGCCGTCCATCCCGACGCGCAGCGTCGCGTCGGTCCCGGGGATCTCGTCGACGACCCACGTCTCGTGGAAGCCCCGTATCCCCGCCTCGAGGAGAGCGGTGCGCGCCTTGTCCGCGGTGTCCTGCGAGGCCTGGGGGCCGGCGAAGCTCTCGAGGTCGATCGTCATGACGAGCCGCAGGACCGGGACGTCCATGCCCGGCTCGTCCGTCTCGGTCTTCTCGATCTCGACCGACTCGACACCGTCGAGCGCCCCGACCTCCTTCTCGAGGGCGGTGACGGCCTCCTCGTCGGAGAGCGGGGCGGGGGTGGTGGCGGCGTTGCCGGGACGGCTCACGGCCCAGACGGCGAGGGCGACCAGGACGACGAAGAGTCCTGCCACCACCAGGTACACGGGCTGGATCCGGGGGCTGCGCTGCGTCTCGGTCACCCCGCGAGGGTAGCGGCTCGCGAGCGACGACCGCCGGGACCCATCCGCCGGCTCGTCGGCGACGAACCACAGGTGCCTCGGTCGTCGCGGGAGGCCACGTGCCGCGGGTGGTCCGCCGGTGCGCCGCGTCGGCAGGCCTGGGGCAGACTGGGCGGGTGCCACCTGTGAGGACGAGCGAGCCCGACGCTCTCGATGCCGCGCTGGCCGCGTGCGCCGGGGGTGACCCGGACGCGTTCGCGCCGGTGTACGACGCGTTGGCCCCGGCAGTCTTCGGCACGGCTCTCGGCGTGCTGCGCGACGACGACCATGCGGCGGAAGTGACCCAGGAGGTGATGATCGAGGTGTGGCAGACGGCAGTGCGCTTCGACGCCTCCCGGGGGTCGGCGCGCACGTGGGTGGTCACGATGGCCCGACGGCGGGCGGTGGACCGGGTGCGGTCCGAGCAGTCGCGCCGGGTCCGGGACCAGAAGGACGTCGACGGCAGGTTCGCCGGGGGCGTGCGCGACGTCGTGGCGGAGGAGGTCGAGCAGCTGCTCGAGTCGGCAGCGGTGAGGCAGTGCCTGGGGAGCTTGACGCAGACCCAGCGCGACGCCGTCGTGCGGGCGTACTTCGGCGGGCTGACGTACCGGGAGGTGGCGGTGGAGCTGGGGGCGGCCGTGCCGACCGTGAAGTCGAGGATCCGTGACGGCCTCGTGCGGCTGCGTGACTGCCTGGGGGTGAGCCGTGGTTGACGACGGCCGCGTGCCCGCCGGTCCTGCGGGGCCGGACAGGTCTGACGCGCAGGGCGGGCCGGGAGACCCCCGTGACCTGCTCGCGGCCTACGCGCTCGACGCGGTCGACGACCTGGACCGGCGCGCCGTGGAGCGGCTGCTCTCGGCCGACCCGGATGCGCGTCGTGAGCTCGACGAGCACCGTGCGGTGGTCGCGGCGTTCACCGTGGACACCGCGCCGCCCGCCGCGCTGCGCGAGCGCGTGCTCGGGAGCATCGCCTCCGTGCCGCAGGTCGCCCAGACCCCCCGGGGTGCGGGCTCGGCCGGAGCGGCCGACGGTGCCCGCCAGGGGGCGGTGCGGCGCAGGCGGTGGGCGGTCGTCGCGGTGGCCGCGGCGGCGGTCGTGGCCGTCGCGGTCCCGACGACGATCGCGATCCAGGCGCGGCAGGAGCAGGTCCGGCTCCAGACGCAGGCCGACGCGGTCGCCTCGATGCTCGCCGACCCGGCCGCGGAGATCGTCCGGGGCGAGATGGTGGGCGGCGGGGACGCGAGCGCCCTCGTCTCGGGGGACCGCGTGCTCTTCTCCGTCACGGACCTGCCGCAGGCGGGCTCGGCGGAGGACTATCAGCTCTGGCTCGTCGAGGGGGAGGAGATGGTGTCCGCCGGGGTCTTCGACGCGCGCGACGGGTCGGCGGCCCTGCTCGTCGAGGCGTCGGGGAGCGCGGGGGTCGCCGTGACGCTCGAGCCCGCGGGTGGCTCTCCGCAGCCCACGAGCGACCCGCTCGTCGTGCTCGAGACGTGATACCCGACCTCGGATAGAGATTCCGCAGAAAAGGCCTGAGAAATACCCGCTCTCGGGTAATCCCTTGGTCCGATTCCGAGTATATGCCAGGGTTTGTAAAACTCTGGGTATTGGTGATGCAATACGACACGTTCCCACCTGTGTCGTCGTGCGAAGGCGCTCCGACATCACCCCGGAAGGAATCCACCACCCGTGAAGAAGCTCCTGGCGAGCGGCGCTGCCGCGCTGCTCGCACTCGGCGGACTGGTCGCCACCGCGGCCCCCGCCTCCGCCCACACCCCCCGCGTCACCGCGGACTGCGCCGGCCTCGAGGTCAGGCTCACCCAGTACTCCGACAAGGCCAACTCCGTCGTCGTGAAGGTCGACGGAAAGGTCGTGAAGGACGAGTCCTTCAAGCGTTCCTGGTCGACGTCCTACGCGTTCCCCGACACCTCGGTCGGTCACTCGTGGGAGCTCTCCGTCAAGGCCTCGGACGGTAAGCAGTTCGACTTCAGCGACGACGGGGCGACTCCGCCCTGCGCCGGCGCACCGACGCCGAAGCCCGGCAAGGAGGTCGGCCTCTACGTCTACAAGAAGAACGACGCCGCGAAGCCGGCCTCCTGGACGAACTCGGGGACGCAGACGCTCGTCGCCTCCAAGCCGGGGACCGAGTGGTACACGACCTTCCCGACGGTCCTGCCCGCAGAGGTCTGCGGCGAGGGCTGGGCGGTCCAGCAGGACAGGGTCAAGCAGAACGGCTCGTTCGAATGGCCCGCGACCATCACCCCGCCCACGTCGGCCCTGGGTGGCGTCCTGATCGACTCGAAGCACCACGACCTCGGCGACCTGATCGAGGTACCGGCATGTGCCGTGGAGCCCGCCCCGCTGACCCCGTCCCGCCCGACGAAGCCTGCCCCCGAGACGCCGGCGAAGCCCGTGACCCCGGTCGTGCCGACCGTCGGTGACGTGTGCACGCCGGCCGGGCGCACGGTCGACGCTCCGCAGGACACCTCGGAGATCACTTACGAGCGCGCGGGCGACACGATCGTCGCGCGCCCGGCGGCAGGGTACGAGCTCGCCGCGGCCGAGGGGTACGTCCTCGCCGAGGACGGCACGTCCGCGACCTTCGCGATCGACCAGGACGCCGCTGAGTGTGCCCTGATCCCGGGCGACATCGGCGCGGTCTGCGAGGCCGACACGCCCTACCTCGGCTACGAGGTCTTCCTGCCCGAGGGCTACGTCGCGGACAGCGACCGCCCGTTGACCATCACGTTCCTCCACCCCGGCGACGGTGAGGACTACACGGTCGAGGGCCTGCCGCTCGACGGCACGCTCCTGTGGCCGGGCGCCTCTGCGGGCGAGCCCCGGGCGTGGCCGGGCTGGGAGCGTCAGGCCGACGGTACGTACACCGAGACCGACGGCAACTACGCATGGACGCGAGCGGGCGTCGAGGTCCACTTCGAGGTCAACCCCGGCTACTCGACGACCGTGAGCTACCCCGCGGCGACGGCGGCGTGCGCGAACCCGCGCATCCTCGCCGCGACCGGTCCGCTGGACGGACCCGCGACCCCGGTCAGCGCCGAGGCGCAGGGCGGTCCGTCCCTCGCGGCGACCGGCGCGACCGCAGGCGCTGCCGCCTTCCTGGCAGTCCTGCTCGTCGGCGGCGGTGCGGGCATCGTCTGGGCTCGTCGTCGGGCGAACGCCTGACCGCTGAGGTGGTCCGCGCTCACCGTTGACCGGTGGGCGCGAAGAGGAGCCGGTCGCTCCGGGCATCCCGTCCGGTGCGACCGGCTCCTCGTCCGTCGTCCCCGTGGGCGGCCCGCAGACCGCTGAGGGCCGACCGCCGCGGCACGGGGACAACCGCGACGGCCGGCGTTCGGGTCACATGGTCGGCATGAGGACCGTGTCGACGAGGTAGACCGTGGCGTTCTGCGTCATGACGCCGCCGCAGATCACCTTGGCGTCGTTGACCATGAGGTCGTCGCCCGAGCCCGTGACGGTCACGGTCCCGCCCTCGACGGTCTCGTGCTCACCGACGACCTGGTCCGGGGTGAGCTGGCCGGGCACCACGTGGTAGGTGAGGATCTTGGTCAGCGTGTCGGAGTCGGTCTTGAGGCTCTCGATGGTCGCCGGGTCGATCTTGGCGAACGCGTCGTCGACCGGCGCGAACACCGTGAACTCGCCGCCGTTGAGCGTGTCGACCAGGTTCACGTCGGGGTTGAGCTGTCCGCTCACCGCGGCGGTGAGGGTCGTGAGCAGCGGGTTGTTGGAGGCGGCGACGGCGACCGGGTCGGTCGACATGCCGGTCACGGAGCCGGCGCCGTCGGGGACCTGCTCGGCGTAGGCGGCACAGCCGGGGCCGACGAGGTTCGCCGCGGGGTCGACCTCGGGGGTCATGGCCTCCTGCGACATGTCGTCGGAGGGCGTCGTCATCTCCGACGCGCTCGACGAGTCGCTCCCGGAGCCGGAGTCCGAGTCGGAGCTGCAGGCGGTCAGGCCCAGGATCGCCAGGGCGGCGACGCCGGCCACGGCGTACGAACGGGTTCGAACGTTCATCGGTCTCTCCTCGTTGTCGTCGCCCCGCCAGGTGCGGGACGTCTCGCAGGAGGTTCGGAGCGGGGGCCGGGGTGGATGGGTCGGACGTCCTGGAAGATCCGCGACCCATCCGCCGGGGCCGTCGCGCCGAACCTCGGCCATGGAAACCCTCGTGCTCATCGGCCTGCTCGGTGGCCTCATCACCGGCATCTCGCCGTGCATCCTCCCGATGCTCCCCGTGATCTTCTTCGCGGGCGGTGTGCAGGGTGCCCGCGACGGCGCGGTCGCCGCCCCGTCGCCCGTCTCCGTGCCCGACGGCGCACCGGCCACCGCGGACCCGTCGCCCTCGGCGGGGGCCGGCTCGGGTGCCCCGACCGCCTCGCTGTTCGCGGGCGTCCCCGGCGCGGTCCAGGTCGGTGCGCGTGGTCAGGTCGTCACGGCGGTCCGGCCGGCCGGCGAGGGCAGCGCCAGCGGGACGGGCACGGGCACGGGCAGCGGCACCGCGAGCGGCAAGCGCGAGGGCGCGCGCCGGTCGTGGCGGCCGTACCTCGTGATCGCCGGGCTCGTCGTGAGCTTCAGCGTGTTCACGCTGCTCGGCTCGTTGCTCCTCGGGGCGCTCGGGCTCCCGCAGGACCTGCTGCGCTGGGTGGGGCTGACGCTGCTCGCGGTCATCGGCGTGGGCATGATCGTGCCCCGGTTCGAGGAGGTGCTCGAGCGGCCGTTCCAGAGGATCGCGGCCCTGGGTTCACGTCGCGGGGCGCGCAGCCAGGACCGCGGGGCATTCGTGCTGGGCCTGGGCCTGGGGGTCCTGTACGTGCCGTGCGCGGGGCCGGTCCTCGCGGCGATCACGGTCGCAGGGGCGACGGGGAACATCGGGCCGGAGACGGTCGCGCTCACGGTGTCGTTCGCGGTCGGGGCCGCGGTCCCGCTGCTGGTCTTCGCGCTCGCGGGACGTCGGGTGGCCGAGCGGGTCAAGGCCTTCCAGCGTCACACGCGCGGGATCCGCGTGGCCGGTGGTGTGGTCATGATCGCGCTCGCCGTCGGGCTCGCGTTCAACCTGCCCGCGTACCTCCAGCGCGCGCTGCCCGACTACACGGGCAGCCTCCAGGAGCGCGTCGACGCGTCCGGGACGGTGCGCGAGGCGCTCGACCTCGGCGGGATCGTCACGGACGAGAACCGTGAGCTGTCGAACTGCTCGAACGGTGCGCCCGAGCTCGAGGACTGCGGGCCCGCTCCCGCGCTGCGCGGGATCGACACGTGGTTCAACACCCCTGGCGACCAGCCGCTCGCGCTCGACGGCCTGCGGGGCAAGGTCGTCCTCGTCGACTTCTGGGCCTACTCCTGCATCAACTGCCAGCGCGCGATCCCGCACGTGAACGCCTGGTACGAGCAGTACGAGGACGTGGGCGAGGGCTTCGAGGTGATCGGGGTGCACACGCCCGAGTTCGCGTTCGAGCGCGAGACGCGCAACGTCGTGGCGGGGGCCGACGACCTGGGCGTCACGTACCCGGTCGCGCAGGACAACTCCTACGCGACCTGGACCGCGTACCGGAACCGCTACTGGCCCGCGCAGTACCTGATCGACGCCGAGGGGACCGTGCGGCACATCCGTTTCGGCGAGGGCGGGTACGAGGCCACCGAGGGGCTGATCCGCGAGCTCCTCGCGGACGCGAACCCGGGCGTGAGCCTGCCGGGCGCGACCTCGGTCGAGGACGGGACGCCTGACGGGTCGACGACCCCCGAGACGTACCTCTCGGTGGGCAAGGTGGGCAACTACGCGGGCGAGCCGCGCTACGCCGCGGGCGAGCAGGCGTTCACGCTCACCCAGGAGCAGGCCACCGACACGTTCTCGCTGGGCGGGACGTGGGACGTCGACTTCCAGGGAGCCACCGCGGTGTCCGACGGCGCCCGCGTGCGACTCGCGTACCGCGGTACGGACGTGTTCAGCGTCCTGGGTGGCGAGGGGACGGTCACCGCGACGGTCCGGGACGCGGCGGGGAAGGTCGTCGAACGGCGCGAGATCGACGTCTCGGGGAACCCGACGCTCTACCCGGTGCTGGAGGGCGACGGGCCGAGCGAGGGGACCGTCGAGCTCGACGTGCCCGCGGGGATGCAGGTCTTCACGTTCACGTTCGGGTGACGGGGTCCTGACGGGGCACGGACTGAGACCCCGCGTTCCACCTGACGACCCCCTTCCATCCCTTAGATGGAAGGGGGTCATCATGAGAGGGTGCTGAGCCTCTCCGAGAACCTGACCGAGCAGTCCCGTGCGGCTCGCACCAAGGTGGCGGGCACCCGGCACCCGTGGCGCTATCTCGTGGCCGCGATGCTCGCAGGCGCGTACATCGGCGTCGGCGTGGTCCTCATGGTCACCACGGCCGGACCCTTCCTCGCGGCCGGGGCGCCCGCGGAACGGCTCGTGGCAGGCGGGGTGTTCGCCGTCGCCCTGACGCTCGTCGTGTTCGCCGGGGCCGAGCTCAGCACGTCGGCCATGATGATCCTGACCCAGGGAGCGGTGACCCGGACGATCCCGGTGCGCTCCGCCGTCGGGACGCTGCTGTTCTGCTTCGGCGGGAACCTGCTCGGCTCCATGCTGTTCGGCTGGATGGTCGTGCAGTCCGGCATCCTGCACACCAACGCCGCTGCGGGCGAGATGATCGCGTCGATGCTCGCGGGCAAGGGCCACGAGTCCGGCGGCCAGCTCTTCTTCCGCGGCGTCCTGTGCAACATCCTGGTGTGCGCCGCGATCTGGGCGTGCGGACGCCTGCGCTCGGAGGCGGGCAAGGCGATCATCATCTTCTGGGCGATCTTCGCGTTCATCTCCTCGGGGTTCGAGCACGTCGTCGCGAACATGACGACGTTCAGCATCGGCCTCTTCAGCCCCGAGGCCCTCACCACCTGGGGCGAGTTCGGGCGCAACCTGCTGTTCGTCGGGCTGGGCAACCTGGTGGGCGGAGCAGTCGTGGTGGGGCTGGGCTACGCGGTCGTCTCGGGGCGGCAGCGTGCCGGGACCTACGGCACCGCGGCAGCCGTCGACGGTGGGGCCACGCCCCGGGTGGACGTCGGAGCAGTGGTCGCGCAGGCAGGGAACGCCGAGCGCTAGTCTCGCCAGGCGGACCGTCCCGCGGGTGGTTTTCGGCGGAATTCCGGAGTTTGCACGCCAGGAAAGTCGGGAAAAGATGCACACATGGGGCGGATCAGGTAACGGATCCGCCGGAAGGTGTCGGAATTCACTGCCCGACGTGGCATGATCCCCGATCATGGGCATCAAGTCGGTCGCGGATCTCACGCAGGTCGCCGAACCTGCCTGGCCAACGCTCGCCCGGATGTTCCAACGGCCGGGAGTCGAGGTCCTTGCCCCCCCTGAGTGGGCCCCCGAGGTCCTCTACCGCCTCCAGATCACGACGCGCTCGACCCTGGGAGCCCTTGCGCTCCACACGGGCGGCGTGCTCGTCGACCACGGGTGGCTCCGACTCCTCGGTGGGGGCGCGTACGGACTCCCGGACCTCGCCACGATCAACGGGCTCGGCGACCCGGAGGAGGGGGCCGTCGCGCCCCAGAGGCTCGTCGTCGCGTTCGACGTGCTCGGCGGGACGTTCGCGGTCAACGGTGGCGGCCTGCCCGGCCCGCTCGGGGACGTGCACTACTTCGCGCCCGACACGCTCGAGTGGCACGTCCTGGGCTTCGGCCTCGGGGCCTTCGCGGAGTGGGCCGTGAGCGGCGGGCTGGCCGAGTACGTGGCCGACCTGCGCTGGCCAGGTTGGGTCGACGACCTGGAAGCGCTCCCGCCGAGCCAGGGTCTCAGCGTCTATCCGCCGTTGTGGTCGGACCAGGGGCGCGGATCGACCAAGCGCAGCCCGGTCCCGCTCGACGGCCTCGCCGCTTGGCACCAGGAGCTGGGAGAACGGATGACCCCCTTCGCCGACGCGGCGACCGAGGGCGAGACGGGCCCCGGATTCCGCTGACGGCAGTGGACGCCACCGTTGCGGCAGACACGTCGCTCGCCCTGGTCAGACCACGTCGACGTAGATGACCTCGATGGCGTTGTTGCCGTAGCCGAGTCGGTTCCACTGCGGCACCTCCGGTTGCACGTTCCCCGCCGCATCGGTCGCCCTGACACGGAGCGTGTGGCGCCCGACCGCGGCGTCCTCCCAGTCGAACGACCACGCCTGCCAGTGGTACGGGCCCGTCGGCGGAGCGAGGTGGGCCTCGCGCCACTCGCCGGCGCCCGTGAGGCTCACGTCGACACGTGCGATGGGGCCGGTACCCGACCAGGCCTTCCCGCGCACCTCGACGGTGCCCGCGGGCACGGTCGAGCCAGCAGCGGGAGCGGTGACGCGCGCCCTGACGCGCATGAGGTCGACGGGCTCCGGGGCCCGATCGGCCCACTCGTAGATGTAGTGCCCCGTCTGGAACTCGCCGACGTACGGCTCGGTCAAGACGTCGATGCGCTGGAGCCACTTGACCGACGCCACGGCATACCAGTGCGGCACGATGATCCGGAACGGCGCACCGTGGTCCTGGCCGAGGGGCTTGCCGTTCATCTCGTACGCGATGAGGATCTCGGAAGCGGGATCGGCGACGTGGTCCAGCGGCAGGGAGCGGACGAAGTGCATGTCCTCGGTGTCGGTGTCGGCGAGCACCGCGGCCAGGTGGTACGCGCCGTGATCGGCGCCCTCGAACCGCACGTCGACGCCGTCGTCGTGCGGCCGCGCCTGTGCCAGCACCTCGTGCAGCAGAGCGCCCTTCCAGCGGGCGGTCGAGACGGCGTAGTCGCCCCATGGCTCACCGGTGGGCAGTGGACGCATCTCGAGGCGTCCGTTGCCGGCGCACTCGAGCGTGACAGCGCGTTCGTGCGCAGGGAAGGCACGAAGGTCCTCGAGCGTGAGGGTCAGCGGGTGCTCCACCGCGCCGCCGATCTCGAGCGTGCCGTCGTGCTCGGGCAGCGGGAAGTTGCTGCGCACGTAGTGGAGCTCGGTCGGGGTGATCTCCTCGGTGAGCGCCGCGGGCGGCGCCTCCGCGTTGTACGGGGCTGGGTTGATCATCTGCAGCGCAGCGCGCGCACGGATGACCTCGTCGGGAATCGTCATCGCTCTGCCTCCTCGTAGGCCGGGTTCAGTAGTCGGCATCGCGGAAGACCGGGTCCCGGCCCTCGTTGAAGGCTCCGATGCCCTCGATGCGGTCCGGGTGCACGGCCGAGCGCCAGTGCGCCTCCATCATGATGGCGATGGCCTGCTCCACGGGCTGCCCCTCGCCGAGCTGCACGGCCCGCTTGACGGCCTGGACCGCCGTCGGGGAGTTGCCGGCGATCTTCTCCGCGATCCGAGCGGCCGCGGCCGCCAGGTCGTCCTGGTCGTGGACTTCGTTGACCATGCCGAGCCGGTGGGCTTCGGCCGCGGAGATCGGGTCGCCGGTCATGAGCATCTGCAGTGCTCTGCCCGGACCGAGCAGGCGTGGCAGGAACACCGGGGAGCCACCACCGGCGGAGAGGCCGAGCATCGCCTCCGGCTGCCCGAACGTGGCGTTCTCGGAGGCGATGATGAAGTCGCAGCTCTGGGCGAGCTCGCACCCGCCGCCATAGGCGATGCCGTTCACGGCGGCGAAGAGCGGCTTGCGCAGCTGCCGCACGGTGTACAGCGTTCGATCGAAGGCCTGGCGCTGGCGAAGCCAGTCCTCCTTCGTCATGCTCCTGCGCTGTCGGAGGTCGCTGCCGACGGAGAACGCGCGCTTGCCGGCGCCCGTGAGCACGACGACGCGGACGGCGGTGCGCACGGCGATCGTCTCGACGATCTCGGTCAGTCGAGCACCCATCTCGGTCGTGATCGCGTTGTCGGCGTGCGGCCGGTTGAGCGTGACCACGGCGATCTGGTCGTCGTGCTGGTACTCGACGAGGACGGAGGACTCGGGTTCGGGGGCGTCTGCGGCCGGCGGGGCGAAATCGAGCGCCTTCCAGCGGTCGGTGCCCTCGGGGGGCGTGCTCATGGCGTGCTCTCCTCGGTCGAGACGGAATGCGGCAGCTCCGCCAGCCAACGCATGGCCGAGAGGCTCGGGGCGAAGCAGTACTCGCCCCCACGCGTGATCACGAACGGCGGAAGGTCCTGCAGGCGGCGTCGGATCGGTCGCCGGGGGATCGTGAAGCTGTTCGTGTGGTGGGGGGAGCCGACGATCGGGTCTGCTTCGTCAGGGGCGCCGATGAAGATCCCGTCGTTGAGCCACTGGGTCTTGACGAACTCGAACTGCCGCTTGATGTGGGCGCCGGCGAACACGAAGATGATGCCGCGGTCCGCTCCGTCGTCCTCCAGCTCGCCGTCGGGGAGCATCGGGCCGTAGCTCGTACCGCGCCGGATCATGCGGTGCAGGCGGACGTCCGTGCTGCCGTCGTCGGCCAGCGCGTCGCGCGGGTTGGCACGTCGTGCGTGGGCGCCGACCGGGCACTTGAAGCCACGAGGGTCGTCGCCGTAGAGAAAGGCGTTGTTCCGCTGCGGATCGCCGCCGAGCTGGGCGTCGTCGACGTCGGGCGCCACGGCCAGCGGGGCTCCGCTCTGCCAGCGTCCGACCATCTTCGCCCCCAGCAGCGCCTCCTCTTCACGGTTCGCCGCTCGCGCGCGGAGGTACTGCCGGTAGGCCGCAACCTTGGTGTGCAGCTTCCGGAAGACGACGTAGGTGCCGTTGCGGCCCAGGATGTCGGGGCTCGGCATCGGCGGCAGCCCGCCGGTCTCGTCGGGATAGCCGAGGATGATCTCGCCGGCCTTGAGCGGCGGTTCGTGCGGGTTCGACGGCGCCCTGCCGCTGCCCTCGACGGCCGGCTGGCCGATGCCGTCCTTGAAGCCGAACGACGTGCGCCCGGTCGGGAGCTGGTAGCAGTCCTGACGCCAGACGACCGAGATGCCCGCCAGCTCCTGGTGGGCGAGGCGAGCCTTCTCGGTGACGGCCTCGAGACGGGCGATGTCGGGGGAGATGACCGCGATGGCGATGTGGACGTCGGGAGTGCCGAGCGGCTTCTCCCAGTTCTCAGGACTGCTCTCGCCGACGTCTCCCAGGTGCTCCGCCCGCGCGGCCATCCCTTCCCGGAACTCCGGCGTGAAGCTGTCCAGGGATTCCTGAGGAACTCCGAGCGCCTTCAGCCCGTGGTAGGTGAACGCGACGGTGAACCAGGCGTCGTTGGCGGGATCGAGCGACTGCGTCCCCGAGCTCACGAGGGCTGTCAGCCGCCGGACGAGCTCATGGCCGTCGGCGCGCTCGTCGATGCGCAGCATCAGGTAGGTGCCGACATAGGGGGAGGGGCGCTCGTGCAGGGCGCCACTCTGGATGTCATCGAGCTCGAGCGTGACGCTCCCCGTCTCAGCCATGCTCAGTGGTGCTCCGGCTTCTCTGGTGGACGGGGGTTGGGAGCCGAGAGGTACGGGAAGGTCTGCGAGGCCGGCCGGGACGAGCCGTCCACCCCGTCGCGGATGATCGGTCCGTTGCCGGCGTTGATCAGCGTCGTGAAGAACACGTCCATCACGTCGTCGTTGATCGTGCGCCCCCCGCAGGTCGCGTGGGCTCGTCCCCTGCGGGAAGCGAGTTCGATCTCGAGGAACGAACCCTTCTCCTGGTAGGGCTTGGAGAGATCGACGACCAGGTAGTCGGCAAGCACGAGCTCGGTCAGCGGATGGACGCCGTCGATCGTCGGCCAGTCGGTCTTGCCGTCGAGGCTGTCCCAGAACGCAAGGTTGGCGTCGAGCCGTGCCCGGTAGGCGCCCTCGTAGCCGTGCTGGATGTGGAACGCGTCCTCCATGTTGTAGAGGTCGCGGATCTCGAGGTCCTGGTTGACCCGATCGAACTGCATCGGCCCGAGCATCAGGTTCTTCACCTCGGGTCGCCCGACGCGCTCGATCCGGACGTTGAACACGCCGCGCGTCAGTGTCTCGGCGACGACGCCGACCAACGTGGCGCCGCCCAACAGCGCAGGGTCGATCTCGACGACCAGTCCCAGGACGTTCTTGCCATCCATGTAGATCGAGCCGCGTTCCGCGAAGGCGAGCTCGCCGATCGCGACGGTCTTCAGGGCGGCGGGGGCATCGAGGATGAACGGATCCCAGCGCGCACCGGCGAAGACCCGCACGCCGTGCGCGGAACCGCCGTCCTCGTCGTTGACGCGGAACGACACGGTCTCTCCGGAGGGGGTGGTGCAGGTGCCCTCCTGCTCGAACGGCTGGCCGTCGGCGCTGGTCGGCGGAGAGAAGACGCAGTCGAACACGAACTCCTCGGCGCCGTGCTCCGGGCCGGCGGAGAACGGGGCGTGGTCGCCGGGCACAGCTGCCGTGAGGGGCCGCACCCGGAACCGGTAGATCAGGCCTTCCGAGAGGGCGTCGGAGACCTTGGCGAACGGCAGGGTGTTCATCACGAGAACGAGGTGCTGCGGCCGGTCGGGGCTCGGGAACGCGAAGACGTCGGTGATGTCGGCGATCGAGTTGGCCAACGCCCGCGGGCCCGAGATGTGATCCGACACCTCAGTCCCCGGCCTCGTCGAGGAGCGGCTGGAGCGCCGGATGCTGCAGGGCGGCCGCGGCGTCGGGGTGATCGAGCACTTTCTGGAAGGCCGCGTTCACGCGCTGCGCCTTCAGGATCTCCTTCACCGTGCCGGGGTAGTTGCGTGCGTAGGCGGCGGCGCGCTCCTGCGCCCCGAGGATGAACGCCTTCTCGGTGGCGAGGTCCGGCAGGCCGACGTAGCCCTCGGTGTGCCTGAAGATCAGGTCGAAGAGCGCGAGCGTCGGGCCGGAGTTGAAGAAGTCGTCCATGTAGGCGTCCCACGGACCGTCGAAGCTCGTGATGAAGGCGAGTCGCGTGTCGTCGTCGAAGAGCACGAATCGTGCCTCGTGAATCGTCGTGATCGCCATGCCGTAGTCGCCGGGAAGATACCCCGGGGTGTGTTGCAGGTCGTCGAGCGCTGCCCGGAGCGACTCGCTCTGGCCGGGCTTGACGTGGAAGAACAGGCTGAACTCACTCGTGGGTCCGACGCTGCGGCCAGTAGTTGTACTCACCTCGAGCTCCTCCTTCGCTGAGACTTCTTCAGCGTTCCACGACTTCCTGGTGCCCACATCACGCAGATGGGGTGAGGCGACCTGAGGCACGCGGGCAGCAGTGTTGTATACAAGTACGCAGGTGCTGTGGCACGATGGTCGCATGGTCAGCGCCCCGACGACGTCGTCCCCGCCCCGCGACGAACCCCTTGCGGCCGTCCGCCGCCAGTCCGGGGCTCGCGCGGTCTACGACCTCCTGCGTCAGCGCATCATCGACGGCACGCTCGCGGCCGACGCCCGGCTCACCGAACCCGTCCTCTCGGCCCAGCTCGGCGTGAGCCGCACCCCCGTCCGCGAAGCCCTGCGCCTCCTGCAGGCCGAAGCCCTCGTGGTCGAGCAGCCGACCGGGGGAGTGCGCGTCGCGCCCCTGGCGGTCACCGACCTGCACCGCGTGTACGACGTCCGGGCACGCCTCGAAGGACTGCTCGCCCGGGACGCGTGCGAACGTGCGCGGCCTGCCGACGTCGAGCGCCTCTCCCGCCTCGTCGACCTCATGGACGCCGTGCGCGACCACGAGGACGAGGTCCTGCGCATCGGCGCCCAGTTCCACGGCGAGATCGCGGCCCTCGCCGACAACCGGTGGTGCTCCGAGCTGCTGCGTCAGATCCGCGGGCACGTCGACCGCTACCGTTCGCTGTCCGCGCGTGAGCGCGTCGGGACCACCGACCACGTCGACGAGCACCGTGAGGTCGCGTCCGCCATCGCGAGCGGCGACCCGGACGCGGCCGAGCGTGCCATGCGCGAGCACATCGAACGCAGCGGCGCCATGGCAGCCAAGGCCCTCGGCGAGCAGGAGAACCCGCCGCCCGGCTGACGACGCGCACCCCACCTGGCCCCCGCCGACCGCAACCGTCCCCTCGGCCCACGCGACGCCGTCGGGCAGGGAGCACGCCCGACGCACCCCGACGTACCGCACCCGACCACCGGAGGCACCGATGCCCACGACCCACCACCTGCGGACCCACCGTTCCGCGGAGAACCTCGCCCGCACCGACCAGCTCGCGTGGAAGCTCGCCGAGCTCGCGACCGACCCGGTCGAGGTGCCGGACGAGGTCGTCGAGATGATCGTCAACCGCGTGATCGACAACGCGGCCGTCGCGGCCGCGAGCCTCACGCGAGCCCCGGCCGTCGCTGCCCGGGGGCAGGCCCTCGCGCACCCGTACGAGCCGGGCGCGGCGGTCTTCGGGACGCCGCTGGCGACCCGCACGAGCCCCGAGTGGGCCGCCTGGGCCAACGGCGTCGCGGTCCGCGAGCTCGACTACCACGACACGTTCCTCGCGGCCGAGTACTCGCACCCGGGGGACAACATCCCGCCGATCCTCGCGGTCGCCCAGCACGCGGGCTGCGACGGGGCGGCGCTCGTGCGGGGCATCGCGACGGGCTACGAGATCCAGGTGGACCTGGTCCGGGCCGTCAGCCTGCACGCGCACAAGATCGACCACGTCGCGCACCTCGGCCCGTCGGCAGCGGCCGGGATCGGGACCCTGCTCGGGCTCGACACCACGACGATCTTCCAGGCGATCGGTCAGGCCTTGCACACCACGACCGCGACGCGGCAGTCCCGCAAGGGCCAGATCTCGACGTGGAAGGCGTACGCGCCCGCCCTCGCGGGCAAGGTCGCGGTCGAGGCCGTGGACCGGGCGATGCGCGGGCAGACGTCGCCCGAGCCGATCTACGAGGGCGAGGACGGCGTGATCGCGTGGCTGCTCGACGGGCCCGAGGGGCGCTACGACGTCGTGCTGCCGTCGCCCGGCGAGCCCAAGACCGCGATCCTCGACACGTACACCAAGGAGCACTCGGCGGAGTACCAGTCGCAGGCGCTCATCGACCTGGCGCGCGCGCTGCACGCCGAGCACCCGTGGCTCGCCGACCCTGACAACATCGCGAGCATCGTGATCCACACGAGCCACCACACGCACTACGTGATCGGCTCGGGCGCGAACGACCCGCAGAAGTACGACCCGACCGCCTCGCGCGAGACCCTCGACCACTCCATCCCGTACATCTTCGCGGTGGCGCTCCAGGACGGCGGGTGGCACCACGTCGACTCGTACACGCCCGGCCGCGCCGGGCGCGCCGACACGGTCGCGCTGTGGGGCAAGGTCACCACGGCCGAGGACCCCGAGTGGACGCGCCGCTACCACTCGGTCGACCCGGCCGAGAAGGCGTTCGGCGGTCGCGTCGAGATCGAGCTGGCCGACGGCGGGCGGATCGTCCGCGAGATCGCCGTCGCCGACGCGCACCCGCTCGGCGCGCGCCCGTTCGCCCGTGCGCAGTACGTCGCCAAGTTCCGGCTCCTCGCCGAGGGCGTGCTCGAGCCCGCCGAGATCGAGCGCTTCCTCGACCTCGCGCAGCGCCTCCCGTCGCTCACGCCCGCCGAGGTGCGCGAGCTCTCGATCGTCGCGCGGCCCGGGCTGCTGGACGCGGTCCCGGTACCCACGGGCATCTTCGAGCTGGGCCGCCCCTCCCAGGGCGCCACGAGCAGCACGCCCGACGACGCAGCGCACCCGGCGGCGTCCGGTGCCTCGGAGGGCCCGGACGAGGCGCACGCCGGGGCACCCGGCGAGACCGGTCCCGGCGAGGGAGCCGCAGGCTGGACCATGCACGAGGCGACCGACGACCCCACCGGCCCGACCACCGCAGGAGGCAACTGATGCTGTACTCGCACGCGACGCCGTCGGACAAGCGGGCCACGCTGCGCGCCCGGCTCGCGGCCGGCGAGCTGCTCCAGCTCCCCGGCGCGTTCAACCCGCTCTCCGCCCGCCTGATCGAGGACAAGGGCTTCGACGGGGTGTACATCTCGGGGGCCGTCGTCTCGGCGGACCTGGGCCTGCCGGACATCGGCCTCACGACCCTCACCGAGGTCGCAACCCGTGCGGGGCAGATCGCGCGCATGACGAACCTGCCCGCGATCGTCGATGCCGACACGGGCTTCGGTGAACCCATGAACGTCGCGCGCACCATCCAGACCCTCGAGGACGCGGGCGTCGCGGGCTGCCACATCGAGGACCAGGTCAACCCCAAGCGGTGCGGCCACCTCGACGGCAAGGCGACCGTCGACCTCGAGACCGCGACCAAGCGCATCCGTGCCGCGGTCGACGCCCGTCGCGACCCGAACTTCCTCGTCATGGCCCGCACCGACGTCCGGGCGAGCCTCGACGGCCCTGCGGGGCTGGCGACCGCGATCGACCGTGCGAAGGCGCTCGTCGACGCGGGCGCCGACGCGATCTTCCCCGAGGCCATGCGCGACCTCGCGGAGTTCGAGGCCGTGGCAGCCGCGGTCGACGTGCCGGTGCTCGCCAACATGACGGAGTTCGGCAAGTCCGAGCTGTTCACCCGTGACCAGCTCGCGGCGGCAGGCGTGCAGATCGTCATCTACCCCGTGACCCTCCTGCGTAGCGCGATGGGGGCCGCGGAGCGCACGCTGGACATGATCCGGGAGACCGGTACGCAGGACGGGGTGGTCGGCGAGATGCAGACGCGAGCGCGGCTGTACGAGCTGGTGGACTACGCCGGCTACAACCACTTCGACACCGAGATCTTCACCTACCGGCCGTAGGGCGCCCAGCACTGCCGCAGCACGACCCCGCATCACGAAGGAGTGAGCACATGACCACCAGCACCCCCAGCGTCGGGACACCCGCGACCACCCCGGGAGCCGCGGCCCCGGTCCCGGGCCCGGCCGCTCCCGCTCCCGAGATCCGCAAGGGCCTCGCGGGCGTCGTCGTCGACACGACGTCGGTCTCCAAGGTCAACCCGGACACGAACTCGCTGCTCTACCGGGGCTACCCCGTGCAGGAGCTCGCCGCGCGCAAGAGCTTCGAGGAGGTCGCCTACCTCCTGTGGCACGGCGAGCTGCCGACCCCCGAGCAGCTCGCCGAGCAGACCGCGGTCGAGCGCGCCCACCGCGCGCTGCCGGGCGCCGTGCGCAACGCGATCCTCGAGCTCCCCACGACCTGCCACCCCATGGACGTGTGCCGCACCGCGGTCTCGGTCATCGGCGCGCACGACCCCACGGCCGAGGACTCGTCCCCCGAGGCCGAGCACGCCAAGGCCCTGCGGCTGTGGGCCATGCTGCCCGCCGTGGTCGCCCTCGACCAGCGCCGACGCCGTGGTCAGCAGATCGTCGACCCCGACGAGGACCTGGGCTACGCCGAGAACTTCCTCCACATGACCTTCGGCGAGGTGCCCGACGAGTGCGTCGTGCGGGCCTTCGAGGTCTCGATGATCCTGTACGCCGAGCACTCGTTCAACGCCTCGACGTTCACGGCCCGCGTCATCACCTCGACGCTGTCCGACCTGCACTCGGCCGTCACGGGCGCGATCGGCGCCCTCAAGGGTGCCCTGCACGGCGGCGCGAACGAGGCCGTCATGGCGACCTTCGCGGAGATCGGGACGGCCGACCGGGCCGCAGCCTGGCTCGACGAGGCGCTGGTCGACAAGCGCAAGATCATGGGCTTCGGCCACCGCGTCTACAAGCACGGCGACTCGCGCGTCCCGACCATGAAGAAGACGCTCGACGACCTCGTCGCGCACCTGGGGACCGACGAGGCGACCGCGCTCGACGACCTGTACGACGCGCTCGAAGCGGCCATGACCGAGCGCAAGGGCATCCTGCCGAACCTCGACTACCCGACCGGCCCCGCCTACCACCTCATGGGCTTCGACACCCCGACGTTCACGCCCCTGTTCGTCGCGGCGCGCGTCGTGGGCTGGACCGCGCACGTCGTCGAGCAGCGGTCCGCGAACGCTCTCATCCGCCCCCTCAGCCAGTACGTGGGGCAGGCGCAGCGCGAGGTGCCGTAGGGGGCGGAGCGGGGCCGGCCGGGCCGGTCCCGGGCCTTGCCGGGCCGGTCAGGCGCGGAACGCCTCCAGGGCGTCCCGGTCGACCGGCCCGGTGGACCGGACGATCTCCTCGACGCGCTCCATCTGCTCCCACGTGTCGACCGCCATGCCCGCCTGGACCCGGTCGTCCGCGACCCAGAACGCGACCAGGGCGTGGTCCTCGAGGGACCCGCTCACGACCACCTCGGTCGCGGCCGGGTCCTCGACGAACCCCAGGTACTCCATGCCCACGTCGTACTGGTCGGAGAAGAAGTAGGGCAGCTTGTCGTACGGCTCGCGCGAGCCCAGCATGGCGCGCGCGGCGTGCGGGCCGGTCTCCAGGGCGACGGCCCAGTGCTCGACGCGCAGCGGGCGACCGTAGCGCGGGGAGGGCACGCTCGCGATGTCCCCTGCGGCCCAGACGTCGGGCGCCGAGGTCGCGAGCGTCGCGTCGACCGCGAGCCCGCCGCCCAGGCGGGCGTCCCGCAGCTCGATCCCCGCGGCCTCCGCGAAACCGACGTTGGGCGTCACGCCCACACCGACCACGACGACGTCGGCGGCCACGTGCGTCCCGTCCGCGACGTCGAGTCCCGTGACCCGCCCCTCGCTGCCCGTGATCCCCACGACCTGGGCGTTGCGGTGCAGGTGCACGTCGTGGTCCGCGTGGACCTTGCCGTACATCTCCCCGAGCAGGGGTCCGAGCACGCGGCCCAGCGGGTGGACAGCACGCCCGACGACGGTCACGTCCAGGCCGAGGCTGCGCGCCGAGGCCGCGACCTCCATCCCGATCCACCCGTCGCCCACGACGGCGAGCCGACCCGCGCCCTCGCGGGCCGAGGCCTCGAGCGTCGCGGCGAGCAGGTCGGCGTGCTCGATCGTGCGCAGGTAGTGCACGCCCTGGAGGTCCGCGCCGGGCACCGCGAACGAGCGCGGCGTCGATCCGGTCGCGAGGAGCAGGCGCGCGTACGGCAGCGACGTCCCGTCGATCAGCGTGAGGGAGTGTGCGGCGACGTCGATCCCCGCGGCCCGCGTCGCGGTGCGCAGGTCGACGTGGTGGTCGGCGTACCACTCCTCGGACAGGGGGAACAGGACGTCGCGCTCGGCCTCGCCGCGCAGGTAGTCCTTCGAGAGCGGCGGACGTTCGTAGGGGCGGTGCGGCTCGCTCGAGACGACCACGAGGTCGCCGTCGTACCCCTCGGTGCGCAGGGACTCGGCGGCCTTCGCGGCGGCCAGGCCGCCTCCGACGATGACGATCGGCTCCTCGGCCATGACGACGACCTCCGACGCTGGGGGTGCAGGACCCTCATCGTGACACCGGAAGGGGGGACCCGCATAGGGCGGTCGCGGTCGGGAGAGCTACGCCGTCACCCTCGGCGCCGCGGGGGTCGCCGTCGGTGGGCGGGGGCCTCGCCCTCGGCGAGCGCCGCGGGAGCGGGAACGACGAAGGCCCGGAGTCCAGTGGACTCCGGGCCTTCGTGCTGGTCGGGGTGACAGGATTTGAACCTGCGACCTCGTCGTCCCGAACGACGCGCGCTACCAAGCTGCGCCACACCCCGATTGCTCTCGTCGCTGCCGGTCTGCGGAGGGTCCTCGAGAGGTCCCGCCAAACCTGCGCGCTGGAGCCTGCCTAGAATAGCCGACGTTTGCCCCTGCGACGAAACCGGCCCCTCAGTGCGTGCTCACGGTGCCGTGAGCGTCACGATCGTGGCCTCTGGTCGGCACGCGAACCGGAAGGGTGCGTAGGGCGAGGTGCCCGCCCCGGCCGACACGTTGAGCCAGGTCGAGGCCTCGCCGCCGGGGGCGTCGGGGCGTGCGCCCGGCCAGCCGTGCAGACCCTTGGCCCGTCCGCGGTCCAGGTCGCAGTTGGTCACGAGCGCCCCGTAGAACGGGACGCAGAGCTGCCCGCCGTGGGTGTGGCCGGCGAGGATGACGTCGGCGCCGTCGTCGTGCATCTGGTCGAGCACGCGCGTGTAGGGCGCGTGCACCACGCCCATCCGCAGGCCCGACGGCGTCGCGTCGGTCCCGGCGTCCCGCACCGTGCGTGGTTGCGCGGGCGGGAAGACGTCCCGGTCGAGGTGCGGGTCGTCGACGCCCACCAGGTCGATGTGCACGCCGCCGACGTCGATCGCGTCGCGGCGGTTGGTGAGGTCGATCCACCCGGCGGCGCTGAACGCGGCGGCCAGCTTGTCCGCGGGGAGCCTCGGCGGGTCGACCGTGTGGGCGGTCCGCGCGTCGGGCAGCAGGTACCGGGCGGGGTTCTTGGGCGAGGGGGCGAAGTAGTCGTTCGACCCCATGACGAACGTCCCGGGCGTGCTGCTCAGGAGCGGCTCGAGGGCGTACAGGAGCGGCTCCAGCGAGTCCACGTGGGCCAGGTTGTCGCCCGTGTCGACCACGAAGTCCGGGCGCAGGGCCGCGAGGGACCTGATCCACTCGATCTTGCGCTCCTGCGTGGGGGTCAGGTGCAGGTCAGAGAAGTGCAGCACACGCACGTCGGCCGCCCCTCGGGGCAGCACCGGGACCGTGACCTCACGCAGCGTGAACAGCTTGGTCTCCAGGTGGGCGTAGGCGAGCGCCCCCGCTCCGGCGGCGGCGAGGACGCCGGCGCCGACGAGCACGGGGTGCACGCGGGCCCCGGTCAGTCCTGCTCCCCGCCCGGCGTGCCGGTCTCGCCGCCGCCGTTCCCGTTGCCGCCGCCGGTCTCGCCGCCGCCGCCGTTCCCGTTGCCGCCGCTCCCGTTGCCGTTGCCGTTGCCGCCGCCACCGTTGCCGTTGTTGCTGCCGCCACCGTTGCCGTTGCCGCCACCGGTCTCGCCGCCGCCGTCGTTGCCGCCACCCGGGGTCGTCGGGGTGGTGGTCGGAGGAGCCTGGACCTGGCCGAGCATCTTGGGGTCGGGCTCGGGGAAGCTCACCACGGGCATGCCCTCGAGGGCCGTGGTCATGTAGTTCTTCCACATGGGGGCCGCGAGGTCGGAGCCGAACCACCACTGCCTGCTCACACCGTTGATGGTGAACCGGCCGCGGCCGTTGCTGCGCATCTGGACGTCCGACTCGGCGTTCCCGATCCAGACCGCCGTCGCGAGCTGGGGCGTGTAGCCGACGAACCAGTTGTGGGTGTTGAGCTGGGCCGTGCCCGTCTTCCCGGCGCTCTCGCGCCCCTCGAGCTGCGACCTCTTGCCCGATCCATCCGTCATGACGTTCTTGAGGGCGTAGGTCACGGTGTTCGCCACCGCCGGGTCCAGGGCGTTCGGGTTGCAGTTGGCCGACGGCACCTCGAGCTCCTTGCCGTTCGGGTCGACGATGCGCGTGATGGCGATGGGCTCGCAGTAGGTGCCGCCGCTCGCGAAGGTCGCGAACGCTGCGGCCATCTGCAGCGGCGAGGAGTTCTGGGTACCGATGATCATGGAGGGGCGGATGTCCACCTCGCCCTTGTCCTTCGTGAGCGACGGCGCGAACCCGACGGACTTCGCGGTGCTGGCCACGGAGCAGAGGTCGAGCTTGCTCGCCATGTCGGCGTACGCGGTGTTGACCGAGTTGGTCGTCGCGGCCAGGGCCGTCATGCTGCCCTTGCCCTGGCCGTCGGAGTTGTTGGGGTTCCACTTCTCGCCGACGTTGAGCTTGGTGCAGGACGAGGTGAAGTCGCGCCCGACGTTCCACTCGCGACGGTTCGCGTTGACCGACTCGTTGAGCGTGTGCCCGGCCCGCAGCCACTCGGCGAGCAGGAAGGGCTTCCAGGTGGATCCCGGGGAGAACCCGCGGGACGAGCCGTGCGCCTGGTCCGCGCTGTAGTTCTGTGCCGTGGTCCCGGGGGCGGCCTCGAGCGAGGCGTCGTAGGGACGGTTCTGGGCCATCGCGAGGATCTTGCCCGTGCCGGGCTCGACGGTCACGAGGGCGTTCTCGATCCCGCTGGGGTCGGAGGCGGGGATCGCCGACGTGACCTCGGTCTCGGCGGCGGTCTGCATCCGGGGGTCGAGCGTCGTGGTGATGTCGAGGCCGCCGCGGTAGAGCAGACCCTGGCGGTCCTTGGGCGTCTCGCCGAAGATCGGGTTCGAGGTGATGACCTTGGTGACGTAGTCGCAGAAGAACGCCGCGCCGTTCGCGGCCTGGCAGCCCACGGACACGGGCTGGACGTCGAGAGTCTCGGCCAGCGGGGTCGCGACGGCCTCGTCGTGCTCCTGCTGCGTGATGTACCCCTGCTCGAGCATGCGACCGAGCACGAGGTTGCGGCGCTTCTCCGAGCTGGCCGGGTTGGACACGGGGTCGTACGCGCTCGGGGCGTTGGTCACGCCGGCGATCGTCGCGGCCTGGACGATGCTCAGGTCGGACGCCTTCGTGTTGAAGTAGTGGCGCGCCGCGGTCTCGACGCCGTAGACCCGGATACCGAACTGCGCGATGTTGAGGTATCCCTCGAGGATCTCGTCCTTGGTCATGCGCTGCTCGAGCGAGATCGCGAGCTTGGCCTCGCGAGCCTTGCGCTCGATGGTGCTCTCCTTGACCGCCTCGACGGCGATCGGGTCCTCGGCACGCACGGCCTGCTCGATCAGCACGTTCTTGACGTACTGCTGCGTCAGGCTCGAGCCGCCCTGCTTCGCGCCGCCCGAGGCGTTGTTGAACGCCGCGCGGAGGGTGCCCTCCGGGTCGATCCCGCCGTGCTCGTAGAAGCGCTTGTCCTCGGTCGCGACCACGGCGTTCTTCATGTGGTCCGAGACCTCGCCCAGGGGGACCACGATGCGGTTCTCCTGGTAGAAGGTCGCGAGCAGCGTGGTCCCGTCGTTCGCGTAGACGCGCGACTGCTCGGCCAGAGGTCCTGGCTCGAGCTCGTCCGGCAGCTCCTCGAAGATCTGGACGCTGCTGTCGGTGGCCTGGCTGGCGCCGGCGGCGAGGGGGATCAGGAGACCCGCACCGAGCACGCCGCCGACCCCGGAGACCAGGACGAACGCCAGCAGCAGGGCGATGAGCTGATAGGCGTTGACTTGTCGACGGGGACGCGCAGGGGAAGCCATAGGCGCAAGCCTACGGGAGGGCGCCCCTGCCCCTCCGGGGATTGCACCCCCCACCGGTGTGCGGGTTCTGTGAGCGTTCGAGGGCCGGTCCGAGGAGTCCGCGTGACCTGTGCGCCGGCTGGATGACGACTACGCTCGGGCGCATGGCAACCACCTGGGAGTACGCGACCATCCCCCTCATCATCCACAACACCAAGGCAGTCCTCGACCAGTGGGGCTCGGACGGCTGGGAGCTCGTCCAGGTCGTCACGGGACCGGACGGGAACGGCCTCGTGGCCTACCTCAAGCGCCCGACCGGCGAGAAGTAGTGGCAGGCGTCGTCGACGCCCGGCTCGCCGAGCTGGGCATCACCCTGCCCGACGTCGCAGCGCCCGTGGCGGCGTACGTCCCCGCGGTGCGCACGGGCCGGTACGTGTACACGTCGGGCCAGCTCCCGTTCGTGGCGGGGGCACTGTCGGCGACCGGCAAGGTCGGTGACGGCGAGGGGCTCGTCGCCCCGGCCGAGGCGGCGGGCCACGCCCGCACGAGCGCGCTCAACGCGCTCGCGGCGATCAAGGCGCTCGTGGGGGACCTCGACCAGGTCTCCCGGGTCGTCAAGGTCGTCGGGTTCGTGGCGAGCGACCCCTCGTTCACGGGTCAGCCGGCCGTGATCAACGGCGCCAGCACGGTCCTGGGCGAGATCTTCGGCGAGGCGGGCATCCATGCGCGCAGCGCGGTGGGCGTCTCGGTGCTCCCGCTCGACTCCCCGGTCGAGGTGGAGCTCGTCGTCGAGCTCGCCGAGCCGTCGGACGCCTGAGCGAGCGGATCGCTCCCCGAGACGGCGAGAGGCCGGTCGCGCGACCCTCGGGTCGTGCGACCGGCCTCTCGCCGATCTGGTGCGTCCGCGGTCAGCGCGCGCGGCGCTCGAGCCGGTCCACGTCGAGCAGGACGACGGCGCGTCCCTCGCGGCGGACCCACCCGCGGGTGGCGAAGTCGGCGAGGGCCTTGTTGACCGTCTCGCGCGAGGCGCCGACGAGCTGGGCGAGCTCCTCCTGCGTGAGGTCGTGCGCGACGCGCACACCCTCGTCCGTCTCCTCCCCGAAGCGGGTCGACAGGTCGAGGAGCGCCTTGGCGACACGGCCGGGGACGTCGGAGAACACGAGGTCCGCGAGCGTCTCGTTGGTGCGGCGCAGGCGGCGCGCCAACGCGTTGAGCAGGTGCTTCGCGACGCTGGGGTGCTTCTCGATCCACTCGATGAGCTGCTCGTGCCGCAGCTCGTAGAGCAGGGCGTCCGACACCGAGCTGGCGGTGGCCGTGCGGGGCCCCGGGTCGAAGAGCGAGAGCTCGCCGAACATCTCGCCCGGTCCGAGGATGGACAGGAGGTTCTCGCGGCCGTCGTTCGAGCGGCGGCCGAGCTTGATCTTGCCCTGTGCGATCACGTACAGCCGGTCACCGGGCTCACCCTCGCGGAAGAGCACGTCTCCACGGGTGAGCTCGATCTGCTGCATCGAGTCGAACAGCGTCCGGGTCTCTTCGCGGTCCATGGTGGCGAAGAGGGGGGCCGAGAGCACTACGTCGTCGTCCACGCGATGTCCTTCGAGTGTTGAGCGGACTTTCCCGGCATGAGCCCGTCTGCATCGGCGGAGTTCGAGCGAACCGGTACTCGTGATTCCTCCCACAAGTCTGCCTCATGTGCGCAACTCGGGTCGCCACCGCCCCGCGGGGGCCCGCACGGATCGCGGGGGAGAGGCGTGTGGGCGGGGCCGAGTAGGCTGCCGGACGTGACCACTTCGGGCGGTACCTCGAGTCCTGCACCAGCCCCGCACGTCGAGTCACGGCTCGCCCTGGTGCGGCGTGCACGGCGCACCAACCGTGAGCTGGCGCTGACCTATCCGGACGCGCACTGCGAGCTGGACTTCACCACGCCGCTCGAGCTGCTGATCGCGACGGTCCTGTCGGCGCAGACCACGGACAAGCGCGTCAACCTCACCACTCCGGAGCTCTTCGCCCGGTACCCGGACGCGGCGGCCTACGCGGCCGCGGACCGCGAGGACCTCGAGGACATCCTGCGTCCCACCGGGTTCTTCCGGGCCAAGGCGCAGTCGGTGATCGGGATCGGGCAGGCCCTCGTCGAGCGCTACGACGGACAGGTCCCCCGGAAGCTCGACGACCTGGTGACGCTGCCCGGGGTCGGTCGCAAGACCGCGAACGTCGTCCTGGGCAACGCGTTCGGCGTCCCCGGCCTGACGGTCGACACCCACTTCGGGCGCCTCGTGCGCCGCCTCGGGTGGACCGCCGAGGAGGATCCGGTCAAGGTCGAGACGGAGGTCGGGGAGCTCATCGAGAAGCGCGAGTGGACCATGCTCTCGCACCGGCTGATCTTCCACGGCCGCAGGGTCTGCTTCGCGCGCAAGCCTGCGTGCGGGGCATGCACCATCGCGCACCTGTGCCCGTCGTTCGGGGTCGGCGAGACGGACCCGGCGGTCGCTGCGGGCATGGTCAAGACGGACTGACGCGCGGAGCGCGGGAGGCCGGAGGCCCGCTCAGCCCTTCGTGGTGGGCAACCACTCCAGCAGGAGGCGCGTGACGTCGTCGGGCGCCTCCTCCGGGAGGAAGTGCCCCACCCCGTCGAGGACCTCGAACCGCAACGCGCGGGAGACCGCTGCCGCGTCCGCGTCGGTGAGGTCGCGGCGCAGGAATCCGTCGGACCCGCCGTGGACCTGGAGGGTCGGGACGGTGATCGGGCGGCGCAGCGCGCTGCGGAAGCGCCGGCCGTCGGGCCGGGGCGCCGAGCGCACGGACCAGCGGATGGCCTCCATCGCGGAGTGCGCCGCGAACGGGATGCGCATGACTGTGCGGTAGGTGTCCACGACCTCGGGGGCGAACGGCGTCGCCGCCCCGTCGGCGAGGACCCGACCGACCAGGTCGTCCTGCGTCAGGGCCCGCTCGGGGAACGTCGGGAGCTGGGCGAACGCGAGGTGGCGCTGCGCGAGCGGCGTGAGGAGCCTGCGCCCCGAGGTGTGGACGTGCGACGGGTGGGGTGCGGCGAACGCCGCGACGCCCGCGGTCACGGCGGGCTGGAGCGCGGCCATGGCCCATGCGAGCGCGCCGCCGGTCCCGTGCCCGACGAGGACGGCGCGGTCGGCGCCCAGCGACCGGACCACGCCCGCGACGTCGCGCGTGCGGGTCGGGGCGTCGTAGCCGATCGGTGGCTTGTCGGACGCGCCGGTGCCCCGGAGGTCCATCGCGGCGACGCGGTAGCCCGCCTCGGCGAGCGCCTCGAGCTGGTACCGCCAGGCCCACCAGAACTGCGGGAACGAGTGCAGCAGGAGCACGAGCGGTGCGCTCGAACCACCCCCGCGCGACTCGGGGCCCGCCAGGGCGAGGTGGAAGCGGGCGCCGTTGGCGGGCACGAACTCGTGCCGCCAGGGGCCGTCGACGAGGGCTGCGGAGAAGTCGCTCGAGTCGGTCGTCACCCGGACGAACCTACCTGCTCGCTCGAGGCCGTGGGCTCGGTCGCCTCGGTCCCCGGCGCGTCGTGCGCGCTCTGGCCCGTGCCGTCGTCCGTGGGGGCTGCGGCCCGCCGGTCCTTGGGCGGGTCGAACCGGTAGCCGACGTTGCGCACGGTCCCGATGAGCTGCTCGTGCTCGGGGCCCAGCTTGGCACGCAGGCGCCGCACGTGGACGTCGACCGTGCGGGTGCCCCCGTAGTAGTCGTAGCCCCAGACCTCCTGCAGGAGCTGTGCCCGCGTGAAGACACGGCCCGGGTGCTGCACCAGGTACTTGAGGAGCTCGAACTCCTTGTACGTCAGGTCGAGCGGGCGGCCACGCAGGCGGGCCGTGTACCCGCCCGCGTCGATCGCGAGCTCGCCCGCCGAGATCTCCTGCGGGGCGTCGTCGGCGCGACCGTGCGACGAGCGTTCGATCACGAGGCGCAACCGGGCCTCGACCTCGGCAGGGCTCGCATGCTCCAGGAGCAGGTCGTCCGCCCCCCACTCGGCGGTGACGACGGTCAGCCCGCCCTCGGTCAGGACGAGCACGAGCGGGACCGTCAGACCTGTCGCGTGGAGCAGGCGGCAGGTCGTGCGGGCGGCCGCGAGGTCGCGGCGCGCGTCGAGCAGCACGACGTCCGAGTCGGGCGCGTCGACCAGGGCCGACGGCTCCATGGGCAGCACCCGCAGACGGTGCGACAGCAGTCCCAGCGCAGGCAGGATCTCGACGGACCCACCTGTCGCCGGTGTCAGGATCAACAGCTCTGCCACCGACGCACCTCCTCCCAGTGACCCCCGAGGAGGCCGGAATCATTACCGTAGCGCGTGGAACAGGGGTCGACGGGGTGACCAAGGCCTTTGCGCTGTTACAACCTTGTTTCGTGTTCGCGTGCGGCGTCATCTGGGAGACTCATGTTCGTGCTCAGCCTCTCCGGACCCGGTGCCGTCCCCGTCCTCATGTCGTCCGTGTCGTCGGGGGAGTGTGCCTAGTGGGTCTCTCCTCCCGCGCCGTCGCCACGTCGGTGGTGGCCGTGGTGGTCGCCGCGGCCGCGTTCTTCGGCCTCCTTCCCCTGACGGTCGCCGCCGCCGCGCTCGCTGTCCTGGTCGCGGTCGGGTGGCCGGCGCTGCTGGGCCAGCCGGCCCCGGGTGGCTCCGGACTCGTGATCGGCCTCACCGGGGTCGGTGCGGTCGCGGCCGTGGCCGCGACCGACGGCGAGCCCGCGCTGCGCAACCTGCCGCTCGTGCTCGCGATGGGCATCGTGCTGGCGTTCGTCGCCGAGATGCTGCGCCGGGACGGGCGTCCGAGGCTCGTCGAGTCGCTCCTGGGCACGGTGAGCGGACTGGTCGTCGCGGTGTCGGCGGCGGGCTGGATCGCGACCGAGCGCACGGACGCAGGGGCGGAGCTCGTGGTGACGTGCGCCGCGGCGATCGCCGTGGCGTCCGCGGTCTCCGCGCTCCCGCTCGCAGGGTGGTGGAGCTCGGTCCTGACGGTCGTCGCCGCGGCTGCGGCCGGAGGGGGGCTCGGGTACGTGCTCCCCGAGGTCGCGATCAGCAACGGGCTGTGGACGGGCGTCGTCTCGGGGATGCTGGTCGCGGGGCTGCGCGCGTTGTTCGACCAGCTGCCGGCCCTCGAGCGCAGGCAGGCGGCCGTTGCTGCGATAGTGCTGCCCGTGACGGTCGGGGGGATCCTGGTCTTCGTGGTCGGGCGCGTGGTGGTGGGCTGAGCCCTCCCCGCGACACCCCGGCCGTGCTGCTGCACCGCCGTACGAGGGAGAGGTCGAGGCACATGGTCTGGCGCATCGTGGTCCTGGTCGTGCTGCTCGCCGCGAGCGTGCTGCTCGGGGTGTGGTGGCAACGCCGCCAGGGAGTGGTCCGTGCGGGTCGCCCACCTGCCGAGGACGCCGCGGTCGACTGGCCCGCCCTCGGCATCGTGCTGGGGGAGCACCGGACGTTCGTCCAGTTCTCGAGCGAGTTCTGCTCGCCCTGCCGGCACACGGCGCGCGTGCTCGACGAGCTCGTCGCGGCGCGGACCGACGTGACACATCGCGAGATGGACGTCGACGAGCACCACGATCTCGTGCGAACCTTCGGCATACTGCGCACTCCGACGGTGCTCGTCCTGGACCCGTCCGGCCGAGAGGTCGCTCGGATGAGCGGCAGCGTGAACCGGACCCAGGCGATCGAGGCGCTCGCCGTGCCTGCCGCGTCCGTCGCCTGACACCGCTCGCCCACCGGGCGGGCCGACCGAGGAGCCGCCATGTCGCACGAACCGCACCCTTCTCCGAGCTCGGCCCAGGGCATCGACCCGCGCGGCCCGCGCGTCGGTGCCGGGATCACCGCCCTCCTGCTCGCCGTGACGCTGCTCCTGGGGTCGTCCCAGGCGGCGTTGTGGTTGCTCACGTTCATCGCGCTGAGCTTCCTGCTGGGGGCGCTCCGCGGTGCCCAGGGCACGTGGCAGGGGTGGGTCTTCAAGACTCTCGTCCGGCCCAGGCTCGGCCCGACGGCGGAGCGCGAGGACCCGCGTCCGCCTCGCTTCGCGCAGGGGGTCGGGTTCGTCATCACCGGGGTCGGCGCGCTCCTGGGCTTCACCGTCTCGCTCGTGGCCGTACCGGTCGCGGCGGGCCTGGCCCTGGTCGCGGCCGTGCTCAACGCGGCGTTCGGGCTGTGCCTGGGGTGCGAGATGTACCTGCTGGTCCGGCGGTTCGCCCCGGCCCGCTGAGGTCCCGCATCGGGGCCGAGGTGCTGCGGGTGCCGTGGCAGGGAAGGCGTAGGGTCGTGCGGTGCCCGCGCAGACCGACTCCTCGACCACCCTCCCGCCTCGGTTCAAGCGCCTGCGCCCAGGGGTCCGGACAGCGGGGGACGCAGCGGACGTCGGTCCGGAGGACCGCCGCCACGACGAACGGTTCGAGGGTGGCGACCTGTCCCACGCGGACCTGTCCGACGTCACGTTCGAGCGGTGCGACCTCGTGGGCATCTCGTTGCACCAGGCCGACCTGCGGGCCGCGACGTTCAGCGAGGCCCGGCTCGAGCGGATCGACGCGCCCGTCCTGAGCGCCCCGCGGTCGGTGTGGCACGACGTGGTGCTGGCCGGTTCACGGATCGGCTCGGCGGAGCTCTACGAGTCCGCGTGGCGTTCGGTCGAGCTGGTCGACTGCAAGCTCGGGTACGTCAACCTCCGCGCTGCGACGGTGCGCGACCTGCGGCTCACGCGGTGCACCGTGGACGAGCTCGACCTGACGAACGCCCAGGCCACGCGCGTCGCGTTCGAGGAGACGTCGGTCGACCACCTCGTCCTGGCGGGCGCCCGTCTGGTGCACACCGACCTGCGCGGGGCCACGCTGCGACGGATCACGAGCATCGAGAGGCTCGCGGGGGCCACGCTCAGCCCGTCCCAGCTCGTCGCGATGGCGCCGCTGTTCGCGGCCGAGCTCGGTATCCGCGTCGAGGACTGAGGGCGAGGCCCGGCGCGCCCGGCCCGCGTCAGTAGACGAGGGCCTGGGCCCCCGGGCGCAGCGCCTCCTCGACGAACACCGACGCCCCCGCGATGCGCACTCCCGGCAGCAGGTCGGCCTCGGTGATGCCGCGGCGCACGGCGCACTGGGTGCAGACCGTGACGGTCCCGGCGGACAGGATCACGTCGAGCAGGTCCGGCAGGGCCGTCGCGTGCTCGAGCTCGAGCTCGCGCGCACGCCCGGGAAGCCCGAACCACGCCGACTCCCCGGTCAGCCACACGCTGACCTCGACCCCGGCGGCGACCGCGGCGGCAGCGACCGTGAAGGCCTGGTTGGTCGCCTCGGGGCGTTCGAGACCCGCGGTCGACTTGACCACGAGCGAGCGGGCGACGGCGGCCGGGGCGGCCGAGGACGGCGACGGAGCGGGCTGGGAGGTCACGTGCGCGAGCCTAGAGGCCGGAAGGTAGGATCGGCGACATGTCCACGCATGCACTCGAGCTCATCTTCCTGGGACTGCTGATCGCCGCGACCGTGACCATCACGTGGTTCGCCGGGTTCGTCGTCTACAAGCTGTACAAGGGTCAGCGCTGACCTGAGCGTCGCCCCGGGCGTCCGCGCCCGGTGGGACCACGGTCCCGCTCTCCCTTGTCGTCGTCACGGTCCGCTGGGACCGCCGGAGGTACCACCAGATGGCTTTCGCGTTCCCTGAGGGGCTCGCCCCCGAGGCCTACCCGCTCGCGTGGCTCGTGGGCTCCTGGCGAGGTGAAGGTGTCATCGCCTACCCCGGGATCCCCGAGACCCCGTTCGTCCAGGACGTCGTGTTCGACCACGACGGCGGCCCGTACCTGCGGTACGAGTCGACCATCCGCGTCCTCGAGGCCGAGGTCCCGGAAACCGTGCCGGAGGCCTGGACCGCTGACGACGCTGCCGAGCCGTCCGCTCGCCCGTCGAGCGACCAGGCCGAGCCGGGCACCGAGGGGCACCTCGCGCCGGGACGCATCTGGTCCACCGAGACGGGCTACTGGCGCGTCTCGCCCGAGCGTCCCGAGGGGCTGCCGGAGGACAGGTCGGCGATCGAGGTCATGATCGCGGACCCGTCGGGCCGCATGACCCTGTACCTGGGGGTCGTCGGCAACGGTCGGGTGGACCTGTCGAGCGACGCCGTGGTGCGCACCGCCACCTCGTCCGAGGTCACGGCGTCGAACCGGCTCTACGGCAACGTCCAGGGCCAGCTCCTGTGGGTCTGGGAATTGGCGGCCTTCGGTCAGCCGTTGCAGTCGTATGCGTCGGCGAAGCTGGACCGCCTCTAGCCCCTTCGACGTGCGAGGCACGGCCGACGCCACCGCGCGGCCGGACGGACGTGCGCCCACCGGCGCCGAGGAGGTTGTTGCACCGTGACCGCTGGACCTGACGACGCCACCCAGACCGAGCGTGCGGCCCGGACGGAGCCCGATTCCCCGGTCCGGACGAGCCCGCTGCTGTCGCGCCCCGGCGCGGTCGCGGGCTCCGGACCCGACGCGGGCGTGGCCTGGCACTACGGCGACCCGACGGGCGAGCAGCGCGCGCTCGAGTCGGGCGGCGCGGTCGTCGACCTCTCGCACCACGGCGTCGTGCGGGTCACCGGCCCCGACCGTCTGACGTGGCTCAACTCGATCACCTCGCAGAGCCTCCTGGGCCTGGTCCCCCGGACCTCGACCGAGCTGCTCGTCCTGAGCCCGCAGGGCCACGTCGAGCACGCGGCCGGGGTCGTCGACGACGGCGAGTCCACGTGGCTCGTGACCGAGGGCTCGCACGCTCCGACGCTCGCTGCCTGGCTCGACCGCATGAAGTTCTCGCTGCGCGTCGAGATCACCGACATGAGCGACGAGATCGCGGTCCTGGGCGAGCCTCGGGACGCCGAGGGCGCCGAGGGCGAGCCCGTCACGTGGCGCGACCCCTGGCCGCGCACCGCGCCCGGCGGCACCCGCTACGGCCCCGCGGACGACGAGCACCCGGGCGCCCACCGCCCGTGGCGCCTGGTCCTGGTCCCGCGCGCCGAGCTGTCCGACGCCGTCGCCGCCCGCGAGGCGGCCGGGTGGCGGCTCGCAGGGACCTGGGCGAGCGAGGCGCTGCGCGTCGAGGCCTGGCGCCCCCGCCTCGCGACGGAGGTCGACCACCGCTCGATCCCGCACGAGCTCGACTGGCTCCGGACCGCCGTCCACCTGCACAAGGGCTGCTACCGCGGCCAGGAGACCATCGCGCGCGTGCACAACATGGGCCGTCCGCCGCGCCGCCTCGTGATGCTCCACCTCGACGGCTCGGGGCACCTGCTCCCGGTCGCCGGGGCCGAGGTGCGCCTGCAGGGCGGGGAGACCGGTCCGGACGGGGTGGCTGCGCCGGGACGTGCGGTCGGCGTCGTGACGTCGGTCGCCCGGCACCACGAGCTGGGCCCCGTGGCGCTCGCGATCCTCAAGCGCAGCGCGCCCGAGGACGTCGAGCTGGTCGTCGACTGCGACGGGGGCGCCGTGGCCGCGGCCCAGGAGGTCGTGGTCCCGGGTGAGGGCGTGTCGGTCGACCGGCCCGCACCGCGCGGTCCGGTCGCACGAGGCGTCACCCCCAAGGGCGCGGGCGCACCCCAGAGCATGATCTAGAGCGGTATCCGAGGACCGTGCCGGGACCCCGGCACGGTGGGACGCGGTGAGCAGGAGCACATGACGCAGGCGCGGGAGTCGGCCGGAGGAGCCGCGACGCCGGAACCCGGGGCGGTCGAGTCGGCCCGCAAGGCGTTCCGTCGGTTGCTGCTCAGGGCACGCCTGCGACAGGGCAGCTCCCGGGTCCGGGTCGCGTTCTGGCCCGTCGTCCAGGCCTCGCTCGCGGCGGGCGTCGCGTACGGGATCGCGCACTACGTGCTCGGCCACCCGTACCCGTTCTTCGCACCGGTCTCCGTGTGGATCTGCCTCGGGTTCAGCCAGGACCGGCAGGTGCGCAAGGTCGGCGAGCTCGCGATCGGGGTCGCGGTGGGCGTGGGCCTCGGTGACCTGATCGTCCACTTCATCGGGTCGGGCTGGTGGCAGGTCGCCGTCGTGCTCGCGACGTCCGCCCTCGTGGCGCGCTTCATCGACCGCGGCGCGCTCCTGGCGACCCAGGCCGGGGTCCAGGCCATCGTCATCGTGGGTCTGCCCGCGACCCAGACGGGCGGCCCGGGCGGTCGCCTGGTCGACGCCCTGGTCGGTGGCGCGCTCGCGCTGCTCGTCGCGACCCTCACACCGGGCGACCCGCGCCGTCGGCCACGGATCCTGGGCGACGAGGCGACGACCGAGCTCGCCGAGACGCTCGAGCTGCTCGCCCGCGGCTTCCGCTCGGGGGACGTCGACGACCTGGACGCCGCGCTCGTGCGGGGGCGGGCGTCCGAGCCCGCCCTCGAGGAGTGGCAGGCGACCGCGACGAGCGCCCAGGAGCTGTCCCGGGTGAGCCCCGTGGGGCGCAAGCACCGCACCGAGCTGGGCGACATCGAGCGCAAGGCGGTCCTGGTGGACCGCGCCATGCGCAGCGTCCGTGTCCTGGCCCGGCGTGCCCGACCGGTCGCGGGGCCCGACCACGACCTCCTGCCCGTCGCGGCGATCGTCGACCGGTTCGCGGCCGGCACCCGGGTGCTGGCCGAGGCGATCGGGGCGGGACGCGACCCGTCGACCGCGCGCGAGATCCTGGCCGACACCGCGGCCGCGGCCGACCCACGGACCGTGGGCGCGGGGGACTGGCAGGTCCAGTCGCTCGTGATGCTGCTGCGCTCCCCGATCGTGGACACGCTCGAGGCCGCAGGGATGTCCCCGCAGGACGCACGGGCGGCTCTGCACGAGCTCTGAACCGGCCGCGCGGCCCGTGGCGAGCACGTCGCCCGCAGGACGGGGCGCATGTCCGGCGAACCCGCAGGATTGCCGCGCGTGGAGGTCTACGCAATCCGGGCGTTGGCCGGTACCTTCAGGGGATGGAGGTTTCCGTCAGCGCCCTGCGGGCCGAGCTGAAGTCGTGGATCGAGCGGGCGCGTGACGGGGAGGACGTGGTGATCACCGAGCGCGGCATCCCGGTCGCCCGCCTGAGCGCGATCGGCAGCGCGGACCTGATCACGTCGCTGACCCGGGACGGCCTGCTCACGCCGGCCACCGAGGAGCGGCCCGTGCACTCGCCGCCCGCACGCCCGGCTGCCAAGCAGTCGGCGATGTCGGGCCTCGTGCGCCGCATCCGACGCTGAGCCGGCGCGCCCCATGGCCCTGGTCTACTTCGACGCGAGCGCCCTCGTGAAGCTGTGCGTCGCCGAGCCTGGCTCGGAGCTCGCGAGCGCCCTGTGGAACCGGGCGGACGTGGTCACGACGAGCCGCCTGTCGGACACCGAGGTCCGTGCGGCGCTCGCCGCGGGCGAGCGTACGGGCGTCCTCGACGCCGCCGAGCGTGCGCAGGCGCTCGCCGCGTGGGAGCGGCTGTGGCCCGCGCTGCACCTGGTGGAGGTCTCGCCCGAGGTCCTGGACAGGGCGAGCGACCTCGCAGGGTCCGACGGTCACTCCTTGCGGGGCGCGGACGCCGTGCACCTCGCCTCCGCGCTGGTGCTGCGGCACGAGGACGCGATCTTCGCGGTGTGGGACGAGCGGGTCGCGAGCGCGGCGCGCGCGGAGGCGCTGCGCGTCCTGCCGTAGGCTCGACACGTGATCAGCTTCGGTGGAGCCCAGTGGCTCGTTCTCGTCATCCTCGCGGTCGTGGTGTTCGCCGCGCAGGCCTTCGCTCTCATCGATGCGCTGCGGCGTCCCGCGAACGGGTTCACCGCCGAGGGGAAGCTCACCAAGCCGATCTGGTCGGCGATCCTGGGGGTCGCCGCGGCGATCGGGTTCCTCGGCCTGCCGCCGTTGATGCTGACGAGCTCCAGCTTCTTGAACCTCCTGGCCCTCGTCCCGGCCTTCATCTACCTGGTCGACGTGCGTCCTCGGCTCAAGTCGTACGGGTTCGGTCGCGGGTCGGGCGGCAACCGTGGTGGCCGTCCGGGCGGGTGGTGAACCCCGTGCTGCGCTCCGCCGCTCCGCTCGCGGAGGTCGTCCGGGGCGACCTGGTCGAGTCCGTGCACCTGGGGCACCTGGTGACGCTCAACGCCTCGGGTGAGGCCGATCTGGTGGTGGGCGACGCGTCGACCGTGATCTGGCCTCGTTCGTCGGTCAAGCCGTTCCAGGCGGTCGCGATGCTCCGCAACGGCCTGACCCTGCCGCCTCGTCTGCTGGCGCTCGGTGCCGCGAGCCACAACGCCGAGGACTTCCACCTCGCGGGCGCGCGCGAGATCCTCGCGGGGGTCGGGCTCGACGAGTCGGCGCTGCGCAACACCCCGGACATGCCGGTCTACCCGCCGGCGGCGTTCGCGTGGCAGGAGCTCGGCAACGGCCCGGCGTCGATCACGCAGAACTGCTCGGGCAAGCATGCCGCGATGCTCGCGACGTGCGTCGTGGCCGGCTGGGACACCGCGACGTACCTGGATCCCGCGCACCCGCTCCAGGTCGCGATCCGCGAGACCCTGCTCGAGCTCACGGGCGACGACGCGGCGGACCTCCACGTGACGGTCGACGGCTGCGGTGCGCCGCTCTTCTCGACGACGCTGGTCGGCATGGCGCGGGGCTTCGGCCGGCTGGCCGGTGCGCCGGCGGCGGCGCCCGGGTCGCCCGAGGCCCTGGTGGCAGGCGCGATGTCCTCGTTCCCCGAGATGGTCGGCGGGACCGGTCGCGACGCGACCGAGGTCATGCAGGCGGTCCCGGGCCTCGTCGCCAAGGACGGCGCGGACGGCGTGTACGGCGCGGGCCTGCCGGACGGCCGCGCGCTCGCGTTCAAGGTCCTCGACGGCTCGCCGCGCCCGCGTCCCGCGGTGCTGGTCTCCGCGCTGGCGGCCTTGGGGGCGCGCGACCTGCCGGGGGCCGACGGCGCCGCGCTCGACCGTGTCTCCCGCACCCCGGTCCTGGGTGGGGGAGAGCCCGTGGGCGAGGTGCGGGCCGCGTTCGGACCGGGCTTCGCCGCATGAGGGCGGTCTTGCAGCGCGTGACGCGCGCGAGCGTGAGCGTGGGCGGCGAGGTCGTGGGGCGCGTCGACCGGCCGGGCCTGGTCGCGCTCGTGGGCGTGACGCACGACGACGGTCCCGCGCAGGTCGAGCTCGTCGCGCGCAAGATCGCCGAGCTGCGGATCCTGCGCGACGAGCGGTCGGTGCTCGACGAGGGCGCGCCCGTCCTGGTCGTCAGCCAGTTCACGCTCTACGCGGACACCAAGAAGGGGCGGCGCCCGTCGTGGAACGGTGCGGCGAAGGGGGACGTGGCGGAGCCGCTCGTCGCCGAGGTGGTCGCCGCGCTGCGTGCGAGGGGGGTCGAGGTCGCGACCGGCGTGTTCGGTGCGGACATGCAGGTCGAGCTCGTCAACGACGGCCCGGTGACGATCCTCGTCGAGGCATAGCGGCCCGTCGAGGCTCGAAAGGCTACCGTTCGTAACGTTTCGAGCGATTCGACGCGTTGGTAAGGGAAATCCCTTATGTGACCGCTGTGAACCATGTGGAAGCCCCGTACATCATTCGCGCGCGCGCCTGGTTAGGTTCGAGAGTGCCCAGCATCTGGGGCTCCGGAACGGACCGGAGTCAGCAGCACGGAAGACGAAGAGGCCTCCCTTTGCACGCATCTCGCAACACTCCCTCGCTACCACGCCGCACCCGCCGCGCTGCCGGTGCCGTGGTGACGGCGACGACCCTGGCCCTCGTGGCGTCCGGCCTGGTCGCGGCAGGCACGGCGACGGCCGCGCCGGCCACGCCCGCCGCGCCCGCCGCGGTCAGCCCCAACGGTGACAACGACATCAACGGGTACCGCAACGTCGGCTACTTCATGTCGTGGGCCCCGGAGAACTACGGCTACACGGTCAAGGACTTCCAGGAGTCCGGCCAGGCCGACCAGATCACGCACGTCAACTACGCGTTCGCGAACATCCACCCGACCGACCTGACGTGCTTCATCTCCGACAAGGACGGCTCGCCCGCACCCGGCGGCAACGACGGGGCAGGTGTCGCCGGCGCCGACTTCGTCGACGGTGTCAGTGCGGCGGACTCGATCGACGGGGTCGCGGACACGGCAGACCAGGCGCTCGCCGGGAACTTCAACCAGGTCCTCAAGCTCAAGGAGACGAACCCCGACACCAAGGTGCTGGTGTCGATCGGTGGGTGGACCTGGTCCAAGTTCTTCTCGAAGGCCGCCGCGACGCCCGAGTCCCGCGAGAAGTTCGTCTCGTCGTGCATCGACCTCTACCTCGAGGGCAACCTGCCGGAGATCGACGGCCGCGGTGGCCCGGGCGCAGCAGCCGGCCTCTTCGACGGCATCGACATCGACTGGGAGTGGCCTGGCGCGCCGGGCTGGTCGCAGCACCCCGAGAACTTCGTCGACCCCGTGAACGACAAGGCGAACTTCACGGCGCTGCTCGCGGAGTTCCGTGAGCAGCTCGACGAGTACGGCGCCTCGCAGGGCAAGGAGTACCTCCTGTCCTCGTACATCCCGGTGAACCCGACGGTCATCAACGCGGGCTGGGACGCGCCGAAGATCTTCGACTACCTCGACTACGGCAACATCCAGGGCTACGACCTGCACGGTGGTTGGTCGCCGAACCTGGCCGGGCACCAGTCCAACCTGCACGACGACCCGACCTACACGGGCGAGATCTCGGTCGAGCAGGGGATCGACCTGTACCTGAGCCGCGGCGTCGACCCGCAACAGATCACGCTGGGCATCCCCGCGTTCGGCCGCGGCTGGACCGGTGTCGAGGCAGGCGACTCGAACGGGGCGTGGCAGTCGGCCGCAGGCGTGGCCGAGGGCACGCACGAGCCCGGCTACAAGCAGTACTTCGAGCTGCGCGACCTGGGCACCGAGTACTTCGACGAGACGACCGGGTCGTCCTGGCGCTACGACGGCAACGAGTGGTGGACGGTCGACACCCCGCGCGCCGTCGAGTACAAGGCGAAGTGGGTCGCGGAGAAGGGCCTGGGCGGCTCGATGTGGTGGGACCTCGCGGGTGACTACGAGGACGAGCTGGTCGGTGCGGCCGCTGACGTCTACCGCGCGTCGCAGGCGGGTCCGGTCGACTCGGACGCTCCCGGTGGATGCTACGGCGACTGGACCAAGGCGGGCATCTACACTGCTGGCCAGGTGGCGTCCCACCAGGGCGTCAACTACCAGGCCAACTGGTGGGTCCACACCAACGCACCGGGCACCGAGAAGTACTGGAGCCCGTGGCGCGTGGTCGGTTCCTGCGTCTGACCTGACGCGGTAGCGGCCGCAGCCCTGCGCAACCCGACGCCGCCGGGACCACGACCTGCCTGTCGTGGCCCCGGCGGCGTCCGCGTGTCCAGGGTCCGCCCGGGGGGAGCGGGCCTCAGCGCAGCCAGCCGCGCCGCTTGATGTACACGAGCGGGATGACGGCGGCGACGAGCGTCACGAGCACGACCCACGGGAACCCGAGCTCCCACTCGAGCTCGGGCATGCGCGTGAAGTTCATGCCGTAGAACGACGTGATGAGCGTCGGGGGCAGGAACACCGCGGTGATGATCGTGAACACCTTGACGATCTGGTTCTGCTTGACGTCGAGCGAGGTCATGATGGCCTGCTGGAGGTAGCGGACCTTGTCGTGCTCGAAGCTCGCGTGCTCCTTGACTCCGTCGACGTCCGCGATGAGGGTCTCGACGAGTCCCGCGAGCACGGGGTCGGTGTCGGCGATCTCGCTGCGCAGGTGCCGGGCGGCGCGCGCGAGCGAGAGCTGGGACTCCTGGGTGCTCGAGACGATCTCCTCGGCCCGGTTCATGCGGGAGATGGTGCCCTGCATGTCGGTCACGCCGATCTCACGACCGCGCCGGTCGTAGCCGAGCGTGGCCTCCTCGATCTGGTCGGACATGTCCTCGAGCAGGTCGCTCGCGTGGTGGATGACGCGCTCGGCGGCCTCGTTGAGCGCGTACAGCAGCGCGTACATGACGCCGTACGACGTCTGGGTCAGGCGCGGGGTGCGCCGCATGCGGGCTATGGCCTTGTCGAAGATCGGGTAGTGCCGGGACGGCTGGAGGGTCACGACGCGGTCGGGGGACAGCGCGAACATCAGGACCTCGCGCTCGATCCGCTCGCCGCGCCGGTAGGTCGCCACGACGGGCAGGTAGACGTGCTCGTCGGTCTCCCAGACGCGCCCGGAGGCCAGGGAGAAGTCGACGCCCGCGTCCCGCGCGCGCTCGAGCGCGGCTGCGTCCTCGGAGGCGACCTGGAGCCAGCGGACACGCAGGGCCTGGGGGTCGAACCGTGGGGCGCCCGCCGGGGTCGCCGACGCGGGGCGGTGACCGTACGTCGTCGCGGGCCGGGTCGCCTCGACGACCGCGGGCGTCGTCGCGCTCACGGGTTCACCGCTGGCGCGCCGACCTGCGGGGAGCCCGTGCCCGACGGCGTCGCACCGGTCGGGGCGCTCGTCGTCACCCCGGTCGCCGGGACGTTGTCGTGCCCTGCGGCCAGCAGGTGCGTCCCGAGCAGGGCCGTGCAGATGAACAGGTACAGGCCGATCGTGAACGTGATCGACTGGCGCTCGAGGTCGGGGCGGCGGGGACCGGGCGTGGGGGTGGTGGCCCGATTCGTTCGGAGTGGTGCGGAGCCCTTGCGAGTGGGCGCGGGGCAGGGTGCACTGAGGTAGGTGCTCGTCGACATGGTGGTCCTTCCCGGCGCCGTGCTCTCGACGGTGCCGACCGGACGCCGGGCGATCCGCCTGCGTGCGGACACGGGGGCAGGACCTGGCGAGGGAGGTGACGGTGCATGGAGCGCACTGGCGACCGCCCCGAGGGCCGTGCCGGGAGGGCTGACCCGAGGGTCAGCGGGCAGGACGGAGGGGAGCGAGCGCGCAGTGCGGGGATCTATGACTGCTGCCGTCCGGCATCGCTCTCACCTCCTTCTCATCTGCTTCTGGTTCCGTGCTCGTCTGAGGTACCGAGATCTCTCGGCAGAACAGACGGAGGGACGAGGTCACCCTAGACCTGGTCGAAGGCCCCGGCAACCCGCCCCCAGCGGAAGCCGCCGAAGACACTGACGGGTAACAGAACAGGATGCCCGCTTTTACGTCGGGTTGTTAACATTCCTGAGAGTCGTCCGGCCATCGTTGCCCCGGACGGGAGGGTCTGACATGCCAGCCAGCCAGCAAGACGTCCTGACCTCAGATCAGGTGCGCACGTCCCGCACGTCCACCGAGCACCGGCCTGAGCGGCTCTCGTCCAGGCGGGCGGAGATCGACCTCGCTCTCTCGGCGGTCGCCGACGGGCGGGGCGCCTTCGTCTGGACCGGTGAGCCGGGCATGGGAGCGAGCACCACGCTCGAGCTCGTCCACGAGGCGCTGCACGGGGCGAGCGGTCCGCACCCGCCCCTGGTCCTGCGGGTCGCCCAGGCGATGGGACCGCAGCGGTCCGGCGGGGCGGTGCGCTCCCTCGTGTCCCAGGTCGCCCAGGTCACCGGGTGCGCGGTGCCGGACCGGCTCGTGCGCCCGCTCGACGTCGCCGACCCGGAGTACGGCTACCTGCCGGAGGTCGGCGCGGTCGCGCTCGCCGAGTACCTCGAGGAGGCGGTGCCCGACCGGACGGTCGTGCTGCTCGCCGACGACCTCCACCTGGTCGACGAGATCAGCCGCGCCGTGGTGGTCGGGCTCGTCGCCCAGCGGCGCGCGGCGCTCGTGCTCCTCGCGACCGCGGTCCCCGGTGGCTTCGACCGTCCGCTCCCGTACCCGATCGAGGTGCGGGAGCTCGCGCCCCTCGGTCCGTCGGAGGCGCTGCACCTGCTGCTCGTCGAGGAGCGCCTGGCCGTGGCCCCCCACGTCGCGGCGCGGCTCGCCCAGAACCTCGCGGGCAACGCGGCGGCGATCTCCCAGACGGCCCGGCTGCTGTCGACCGAACAGCTCGCGGGCACCGCGATCCTCCCGGACCCCCTCCCCCCGGTGCAGGCGGTCCGCACGCTGCTCGGCGACCGGCTCGACGAGCTCGCCCCCGAGGAGCGGCGGGCCCTGCTCGTCGCGGCGGTCGCGGTCGTCGAGCGCACGGACGTGCTGCTCGCGGCGTCGGGGCTGAGCATCGAGGAGGTGCTCGACGGTCCTCTCTCGGGGCAGCTCTCCCTGGTCTCGGGCCGTTTCGCGTTCACCGACCCGAGGGTGCGCTCGCTGGTCCACGGCGACGCCCGGCTCGCGGACCGCACGGCCGCGCACCTGCGGCTGGCGACGGTCCACACGGCGGCCGGCGAGGAGGACATCGCGACCTGGCACACGGCGCTCGCGACGCTCGCGGGGGACCCTGCGCTCGCGCCCGGGCTCGTGTCCCTGGCCCAGCGGCTCCTCGAGCGCGGGGACGTGGTGTGGGCTCACGAGGTCGCGCGAGAGGCCGCGAGCCAGGCGGCCGCGTCCGAGCGCGGAGAGGCGTACGTGGTCGCGGGGACGGCCGCGCTGCAGTCCGGTCACGTCCACGACGCGGCCGACTGGCTGCGCCGCGCCGCACGCTGCGAGGGCGGCGTGAGCTCGGCCCGCATCCTGGGCCCGCTCGTCACCGCGCTCACGCACGTCCAGGGCCAGGTGCCCGACGACGTGATCGCCCCGTTCATCGCGCTCGCGGACAACGACGACGCCTGCACCTGTTGCGTCGACCACGAGGGTCGCCCCCGGGACGCGGCCGGGGGGTGCGAGATCGGCGACGTGGTGAAGGGGCTCACGAGCGCCGCGACCCTTCACGCCGAGCGGGGTGACGGCGTCGCCGCGTCCCAGGCGTTCGACGCGGCGAAGCGTCTCGCTCGGCGATGCACCCAGGGCGTGGGAGGGCTCGACGTCGTCAGGTCGTGGCTCGCCAACTACGGCGTGGGGGAGCGCGGGAAGAGAGCGGACCTGCCCGGGTCGCGGCTCTCGCCCGAGCAGGAGGCGTACGCCCAGGTCAGCCGGGCGATCGCCCTGGCCGACGAGGACGCCCTCGACGTCGCGGGCCAGGCGCTCGCGAGCGCGGTCGCGAACCTCGCACCGGTCAGGAACGGCGGCCGGTGGTTCGACGCACCGTCAGGTGCCGTGACCCCGTACGTCGAGGCGCACCTTCGCCTGGCCCAGGTGCTGGTGCACTTCTGGTCGGGAAACATCACCAAGGCGCGCCGCGAGCTCGAGGAGGCGGCCTTCCGCCTGCCCGTCGGGCTGCCGTTCGCCGGGACGGGGGTCGCGGTCGCGCGGCGCCTCGACATGGCGGTCGACGGCAGCGTGGGGACGCTCGCCACCGCCCTCGAGGAGACGTGCTCGTGCCCGACGTCGCGGCCGGTCCGGCTCGGCCTCCTCGTGGACCGGGCCATCGGGGCGTCGTTCGCCCGCCACCACACCCAGGCGGCCACCCTGCTCGAGCTGGCAGCCGAGACCGACCGGCGCGACTGCGCCCACATGCTGCACCTGCCCGGGATGGACGACGTCGAGGCGTGGGTGCTCGCCGGCCGTCCCGACGCGGCGGAGAAGGCGCTCGCGCGGCGGCGGGTCGAGGCCAAGGACCTGTCCCCGGCGAACCGGGTCGCGACGCTCGCACGAGCAGAGATCGCACTCGCGAGGCCCGAGGACGCGGTCGCGCTGCGCGACGCGGTCGCCTCGGCGGGTCGCGGGATCGCGTCGCCCTTCGAGCACGGGCGCACCGAGCTCTGTCTCGGCCGGGCCCTGACGCGCTGGGGCGACCTCCCCGCGGCCCACGAGCACCTCCTCTCGGCGGTCGAGCTCCTGACCCAGTCCGGGGCGTGGGCGTGGGCCCGGCAGGCGCAGGGTGAGCTCGCGGGCGTCGTCGAGCACCTCGGCGCCCTGCAGGTCGCCGCGCGTCGCACCGAGACGTCGCCCGTCCCGACCACGACCCCTGGGGGAGGCGTCCCGCACGCCGTCGTCGCGTCGTCGGGCAGGGCGCGTCTCGCCGCACGCGAGAGCGACGTGTCCGACGACGCCCTCGACGAGCTGCGCGCCCGCTGGGCGGACGAGCTCACCGATCGAGAGCTCGACGTCGCGCTCCTGGTCGTCCAGGGGGGATCCAACCGCGAGGCCGCGGACCAGCTCTACCTCTCGGTCCGCACCGTCGAGGTCCACCTGGGGCGCGTCTTCCGCAAGCTCGGCGTGCGCTCGCGGGTCGAGCTCGCGGTCCTCGCGCACCGGGTCGGACGGTGACCGGTCGAGCGGTGCCGCGACGGGGGACCCGTAGGGCCTGACGGGGTACGTAGGGGGGAACACCTACACGCTCCCGTGTATGTACGCGAGGTGAACAATGTGGGAAACGCTGATTCCCGAGGGCGTGCTCGCTCCCTAGTGTCGGGGTGTTCCTGGGCAACGACGTCCGGGTGACCGGGCCCCCCCAGCCCCCAGCCAAGTGAGGCAGACACATGCGACTGAGAACTCCACGAGGACGCGCGAGGAAGATGGCCGCGGGACTGACCGCCGCGGCCATGCTCGCGACGTCCCTGGTCGCCGGCACCGTCGCCGCGACCGCTAGCCCCCTCCCCGCAGCCACGGCGACCGCCGCGACCGGCGACAGCGCGATCAACGGCTACCGCAACGTCGCCTACTTCACCCAGTGGGGTGTCTACGGGCGCGACTTCAAGATGAAGGAGCTCCAGGACTCCGGCGCCGCTGCCGACCTGACGCACCTCAACTACGCGTTCGGCAACATCCACCACCAGACGCTCACGTGCTTCGAGGCCAACAAGGCCCAGGGCACGGGCCCCAACGGGTCCGACGGCGCGGGCGACGCGTGGGCCGACTACGGCATGGGATACACCGCCGCCAACTCGGTCGCGGGCGTGGCCGACGCCTGGGACCAGCCGCTCGCCGGCTCGTTCAACCAGATCAAGCAGCTCAAGGCCAAGAACCCCCAGATCAAGGCCATGCTGTCGATCGGCGGCTGGACCTGGTCGAAGAACTTCTCCAAGGCCGCCGCGACCGACGCGAGCCGCAAGAAGCTCGTGTCGTCCTGCATCGACCTCTACCTCAAGGGCAACCTCCCCGTGGTCGACGGCCGCGGCGGGCCCGGCTCGGCGGCCGGCGTGTTCGACGGCTTCGACATCGACTGGGAGTGGCCCGGCTCTCTCAACGGCGAGGTCGGCAACATCGTCGACGTCGCGAACGACAAGGCGAACTTCAAGGCCCTCCTCAAGGAGTTCCGCACCCAGCTCGACGCCTACGGCGCGACCACGGGCAAGAAGTACCAGCTCAGCGCGTTCCTCCCCGCCAACCCGGACGACATCGCGTCGGGCGGCTGGAACGACCCCGAGAACTACCAGTACCTCGACTTCGGGAACATCCAGGGCTACGACCTGCACGGCGCCTGGAACAAGACCCTCACGGGGCACCAGGGCAACCTGTACGACGACCCCACCGACACCCGCCCCGCGAACCGCCGGTACAGCGTCGACAAGGCCGTCAAGGCCTATCTCGACGCCGGCGTGCCCGCGAAGCAGCTCACCCTGGGCCTCGCGATGTACGGCCGCGGCTGGAAGGGCGCGACGTCGTCGGCCCCCTGGGGCGTGGCGACGGACGCCGGACCCGGTACCTGGGAAGCCGGCAACGAGGACTACGACAAGCTCAAGAACCTCGGCACGGGGTACTTCGACCCGGTATCCGTGGCCTCGTGGCGTCACGACGGCAACCAGTGGTGGAGCTTCGACGACCCGAAGTCCGTCGCCGTCAAGGGCGACTACATCGCCGCCAAGAAGCTCGGCGGGGCCATGTGGTGGGACCTCACGGGCAACCAGGACGGCTCGCTCCTCAAGGGCCTCGCGACGAAGTTCCGCGCGGCACCGGCCGGGCCCGTGATCGGTGACCCGACGGGTGGCGGTGGCACGACCGGTGGGACGACTGGTGGGACAACTGGTGGGACGACTGGTGAGACGACTGGTGGGACGACCGGTGGGACGACCGGTGGGACCACGGGTGGGACCACGGGTGGGACCGGCACGGAGTGCGCCGCCGCCTGGACCGCGACGGGGACCTACAGCGGCGGCGCGACGGTTTCCTACAGCGGCAAGAACTACAAGGCCAAGTGGTGGACCCAGAACGAGACCCCCGGCACGGCTGGCGGCCCCTGGGAGCTCGTCGGCACGTGCGGCACCTCCGGTGGCACGACCGGCGGCACGACCGGTGGGACGACCGGCGGCACGACCGGTGGGACGACGGGTGGCACGACCGGCGGCACGACCGGTGGGACGACGGGTGGCACGACCGGTGGGACGACGGGCACCGGGACCTGCACCGCCCCCGCCTGGTCCGCCACGGCCGTGTACAACGGCGGGGCCCAGGTCTCGCACAACGGTCAGAAGTACACCGCCAAGTGGTGGACGCAGAACAACGTCCCCGGGGCCGAGCAGTACGGCCCGTGGCAGGCGCTCGGCGCCTGCTGAGAGTCGAGCCGGGGGGCGGGATCCCCGCCCCGTCCCCCGGCTCCCTCCCCACGACCCCCGCCGAGGACCGACGCCGAACGAGGCTCCGTCACCGGTGGGTACCACGTAGCGGTTCGCCGCTGCCGAACCCGAGGTTCCATCCGACCGGCCAGAGGGCCGGGCCGACCGGACCTCGGGTTCGGCGACCGTCCCCTGGGCTCGCCACGAGCCCTCCCAGATCTCCGCCGGGCCCCGCCCTGCGGTCCTTGGCGCTGCGCGCGCACCGCGCGTCGCGCTCCGCACAACGAAGGCAGATTCGATGCACGTGAAACTCTCCGGGCACCGCGCCCGGGTCGGCGCGGCCCTCGCGACCACGACGGCGCTGTTCGCGACGATGCTCGTCGCGGCCGCCAGCTCGTCGGCGGTGGCCGCCGACTGCGCCCCGGCCTGGTCGGCGACGGCGACCTACACCAACGGTGCGGCCGTCTCGAAGGACGGCGTGAACTACTCCGCGAAGTGGTGGACCCAGAACAACGTCCCCGGCGCCGAGGCGTCCGGCCCCTGGGCCTCCCAGGGAGCGTGCGGTGCGACCGGTGGCACCACGGGTGGCACGACCGGTGGCACGACGGGTGGCACGACGGGTGGCACGACGGGTGGCACGACCGGTGGCACGACCGGTGGCGCCACGGGTGGCACGACGGGTGGCACGACGGGTGGGACGACCGGTGGCACGACCGGTGGCACCACGGGTGGGACGACCGGCGGGACGACCGGCGGCACGACCACCCCTGGGACCCCTGCGACAGGCCACGAGGCGTGCCGTCCGGACGGCATGTACAAGACCCCGGGCGTTGACGTCCCGTACTGCGACGTCTACGACACCGCGGGCCGCGAGAAGCTGCCCAACGGGCTCGACCGCCGCGTGATCGGCTACTTCTCGAACTGGCGCACGGGGGCCAACGGCCAGCCGCGCTACCTCGCGAGCGACATCCCCTGGAACAAGCTGTCGCACATCAACTACGCGTTCGCGCACGTCGGTGCCGACAACAAGATCTCCGTCAACGCGCAGGCCGCGGGCAACGCGTCGACCGACATGACGTGGCCGGGCGTCGCGGGGGCCGAGATGGACCCCGCGCTGTCCTACAAGGGGCACTTCAACCTGCTCGCGAAGTACAAGAAGGCGAACCCGGGCGTGAAGGTGATCCCCGCCGTCGGGGGATGGGCCGAGACCGGTGGCTACTTCGACGCGAACGGCAACCGTGTCGCGTCCGGTGGGTTCTACACGATGACCGAGTCGCAGGCGAAGATCGACACGTTCGCCGACTCGACGGTCGCGTTCATCCGGCAGTACGGGTTCGACGGCATCGACATCGACTACGAGTACCCCACGTCCAACAAGGGGGCCGGGAACCCGGACGACTTCGCGTTCTCGGACGCCAAGCGTGACAAGCACTTCCAGGGGTACGTGAACCTCCTCAAGACGCTCCGCGAGAAGCTCGACAAGGCCGGGGCGGAGGACGGCGAGTACTACATGCTGACGACCGCGACGCCGTCGTCCGGGTGGCTGCTGCGTGGCATGGAGGCCTTCCAGGTCGTCCAGTACCTCGACTACGTCAACCTCATGTCGTACGACCTGCACGGCGCGTGGAACGAGCACGTCGGCGGCAACTCGCCCCTGTTCGACGACGGCAAGGACCCCGAGCTCACCGCTGCGGGCGTGTACACGGCGTACAAGGGCATGGGCTACCTCAACGGTGACTGGGCCGCGCACTACTTCCGCGGCGCCATGCCGGCGGGCCGCGTGAACCTCGGCGTCGGCTTCTACACGCGCGGTTTCCAGGGCGTCCAGGGTGGCACCGACGGCATGGGCGGCAAGGCCGTCCCGCCCGCGGGCTTCACGTGCCCGGCGGGCACCAACGGCAAGTGCGGCTACGGCGCCGAGGGCGTCGACAACCTCTGGTTCGACTCCGACCCCATGGGCAACGCGGTGCCGGCCGGCGTCAACCCGATCTGGCACGCGCTGAACCTGCAGAAGGGGATCGCGGGCGACTACGCGGCCTCCTACAAGGTCCCGACGGCCGTCACGGGTTCGTACGTGCACCACTTCGACCCGGTCACCAAGAACGAGTGGTGGTGGAACGCGAGCAAGAAGGTCTTCCTGTCCGGTGACACGACGCAGGCGATCGGCGCGAAGACGGACTACGTGGCCGACACGGGCCTCGGCGGCGTCATGATCTGGGAGCTCGCGGGCGACTACGGCTACAACCAGACCAAGGGCCAGTACGAGATCGGCCAGACCATGGTCGACCTCATGCACTCGAAGCTCAGCACGACGACGGCCTACGGGGCCACCAAGGCGAACGCGGACCGGGTCATGCCCAAGCAGGCGATCGACCTGGGCATCGACTACACGCAGTTCGCGCTCGGTGACAGCAACTACCCGATCAACCCCAAGGTCGTGTTCACCAACAGGTCGAAGACCGCCATCCCGGCGGGCGCGACCATCTCGTTCCAGTACGGCACCACGGACACGGGCGAGATGAGCGACTGGTCGGGCATGAAGACGACGACGACCAAGCAGGGCCACGTGGGCCCGAACGTCGGCGGACTCAAGGGCGACTTCCACACGGCCGAGTTCACGGTCCCCCTCGGCGGCATCCCCGCGGGCGGGAGCATCACGAACCAGCTCAAGTGGACCATGCCGATCGCGCAGTTCTCCAACGTGATCGTGACGATCGCCGGTACGTCCTACTCGACGACCTACGACTACCCGCGGGGCGTCACGGTCGTCGAGCCCACGGGCGGGACCGGCGGCACCACGGGCGGCACCACGGGCGGCACGACGGGTGGGACGACCGGCGGTACGGGCGTCTGCACCGCCGTCGCCTGGTCCGCCACGGCGACGTACGCGGGCGGTGTGCAGGTCAGCCACGGCGGCCGCACGTGGACCGCGAAGTACTGGAACCAGGGGGACACCCCGGGGGCCCAGCAGTGGGGGGCGTGGGCCGACGGCGGCTCCTGCTGACGTCCTCCCTCGACGAGTGACCTCCGTGGGGTGGGTGCGTGGGCGCCTCGGCCCGCCCGCCCGCCTCACGGACGTCGTCGCGTACGGGGTTTCCCGTACCTCACCGGCAAGGATGTGGGAACCCCTCATCACCCTTTCCGGCAGCCATCAGTAGCGTGAAATCGTCCGAGGCCCCGACGTGACTCTCCCCAGTGGGTCACGCCGGGGCCGACCTACATGAGTGAGGCAGTACCCGTGCACCAGGACCGTGTGATCCGTACTTCGGCCGCAGAAGCGGCAGCTTCCCCCCAGGCCCGACGGCGCGGCGGCGCCCGTGCGCACCTGCTCCCGTTCGTCGGGGTCGTCCTGGGAGCGGGACTCCTGGTCTCGGCGTGCTCCGGTGGCGGGGCGACGGACAAGGGCACCGCGAGCACCGACCCGTCCGGCTCCGGGCCGGCGGCAGCCGACACCCACGACGAGCACGAGGGCCAGCACACCAACACCGTCGACGTCGGGCCCCTCGCCCTCTTCGCGGCCGACTACTGGTCTGTCGTGCAGCCCTCCGAGGGACTGACCCAGGTGCGCGCGGGCGGGTGCCCCGAGTCCGAGGCGTGCCCGAGCTTCGACGTGCTCAACGGCGACCCGGTCGCCGACGTCGACACGGCCCAGGCCTACGTCCCGGAGGGCGCGTTCTGCCCCGGCACCGGGAAGCTCACGGTGGCCTCGTCCAAGGAGACGAGCAAGCTGGACGTCGAGATCGACGGCCAGCCCGCGACGCTCACGCGCTTCGAGCTGAGCTGCGTGGACGCCTCGGGGGCTGAGCAGATGACGGTCGAGCAGATGCAGTGGTTCGTGCCGGACTCGCCCAACGGGCCGACGCTCATCGCGGACCGCTGGTCGTTCGAGGGGCTCGAGCAGCGCCTCTACGCCGCGACATGGGCGACCGCACCGGCCTGACCCTTCCTTGGACGCGGCGCGGCTGCTGCGCCAGGAGCTCGACGCACATCGACGCACAGCACGAAGGCCCCCGGTGATCATCACCGGGGGCCTTCGTGCTGTGACGTGAGCGTCGGTCGTCAGGCGTTGCCCTTGCGGCCGCGCCGTGCGACCAGCACCAGACCGCCACCGACCAGCAGGAGCGCTGCCCCGACGCCGACGAACTTGCCGACCGTCGCGCCCGTCGCGGCGAGCCCGCTCTCCTGGGCGCCTGCCTTGTTGGAGACGGTCGTGACCTTGCCGCCGACGGTCGTCGTCCCCGGGGGAGTCGTCTTGCCCGGAGGGTTCGTGTTGCAGTTGGGGCTCGACGGCGGGTAGGCCACGGAGACCGTGGTCTCGGGGTTGACCTGGAAGAGGACGTTCACGGTCGGGCGCACCCAGCCGAACGTTCCACCTTCGACCCACTCGCCGTTCTCGAACACCCAGCCCGGCCAGCCCGTGGGGTTGCCGGCGGCGTCCACCGTGGCTCCGGGCCACAGGACGCGGCCGGAGAGGGGCAGCCCGGCCTGGACGACGTTCGCGCCCGAGGGGTTGAGCCACGTGATGGTCACGGTGTCGTTCGGGGTCCCGGTCACGTCGACGTCGTACTCGAGGTAGGGCACGTCGCCGTCGCACACGGGCTGGAGCACCGTGAGCTCGATCGTGGGTGGCGGCGTCGTCTCGACGTAGCCACCGGTCGGTTCGGGGTTCTCGACGGAGGCGTTCGCCGCAGGGCCGACGAGAGCCGTCGCACCCACGAGCCCTGCGACGAGGAGGCCCCGCGCCCAGAGTGTGGTCCTTGAAGTGCTCATGGCGTCTTCACCAGTCTTGGTCGTGGCGGTCGATGAATAGGAGGGGTCGAAGCCTCGGCGCGCCTTCCTACCGTCACTGGACCCTGAACTTTTGAGGGTAGCGACTATCGGTCACGAAGTGGACGGTTGTCCGGGTGAAAAGCAATTCCTGGGGAATCGTTGTCTCGCCGTGATTTTCCGGAGGTCACCCGCAGGCGGGGACCTCGATCGTCGCGAGCCCCGGCTGATCGACCGTCGGGGTCGACCAGAGGTCGAGCGACCGGGTGTCCGAGGAGCCGCCGCCGTCGGTGGTCGCGACCGTGAAGGTCACGCTCGTGCTCTGCCCGGGGGCGATCTCTCGCGGGAGCGTCGCGACGGCACGGCCCTGGTTCTCGACGACCGCGCTGCCGACCAGCGTCCCGTCGGCGGTCACGTTCAGGATGCTCCCCCCGCGCGGCGGGTAGAGGAACAGGTCGGTGCGGACGTTGCCCGGCGGGGTCCCGGAGATCCCACCACCGGTCACGTACCACGGCAGGTCGGTCGCGGCGTCGGCCGGGGCGGTGCTCGTGAGGTCCACGCGGAACGTGTCCGCGCGGCCGGACGCCGTGCACTCGCTCGTCACGTGCTGCACGCTCGAGTCGAGGTAATAGCTCATCTTCCCCGCGGTCGCGTCGTTGAAGAAGACGCCGACGGCGTCCGCCGCGCGCTCGGACGACGAGATGTCCCCCGAGACCACGGTGTCGGCGATCCGGGCCTGCTCGTCCTCGTGGCTCGACCACACGAGCGCCCGGTGCTCGCTCGTCGCGCGCTGGACCGCGCCGAGCAGGCTCTGCGGGTCCGTGTCGCCCGAGAGCGCCGTGGTGAGGACCTGCGCGGCCACCGCGGCGAAGAACATGTCCGTCTCGGGGCCGGGCTCGAGCTCCGCGTACGCGTCGGAGAGCAGGACGTCCACGGCGTTCCCGGCGTCGATGGTGGCGCCCGCGACGTCGATCGGACCGGTGGCCTCCAGCAGGTAGGAGAGCGCGACGGGGTCGAGGGTCAGGACCCCGTCGACGGTCTGCCCCTTCGAGGCCTCCCACATCGCTGCGGCCAGCGGGGCCGCCGTGGGGAAGTCGGGCGTGTAGACCGTGTCCTGGACGTAGACGGCCATGTTCGGTCCGAAGAGCTCCTCGTCGGCCGGGTCCAGGGGGCTGATGCCCTCCGGGAACGGGCCCACGTCCTGCGTCGAGGCCTGGTCGAGCAGCGTGATGCGCCCGGCGTCCGTGCCGATCACGGCGAACGACCCGGGGATGCCGCCGGGAGAGCGGAGCTCGGCGCTGTTGAGCGCCATGACCAGGTACGTCCGAGGCCCGTCGGCCCCGAGCATCGCGGGCAGGAGCGTCGTCGCGCGGTCCGCGGTCGCCACGAGCCCGTCGAGCGTCCAGACCTTGTCCTGGAGGTCGGCGACCGGACCCGCGAGCACGTCCTGCAGCGCGGACACGTCGATGTCGCCGACCCGCCCGACGACGGTCGACATGGTGTCGGCGGCCTCGGCGACCGCGGGGGCGGCAGCGGTGAGGGGGGCGAGGTCGACCACCCCGCCCTGGACCTGGATCCCGCCCTCCGAGACGAGCGCCGCGGCCTGCGTGAGGGGCGGCAGGACGTCCTGCGTGATCTCGTCGACCGCCCACGCCGCGGTCGAGAACGCGCTCACGTCGGCACCGACGAACGGCAGCCGGCCGGCGACCCACCACAGGGGGCCGTCGGTGTGGCTGCGGGCGTCGGCCGTGAGGGGCTGGACCTCGGCCAACGCGGCCTCTGCGGCGGCCCCGTCCCCCGCGCGCAGCGCCTCCTCGACCGCGGGCAGCCGGTCGATCGCGTCGGTCAACGACGAACGGGCGGCGAGCGCGTCGCGCACCAGGAGACCCGCGCACACGAGCAGCGCGACCAGGAGCAGGAACAGCACCAGGACGACCCACCCGGCCCGGCGCCCCTTGCGACGCGGGCGGCGAGAGGTCGTGGGCGTCGTCGGGCCTGCGTCGTCGGTGGCGCTCATGGCATCAGGGTAGAGGCATGATCGGAGCCGTACCCGCGGGCGACGAGAGCCGACCGTGGCGATGCTGCAAGGATCAGGACCGCCGCGACACAGGGAGGTTGACGATGCCGGCCATCCCACCTGGAGCCTCAGTGACGCCCCCGACTCGCGACGACGCCTGGTTCGAGGCGCTCTTCACCGCGCACACGACTGCCGTCTACCGCTACTTCCGGCGCAGGCTCCCCGCGGGCGCGGGAGGCGCGGCCCCCGACACCGAGGACCTCACCGCGGAGGTCTTCGCGACGGCCTGGCGGCGCCGGGAGGACGTCCCCGAGGGGGCCGAGCTGCCCTGGCTCTACCGCACGGCCGGCTTCGTCCTCGCCAACCACCGCCGCAAGATGCGCCCGGTCCTCGTGGCCGACGTCCCCGAGGAGGCCGACGACGTCGACCCGCAGTCGCTCGCGCTGAGCGACGACCACGTGCGCCGCGTGCTCGGGGTGCTCGCCCCGCGCGACCGGCGCATCCTGCTCCTCAACGCCTGGGACGGTGTCACGGGGGACCAGCTCGCACAGGTGCTGGGCGTGAGCCGCGGTGGCGCGGACGCGGCGCTGTCGCGTGCCCGCTCCCGACTGCGGGACGCCTGGGCCGCCCAGGCGCGTGCCGGCGACACGGGCGAGGTGCCCGTCGCCCAGGTCCGGGCCCGCGCCGCCGCACAGCCCGCACAGCCGTCGCGTCCCGTGCAAGACAGCGAGCGGTGACGACACAGACGGGGTAGAGGATCCGGGCCCCCGGATCGACGAGCTGGAGACTCACCATGAGCACCGACGACCAGGTCCCAGGAACTGCCCCAGGAGACGCGACAGGATCCCCCGACGGGCACCTGACGCCCGACGAGGCGTACGAGCGCGTCCGCGACGCGGACCCGGCAGCGGACGTGACGCCCGACCTCGCGGCGATCGCTGCCAAGGACGCGACCGTCCGCGCGCACCTCGGCGAGTCGTTCGGGCCGGTTCAGGCCGACGCCCCGGGTGAGCCGGACGGCCCGGCGGGAGCGACGCCGTCGGGCGGGGAGAGCGACGGGATCGACGAGCTGGCCGTCCACCGCGAGAAGAAGCGGCGCCGTGTGCCGCTGGTGGGCGCTGTCGCGGCAGGTGTCGCGGGCGTGCTCGCTTTCGGCGTCGGTGGGTATGCGCTCGGGAGCACAGGGAGCACGGGCGGCGGGGCGTCGGTCGCGACCGCGGACGCACCCATCACCCTCCAGGACCTCTCGGCGGGCAGCCGGGGGGCCGCGCCCGAGGCGGCGGCCATGGGCGCCGCCGACGCGAAGATGTCGAGCATGCCCGGCTTCGGGGGGCGGACCGTGTTCACGTCCGCCGGGCTCGGGACCGAGGGCACGTCGGCCCCGGCGTGGGCGTACGACGCCGCGGGCACCTTCTCGGCCGAGACCGCAGCGAAGGTCGCCGCTGCGCTGGGCGTCGCGGGCGAGCCGCGGCAGGAGTACGGGGCGTGGACGGTCGGACCGACGGACGGTCAGGGACCGGTCGTGAGCCTCCAGCCCGACGGGACCACGAGCGTCTCGTTCAACGATCCCGGCAAGGATCCGTGGGCGTGCGCGTTCGTCGCGATCCCCGGGAGCGGCGCGGCGACCACCGAGGAGAAGGAGGCCGACCCCCAGGCCGGGTGCGGTCAGCAGGACCTCGGCCCGGCGCCGTCGCCCGACGCTGCGATCTCGACGAGCAAGGACGTGCTCGGCTCGCTCGGTCTCGATCCGGCGGGCTACGAGTACGCGACCGAGTCGTACGACGCCGACGGCAAGATCCTTGCCGTGATCGCGTCCCAGGTGGTCGACGACCAGCGGACCGGGGTCGCGTGGAACCTGACGTACTCCGGTGCGGGGCTCTCCTCGCTCTACGGGTCGCTCGCACCCACCGTGTCGATCGGCGAGTACGCCGTGGTGAGTCCCACCGAGGCGGTCGAACGCCTCGGGGACCCCCGGTTCGGGAGCCCGGGGATCATCGCGTACGCGCGGCAGGGCGGCCCTCAGGGCGCACCCCACGCCGCCACGACGGACGTCGCTCCGGTCGAGCCCGAGGTGCCGACGGTCCCCCCGACGGCGGGCGAGGGGGCAGCCGTGTCGTGGCCCGTGGACGAGGTGACCATCACGTCGGCGCGCCTGGGCTGGGCCGTGCACTACCAGGCCGACGGTGGAGCGGTCCTGGTGCCGTCGTACGAGCTGAGCGATGCCGACGGCAGCACGTGGTCGGTCGTCGCGGTGGCGGACGACGAGCTGGACTTCTCCCCGGCCGGCTGACCGAGGCCCGACGAGGCTGACGGTCCCGGCCGCCCAGGGTGACGTACCGGGGGTGCCGAGGGTGACGCGTGAGCGTTGCCCTCGGCACCTTTCTTTTGTCGCCGATTCCGAGAGTCGACGACAGAGCCCTCCGGCTTTTGATTGACCATCGACAAAAGGGGGGTTAGGGTCGCTGCACGGCCACCGCCCCGGCAGGTCCGGGCACGCCTCGCTCGCGCGAACGTGCCCACCACGGGACGGAGCCCGTCGAGGGCGACGAGGCCCTCGACTCCGCACTTCGGTCCTGCCAGCGAGGACCGACGGGACCAGGAGCGACGATGCACCTTTCACCCCACCAGCCCACCTGGAACCACGGCCGCACCGGCATCTGGTTCGTCGGGGCACGAGGATCCGTCGCGACGACCGCCACGCTCGGCCTGGCCGCGATCGCCTCGGGGCTGAGCACCCCCACCGGGTGCGTCACCGCGCAGCCCCCGCTCGACGCCGTCGCCCTCCCGGCGTTCACGGACCTCGTCGTCGGCGGGCACGACATCAGCGACACCCCGCTCGGCAAGCGCGCCGAGATGCTCGTCGAGGCAGGCATGATCCCGTACCGCCTCCTGGAGGCGGTACGCCCCCAGCTCGACGCGGCCGACGCGGAGATCCGGCCCGGCTACGACCCCGCGCACCGCACGGGCTCCCAGGCGTCGGCGGCCGAGGGCCTCGCGGCGGACCTCACGTCCTTCCGCGAGCGCCACGGCCTGGCCCGCGTCGTCGTGATCGACCTCGCCTCGACCGAGCCCCTGCCCGCCCCGGCCCCCGAGCTCGACGACCTGGACCTGCTGCGCGCGGCGCTCGAGGACCCCGAGCGCGACGTCCTGCCCGCGAGCTCGGTCACCGCGTACGCGGCGCTCCTCGCCGGGGCGCCGTACGCGGGCTTCACGCCGTCGGCGAGCATGAACCTGCCCGCGCTGCACGCGCTCGCGGCCGAGCGCGGCGTCCCGTTCGCCGGGCAGGACGGCAAGACCGGCCAGACGTGGTTGCGCTCGGTCCTGGCGCCCGCGCTGGCGTCGCGCGGGCTGCGCGTCCTGTCCTGGGCCGGCTCGAACCTCCTGGGTGGCGGAGACGGTGCGACGCTCGCGGACCCCCATGCGGTCCAGAGCAAGCTCGTCTCGAAGAACCGCGGCCTGCAGGACCTGACAGGGACCACGGTGACCCCGCTCCACATCGACAACGTCCCCGACCTGGGCGACATCAAGGTCGCGTGGGACCACGTCCACGTCGAGGGATTCCTGGGGTCCCGCCTGACGCTGCAGACCACGTGGAGCGCGTACGACTCGATGCTCGCCGCCCCGCTCGTGCTGGACCTGGCCCGTCTGCTGGCGCTCGCGGACGCCGCTGGCCTGTCCGGGCCGGTCCCGGAGATGGGTTTCTTCTTCAAGGACCCGTGGGGTTCGGACGTGCACGCGTTCGCGGAGCAGTCGCGCGAGCTGGGGGTGTGGGCGCACCGGACGAGCGCTCAGGCGGACCAGGCGCGCGCGGAGGTCGGCGAGCCGTGACGTTGCGCGACTACCTCGACCTGGTCAGGGCGCCGGCGGTCCTGTCGGTCGTGGGGGACACCCTTGCGGGCGCGGCCGCGGGCGGCCGGCTCGGCTCGGCGCGCAGCTCCGCCGGGGCCGGGGCCGACGTGCGCCCGTGGCGCCTCGCGCTCCTGCCGCTCTCGTCGGCGTGCCTGTACGCGGGCGGCATGGCCCTCAACGACTACGCGGACCGTGAGCTCGACGCGGTCGAGCGGCCCGAGCGACCGCTGCCCTCGGGCCGGGTCTCGCCCGAGCGGGCCCTGGGTGTGGCGTCGGGCCTCACGGTCGCGGGTCTCGCGCTCGCGGGTGCTGGGGGAGGGCGACGCTCGTTCGTCCTCGCGGTGCCGCTCGCGGCGAGCGTGTGGACGTACGACCTGGTCGCGAAGAACCACGTGACCGGGCCCGTCGTCATGGCGGCGTGCCGCGGCCTCGACGTGCTCATGGGCGCGGGCCGGGGTCGCGTGCGTGCGGCGCTCCCGGCCGCGGCGGCCCTCACCGTGCACACGGCCGGGGTCACCGTGCTCTCGCGGGGCGAGGTCCACGGCACGACGCCGCTCGTCGCGGCCGCGGTCGCGACGGGCACGACGGGCGTCGCGGGGGCCGTGGCCGTGGGTGCGCTGCGCTCGCTGCGCAGTGGCCCGACGGCGCCGCTCACCTCTGCGCCGCCGTCGGTCCGGTCGTCGGGCGGGCAGGTCGACGCGCTCGGCCGGGCACGCGCCGTCGTCCCCGCGCTGGCCGCGCTCGCCTCTGCGGGGGTGTACGTGGCCTCGTGCCTGCCGCAGCAGGCCGCCACGGTCGGCTCTCCCGACGCGACGAACGCGTTCGCGGCGACCAAGGCCGGCATCCGGTCGATGGTCCCGCTCCAGGCCTCGCTCGCGGCACGCGGCGGGAGCCTGGGCTCGGTCGCGGTCCTCGCGGGAGTCGAGCTCGCCGGGCGCGTGCTGCGCGCCCGGGGGCGGCGTCGCGTGAGCCCGCACCCCGGTCTGAGCGAGTCATGAGCGTGCCCCCGGCACCGTCGCGGCCCGTGCCCCCCGTCCCTCGCATGCCGTTCACCCTCGGCTACGGCACCAACGGCTTCACCGACCACCCGCTCGACGTGACCCTCGACGTCCTCGCGCACGAGGGGTACGGCGCCGTGGCCCTGACGCTCGGGCACCCGCACCTGGACCCCTTCGCCGACGACACCGACGCGCAGGTCGCCCGCCTGCGCGGTCGTCTCGACGACCTGGGGATGCGCGTGGTCGTCGAGACGGGCACGCGCTTCCTGCTCGACCCGTTCCGCAAGCACCACCCGACGTTCCTCGACCCCGACGAGGCGCTCGCCGACCTGCGGGTCCGCTTCCTGTGCCGCGCGGTCGAGGTCGCGGCGGGCCTGCGTGCCGAGTGCGTGTCCTTCTTCTCAGGCGTCCTGCCCGCGGGCACGACGGCGGAGCAGGGGTGGGACCGTCTGCTCGCCCGGGTGCCGCGCGTCGTGGCTCACGCCCGGGACCACGGGGTCCGGCTCGCGCTCGAGCCCGAGCCGGGGATGCTCGTCGAGACGGTCGCCGACGCACTGCGGCTGCGTGCGGACGCCGGGTCGCCCGACGAGCTGGGTCTGACGGTGGACCTGGGGCACTGCGTGGTCGTCGAGCCCGGCGGGGTGCGCGGCGCGCTGCTCGCCGCGGCGCCGCACCTGCTGAACGTGCAGGTCGACGACATGCGGCACACCGCGCACGAGCACCTGCCGTTCGGGGAGGGCGAGCTCGACCTTCCCCTGGCCCTGGGCACGCTCGGCGAGATCGGCTACACGGGCGTCGCGGCGGTCGAGCTGCCCCGCCACTCGTACGACGCCCCCGGGCTCGCGCACCGCAGCATGGCCGCGATGACCGACGCCTGGGTCGTCCGGCACCACACCACGACAGGTTCCGCATCCACACCCCAGGAGGCACTCCGATGACCGTCCCCGACCTGACCGACGCACCGGGCCGCCCGACCACCGCGGGCGACCCCGACGCCCTCGTGGGCCTGCTCTCCGACGAGCAGGCCGCCTGGCTGGCCGCGGCGTGCGGCGAGGTGGCCGCGGACCCGGGCTCCGCCGTCGGGCACCTGGCGCGGGCCGGGCGGGCCGTGGGACGCACGCCCCTGGACCCGGGCGCGGACCCCGCCGGGGTCCTGCACGGGACGCTCGACGACGCCGCGCGCGCCCGCCTCGTCGTGGCGCTCGCGGGCGCCCTGCCCGCCGACGGCGAGTCCCTCGCGACGCGCCTGACCGAGACCTACCAGCGCGGGGACACGCCCGAGCGGCGGGGCGTACTGCGCGGGCTCGACGCGCTGACGCTCGCCGGGAAGCCCAGCGGCACCCTGCCGCCCGCCGTGGTCCGTGCCGGGACCACGCTCGCGGCCGACGCGCTGCGGGCCAACGACCAGAGCCTCGTGGCGGCGGCCGTCGGACCCTTCGCGGCTGCGCACCTCGACGACCACGCGTGGCGCCACGCCGTCCTCAAGCTCGTGTTCATGGGCGTGAGCCTCGACGCGGTCGCCGGGCTCGACGAGCGCGCCGACGACGAGCTCGCGCGCATGGCCCGCGACTTCGCGGCCGAGCGCCGGGCGGCGGGGCGCGTCGTGCCCGACGACGTCGCGCGCATCGTGCCCGAGCTCACCCCCGCACCCCCGACCTCTCTCGCGAACCACAGCAAGGACGCCTGATGCGCATCTTCGACCCCCACATCCACATGACCTCCCGCACGACCGACGACTACGAGGCCATGTACGCCGCGGGCGTGCGTGCGCTCGTGGAGCCCGCGTTCTGGCTCGGGCAGCCCCGCACGACCGTCGGGTCGTTCCTCGACTACTTCGACTCCCTGCTGGGCTGGGAGCGGTTCCGGGCCACGCAGTTCGGCATCCGTCACCACGCGACGATCGCTCTCAACCCCAAGGAGGCGAACGACCCGCGCTGCACCGAGGTGCTCGACGAGATCCCGCGCTACCTCGCCAAGGACGGCGTGGTCGCGGTCGGCGAGGTCGGCTACGACTCCATGACGCCCGCCGAGGACGAGGCGTTCACGCGCCAGCTCGCGATGGCGGTCGACGCGGCCCTCCCCGTCATGGTCCACACCCCGCACCGCGACAAGCTCGTCGGGACCCACCGCACGCTCGACGTGGTGCGCGAGTCGGGGATCGCCCCCGGGATGGTCGTGGTCGACCACCTCAACGAGACCAACGTCGCGCTCGTCAAGGACGCCGGGGCCTGGATGGGGTTCTCGGTCTACCCCGACACCAAGATGGACGAGCACCGCATGGTCGCGATCCTGCTCGAGCACGGCACCGAGCGCGTGCTCGTGAACTCGGCCGCGGACTGGGGACGCTCGGACCCGCTCAAGACGCTCAAGACCGGGCGGGCGATGCTCGCGGCCGGGTTCAGCGACGACGAGGTCGACAAGGTCCTGTGGCGCAACCCCGTCGAGTTCTACGGGCAGTCGGGGAACCTGCTGCTCGACCCCGTGCCCGGGTTCGTCGAGGGCGAGGCCCCCGCCGCGACCGCGAGCTACGAGGGCAGCTCGGTGCTGCGCGGGGCCCGGGTCTGATGCAGCTCTCGTACTGCACCAACGTCCACCCCGCCGAGGACCTCGACGGCGTGGTCGACCAGCTCGCGCGGTACGCCGGGCCCGTGCGCGAGGCCGCGGGGCTCGACGTGCTCGGGGTCGGGCTGTGGTTGCCGGCCGCGCTCGCGCACCGGCTCTCGGCGTCGCCGCGCGCGGCCGAGGACATGGCCCGGCTGCGGGCCGCGCTCGACGAGCACGGGCTGCAGGTGCACACGCTCAACGCGTTCCCCTACGGCGGGTTCCACGACGACGTCGTCAAGCTCGCGGTCTACTCGCCCACCTGGGCCGACGCCGAGCGGCTCGCGTACACGCTCGAGTGCGCCGAGGTCCTCGCGGCCCTCCTGCCCGACGGCGTGGACGGGTCGATCTCGACGCTCCCGCTCGCGTGGCGCGAGCCGGACGGGGTCGCGTGGTCGCCCGCCCAGGACGCCGCGGCGACGCGCGCGTTCGAGGACCTCTCGGCCGGGCTGCGCGACCTCGCCGCCCGCACGGGCAAGGTCGTGCGCGTCGCCGTCGAGCCCGAGCCCGGGTGCGTGCTCGACACGGTCGAGGACGTCGTGACGTGGCTCGAGGCGCGGCTCGCACCCGGCCCGGCAGGTCGGGCTCGTGAGCAGGCGGGAGGCATCGACCCCGCGTTCGTGGGCGTCTGCCTCGACACGTGCCACCTCGCGGTCTCGTTCGCCGCCCCGGCCGCGGCCGTCGAGCGCATCACGGGGGCCGGCCTGCGCGTGGTCAAGGTGCAGGCCTCGGCCGCGCTGCACCTCGCCGAGCCGTCCGCGCCGGGGGCTCGCGACGCCGTCGGGCAGTTCGTCGAGAAGCGCTACATCCACCAGGTGCGCGAGCTCGCCCCGGGCGGCGACGTGCTGCCCGTCGACGACCTGCCCGACGCCCTGGGCACCGGTGCGGCGCCCGGGCTGCCGGGGGAGGGGCCGTGGCGCGTGCACTTCCACGTGCCCCTGCACCACCAGCCCGCCCCGCCCCTGGCCGCGACGACCGACGTGCTGCGCGACGCCGTCGCTGCCGTGCGCGCCGCGCCGCACGGCCACGAGGCCCACCTCGACGTCGAGACGTACACGTGGGCCGTGCTGCCGCCCGGCTCGCCCGCGTTCCCGTCACCGTCGGCGGTCGAACCGCTCGTCGCCGGGATCGCCGCCGAGCTGCGGTGGGCCACCGAGCACCTGCTCGGGCCCGGGCCCGCGTCCTCCACCACCACCCCTCAGACCTCAGGAGTCCTCGCATGAAGCCCGTGCTGCTGCTCGACGTCGTCGGGCTCACCGAGAAGGCCCTCGCCCACATGCCGCGCCTGCGGCAGCTCGCCGCGGGCGGCTGGCAGACCCAGCTCGCGACCGTGCTCCCCGCCGTCACCTGCACCGTCCAGGCGACCATGACGACCGGCCTCGCCCCCGCCCAGCACGGCGCCGTGGGCAACGGCTGGTACTTCCGCGAGCTCGGCGAGGTGTTCCTCTGGCGCCAGCACAACAAGCTCGTCTCGGGCGAGAAGATCTGGGAGGCCGCCCGGGCCGCGAACCCCGACCACCGCACCGCGAACGTCTGCTGGTGGTACGCCATGGGCGCCACGACCGACGTCACCGTCACGCCCCGGCCGATCTACCACGCCGACGGGCGCAAGTCGCCCGACGCGTACATCCGCCCGCCCGCGCTGCACGACGAGCTCACCGGGCGGTTCGGCGAGTTCCCCCTGTTCACCTACTGGGGCCCGACCGCCGCGATCGCGTCCTCGGCCTGGATCGTCGACGCGACCCGGCACGTCCTGCGCACCCACTCGCCCGAGCTCACCATGGCCTACGTGCCGCACCTCGACTACGACCTCCAGCGGTTCGGCCCCGACGCCCCCGAGGCCGACGCCGCCGCGGCCGAGCTCGACGCGGTCCTCGCCCCGCTGCTCGACGACGCGGCCAACAACGGCGTCGCGGTCGTCGTGGTCTCCGAGTACGGCATCGCCGAGGCGAACCGTCCCGTGCACCTCAACCGCATCCTGCGCCGCGAGGGGCTGCTCGAGGTCTACGTGCAGGACGGCAAGGAACAGCTCGACCCGTGGACGTCCAAGGCGTTCGCGGTCGCCGACCACCAGGTCGCGCACGTGTACGTCGACGACCCGTCGCGCCTCGCGCGCGTGCAGGACCTGCTGCGCGCCGTGCCCGGCGTCGACGAGGTCCTCGACCGGGAGGCGCAGGCCCGCTACGGCCTCGACCACCAGCGCTCGGGCGACCTCGTCGTGGTCGCCGAGCCCGGCGCCTGGTTCACGTACTACTACTGGCTCGACGACGCCCGTGCCCCCGAGTACGCACGCGGCGTCGACATCCACCGCAAGCCCGGCTACGACCCCGCCGAGCTCTTCTTCGACCCGGCCGACCCGCTCGCCAAGGCCAAGGCCGGCATGAACCTCGTCAAGAAGAAGCTCGGGCTGCGCTACGCCATGAGCACCGTCCCGCTCGACGCCTCCTACGTGCGCGGCACGCACGGACGACTGCCCGACTCCGCGGCCGACACGCCCCTGATCCTGTGCTCGGAGGCCGAGATCCCGGCGTCGGTCGCCGCGCTCGTCGAGCGCGGGGGACAGGTGCCCGCCGCGGCGATCAAGGGCCTGGTGCTCGAGATGCAGAACCTCGGCGTGAAGGTCTGAGGAGCCGCGGCACGGACTTGTCAGGACGAGCGTGAGCATGGGGCCACGCTCGCTCTGACACGGTTCCCCGGCGCCCCTCGGGCACCCGGGGAAACCAGAAGGGCGCGACCCGTGGGTCGCGCCCTTCGTCGTCCCGTTCACCGGGTGCTGTCGCGTCCCCGGTCAGGACGGGAGCGGCCCCATGCACGCTCCCGTCCTGACGAGGCCCGGCTGGTCGAGGCGTCAGCCGCAGCTGATCGCCTCGTACCCGGCTTCGTAGGGCGTCGTCACCGTGACGCCCTCGACGACCGCGGTGCCCGTGACCGTCGCCGTACCGGCGTCGATCGCGGTCGACCGCGAGCTGAACGACTGCGAGGCCGACTTGCCCGGCGCGACGTCCTTGAACGTCTTGGTCCCGAACGGCGTCTCGACCACGACGTCGGCCTTCGCGGCGCCGTCGTTGACCGCCCGGACCGCGACCTGCGCCTTGCCCGCGACGCAGCGCGACTGCGCCGTGACCGTGAGCTCGACCGACGCGTCGAGGTTCCGGACCCCGACCGTCTGCCAGCGCTTGCCCGCACTCGCGTTGTGCAGGTGCAGCAGGAGCAGCTCGCCCGTCCCGGCCTCGGTGGCCGCCGCCGACCGGTTGACCGTGAGCGGTGCGTCGTCGGCGCCCACGAACAGGAGCTGGCCACCGCCGCTGAACCAGTACGCGGGGTCGTACGGGTCGCCCGTGAACGGACCGACCCGGTCGATCGACTGGTCGGGCTGCGTGCCGTAGTACGAGTACGTCGCGACCGTGAACGACGGCACCGTGCCCGGCTCGATGCCGAGCTCGGCGATCGCGATCGGCACCACGAGCACGTTGCTGTCGAAGACCGACGTGTCGACGTCCGCCCAGACCGAGTTGACCGGCTCGAGCAGCACGCCCTCGCCCGCCCCGTACTCCTCGCCGTCGGGACCGGTCCAGTCCTTGAGCGTGTACGTGGTCGCCAGGGTCAGGTCCGACTCGTTGTACTTGCGGACCACGGTCTCGAACTCGGCCGATCCGTCGCCGTCCACGTCGGTCTCGACCGACGGGAACATGACCGCGCCGAGCGAGGCCCAGTCGCCGTCCATGGCCACGCCGATGCCGATCCGGCCGTCGCCAGGCTCGGCGCCCGCGGCCGCGTACTGCGGTGCGCTCGACGTGAAGCCGACCGCGCGGATGTCGCCCGACGCGACCGCCGAGGCCGACGAGCCCTCGGCGGCGTCCGCCTCGAGCCGCGGGCTCGTCGCCTTGAGCTCGAACGGCGCCACGAGAGACGTCCAGCCGCCCGAGGCCACGCCGCGTCCGTCGAGGTCGAGCTCGGCCGACGTGTCCTGGTTCAGGAACGTGACGTCCTTGCCCGTCAGGTCGCTCACGAGCTTCGGCGCGGCCTGGACCGGGACGCGCAGCTCGCTGCCCGACTCCGGCGTCAGGACCAGGCGACCCGTGAGCATGCCGACGAAGTCGCGCGGCACGCCCGAGGTGGTCTCGGCCGACGTCGGGTCGAGCTGCTTCGCGAGCGTCGCCGGGTCGGCCGTCAGGGTCAGCGTGACCGTCCGGGTCTGCCCCGCGGGGATCGTGAGGTTCGCGGGCGAGACCGTGACGGTCGCGCCCCCCGCGGTGCTCGACGTCGTGAACGCCGCCGCGTACTTCACGGCCTGCGAACCCGTGTTCTGCACGTCGACCGTGCGTCGCTCCGTGACGGTCTTGTCAGCCACGGGCACGAGCCCGTACGACACCGAGACGAGCTCCTTGTCCTGCGCCGAGAACGCGAGGGTCGAGTTCTTCACCGCGTCGACCGCGTCCACGCGACCGGACCCGACCCGCTCGGGGCCGTACGCCGTGCCCGTGCCGCCCTGGCCCGTCCACACGTCGTGCGAGGCCGTGTTCATGACGGCCGTCTTGACCTGCTGCGCGCTCCAGCCCGGGTGGGCCTCCTTGACGAGCGCCGCGATGCCCGCGACGTGGGGGGTGGCCATGGACGTGCCCGACTTGATGCCGGGCTGCGTGAGACGACCCGAGGCCACGGAGGAGATCCCCGTGCCGGGTGCGGCGACGTCGGGCTTCACGACGCCCAGCGAGCCGTGCACCCCGCGCGACGACCCCGCGTTGAGCGTGTCCCCGATCGCGGGGATCTCGACGAACGACGAGTTCGCGAGCGACGGGCCGAGCGTCAGGACGACCCCGCCCGCCTCGATCGCCGGACGCAGCGCGTCGTGGCTCGGACCCGTGAGCTGCGCGCCCGGGATGCCGGCGTTGCCCGCGATCCCGGCCGCGAAGACCTCGAGCTCGGACGACAGCAGGACGCCGACCGCGCCCGCGGCCTGCGCGTTGTTGAACCGCGTCGCGCTCCCGCAGGCCCGGGTGGCGTCGTCGTCGTCCCAGTAGAGGAACGCGATCTTGCCCGCCGTGGCGGCGGCCTGGGCCGGCGTCAGGGGCGTGCACCCGCTGACCGTGGCGCCCAGGAACGCGACCTCCGCGGTCACGTCGACCGAACCCGTGTAGCTCTGCGAGTTCTGCGCGGGGTAGGAGCCCGCGACGCCCGCAGGGGCCGTGACCTCGACGCCGTCGAACGTCTGGGTGTTGCCCACCGAGTTCGCGACCGTGAGGGAGGTGCGGGCGTTGCCCGGCGAGCCGCCCACGTCGGTCACGTCGCCCGCGTTGCCCGACGCGACCACCGCGAGCGTGCCCAGGCGTGAGAGCTGGTCGATGAACAGGTTCTCCGGGTCGTCGGCCGGGCTGTTGTCCGAGCCGAGCGAGAGGTTGACGATGTCGAGCCGGTCGGACAGGTCACCGTCACCGTCGGGGTCGGCCGCGAACTCGAGCGCGTCGACCACGACGTTCGTCGAGCCGCCCAGGTCGCCGAAGACCTTGAGCGCGTACAGGCCCGACTCGGGGGCCGAGCCCGGCCCGACCGTCCAGTCGGAGATGTCCGTGAGGGTCGTGTAGTCGCCGTCGAACGTCGTCCCGTCGGCCAGGACGCCGTAGCCGCCCGTCGTGCCCGCGACGTGCGAGCCGTGACCCGAGCCGATCGAGTCGAGCGAGTCGATCGGGTTCTCGTCCGGCGTCGGGATCAGCGACGTGCCCGGCACGGTGCCCGACGCGTCGTAGTCGTACCCCGCGAAGTCGTACCCGCCGAGGTACTTGGCGTCGTCGAACGTCCCCGCGGGGACGGGGCCCTGCCCCTTGACGCCGTACGCCTCGTCGTACGCGGCCTGCGTGCCCGGGCCGCCGAAGCCCGCGTGCGTGTAGTCGATGCCCGTGTCGATGATCCCGATCCGGACGCCCTGCCCCGTGTAGCCCGTGCTCTGCCAGGCCTCGAGGGCGCGCGTGAACGCGTCGGTGCCCTTGTTCGAGGGCGTCTTGGGGATGATGCGGTAGACCGTGACGACCTTGTCGTCGGCGGCCAGTGCCCGGACCTGCTCGGCGTCACCCGTCACGACGACGCCGGGGACGAGCCTGCTCGTGACGGACACCTGCTGGGGTGCACCCGCGGCGCGGGCACTGCGGGCGTTCGTCTGCGCGGGGACGACGGTGTCCGCGAGGCGCTCGACGACGGCCTGGTTGTCCTCGACCTGCGCCGGGCTCGCGCCCTGGTCAGCGAGGTCCACACCGGACGGGGTGTCGAGCTGGACGAACGCGGTCACGGTCCCGGAGGAGTCGGCGAGCGAGGGGGCGACCTTGCCCGCCTCGCTCTCCGTGGGGGACAGCGAGCTCGCGGACTTCGACGTGAGGTCGGGGCCGGAGGGCCCGGCGGGATCGGACGGTAAGGACGCGGCGGGCAGCGTCGATGCTGCGACCACCGCCAGTCCTGAGAGAGCAGCTAACAACGAACGGTGCTTCATCGACACTCATTTCCCCGGTACGGACCGGTGGCGTTGAAGGTGCGTGGTGGTTCCCCCGTGGTGGTCGCCGACGGCTGTGTGCAGACGACCGTGCCTGCACGCTATAGGTGAAGTCCCGCTCCCGCGCGCCACGCGAACGTCGGGGCAGCTGGGACAAACCAGGACAGGACGCAGGGGACCCCCTACGATCGGTCCGGGGGCGCGGAACACCAAGGTTTCGCAGTCGGTCCTCACCCACGTGTCGACGTCGTCCGCGGGCAGCGGCCGGCTCGGCCCACGCTGTGAAGGAGCACACCATGTCACGTCGTTCGACCCGCATCGCAGCCGTCTCCGCGGCTCTCCTGGTCGTCGGGGCGCTGAGCGCGACCCCCGCGCTCGCCGACGGACCCGACCTCACGTCGAAGTCGTTCGCTGCCGAGGAGGACGTCTGCTCGGTCATCGCCCAGCCCACCCCGGCGGGGCAGGACATCGCCTTCACGCCCGCACCCACGGTCGAGTGCTTCGACTCGTTCGGCGAGGCCATCGAGGCCGCGACGGGCGTGCCCGTGACCGACCCCGCGATCGAGGCCGGCGAGCCCGCGGCCCTGCAGGCCTTCGCCCAGGAGCAGTCGGCCCAGGCGGCGCAGGCACAGTCCCGCGCCGCCGGCCCGAGCGCGACCGCCGCGGCACCGGGGGCGACCATGATGCTGGGCGTCGCGTACAAGGGGGCCAACCACACCGGGGGCAACAAGGTCTTCTGGAGCAACGGCGGCACCGGGTGCAGGACCGGCAACACGTACGGCTTCCCCCGGCTGTCGGACTACCTGTTCAACAACAACATCAGCTCGCTGAACGCGTACGCCGAGTGCTGGGCGACCCTCTACGACCTCGAGAACTACGTCAAGGGCACCTCGACGAACTGCGTCCCCTTCTGCGCCACGCTCGGGTCGATGAACGACCGCGCCTCGTCGATCGTCTTCCGTCCCGCGGGCAGCATCGACTGACGCCTGCTCGCTCGCGGCCGTCGGGCACGTCGCTCCTCGAGCGGCGTGCCCGACGGCGTGGGGGGCCTCAGCGCTGTCGGGCCCGGCCGAGCGCCTTGGCCGCCTCGACGAGCAGGAAGACCACGACCGCGAGCCCGAGCGTGATGCCCCACTCGCGCAGCCCGATGGGCGCGGAGCCGAACCACGAGTGCATGAACGGCGCGTAGACGAACACGGCCTGGAGCGCGAGCAGCGAGCCCGCCGAGTACCAGACCGCCCGGTTGCCCTTCAGGACCGCGGGCGTGATCGACGAGCGGTCCAGGAAGCGGCAGTTGAACAGGTAGGCGAGCTGGCCGAGCGCGAGCATCGTCACGGCCGTCGTCTGGGCCTCGGCCACGCCCATGCCCTGGTCGCGCTCGATGAAGTAGACGGCCATGGTCGCTCCACCGATGAGGACCGAGACGAGCAGGACGCGACGCAGGTAGGCAGCGGTGAGGATCGAGGCCTTGGCGTCGCGAGGCTTGCGCGACATGATGTCGGGCTCGGCGCGTTCGTTGGCCAGCGCGAGCGAGAGCGTCACGGCCGTGACCATGTTGATCCACAGCACCTGCACGGGCTGGAGCGGCAGAGCCCACCCCAGGAGCACCGCGACCAGGATCACGAGCGACTGCGCGCCGTTCGTCGGCAGCAGGAACAGGACGGACTTGCGCAGGTTGTCGTAGATGCGCCGGCCCTCCTCGACCGCGCGCTCGATGGTCGCGAAGTTGTCGTCCGCGAGGACGACCTCGGCGGCCTCCTTGGTCGCCTCGGTGCCTTTGATGCCCATCGCGACGCCCACGTCGGCCTGCGTCAGCGCGGGGGCGTCGTTGACGCCGTCGCCCGTCATCGCCACGACCTGCCCGTGCGACTGCAGCGCCGAGACGATCCGGATCTTGTGCTCGGGGCTGGTGCGCGCGTAGACGTCGACGTCCTGGACGACCGCGCGCAGCTCCTCGGTGCTCATGGCCTCGAGCTCGGCCCCCGTGAGGACCTTGGTGGCCGCGGCTGCGACTCCGGCGGCCCCGATCTGTCCGGGCCCGGCCCCGTCGCGGACGATCCCCATCTCCCGGGCGATCGCGAGCGCGGTGCCCGAGTGGTCGCCCGTGATCATCTTGACCGTGATCCCGGCGTCCTGGCACTGCGCTATGGCCTCGACGGCCTCGGGGCGCGGCGGGTCGACGATCCCGACCAGGCCGACCAGCTCGAGGCCCGCGTCGACGTCCTGCGGGTCCAGGGTCGAGCGTCCCGGGTCCGCCGCCGTGCGGGCCGCGGCCAGCACGCGCAGGCCCTGCGCGCCGATCTCGTCGATCTGGGCCGACCAGAAGTCGTGGTCGAGCGGCTCGGGACGCCCGTCGGGCCCGGTCTGGGTCGAGCAGCGGTCGAGCACCCGGTCCGGGGCTCCCTTGACGAGCACGTGGAGGCCACCGTCGGGGTCCTCGCTGAGCGTCGCCATGTACTTGTTCTCGGACTCGAACGGGACGAGCGCGACGCGCCGCCACCCGGCCGGGTCCAGGCCCGCCTTGAGGCCCAGGGTCCGCAGCGCGCCCTCGGTCGGCTCGCCCACGAGGCGCCAGCCGTCGCCCTCGCCGGTGGGCTCGTGGACGATGCGCGCGTCGTTGCACAGCGTCATCACCTCGGCAAGACGCCGCAGGTCGGGGTGCTCGGCGAGGGGGGCGGGCGCCCCGCCGAGGCTGACCTCGCCGTCGGGCGCGTAGCCGATCCCCGTCACCGCGTACTCGTGACCCGCCGTGCGGACCGTGCGGGCCGTCATCTCGTTCTTGGTCAGCGTCCCGGTCTTGTCCGAGCAGATCGTGGTCACCGAGCCGAGCGTCTCGACGGCGGGCAGGCGGCGCGTGATCGCCCGCCGTCGGGCCATCTGCTGCACGCCCAGGGCGAGCGTGATCGTCACGAGGGCCGGCAGACCCTCGGGGACGGCCGCGACCGCGAAGCCGATCGCCGCCGACACGAGCTCGGGGGTCTCGAACCCGTGGAACACGCGGCCGATCACGACCATGACCACGGCCATGACGAGGATGAGGACCGCGAGCTTCTTCCCGAACGCGTCGAGCGTGCGCGACAGCGGGGTCTCGAGCGAGGGGACCTCGGAGATGAGGGTCTGGATGCGGCCGATCTCGGTCGTCTCGCCCGTCTCGACCACGACGCCCGTCCCCGTGCCGGCGGAGATCAGGGTGCCCGAGAACAGCATGCTCGATCGGTCGCCGACCCCCGACTCGGCGGGCACCTCGTCGACCGACTTGGCCGCGGGCACGGACTCGCCCGTGAGAGCCGACTCGTCGACGCGCAGGTTGACCCCCGAGAGCAGGCGCAGGTCCGCGGGGACGCGGTCGCCCGAACGCACCCGCACGACGTCGCCCGGCACCAGGTCGTCGGCGTCGACCTGGGCCCACGCGCCGTCGCGGCGCACCTGCGCGTGGACCGAGAGCATGCCCCGGATCCCGTCGAGGGCCTTCTCGGCACGCCCCTCCTGGATCAGCCCGATCGCCGCGTTGATGACCGCGACCGCGAGGATCACGGTGAAGTCGATCCAGTCGCCCACGATCGCCTTGAGCACCGCGGACACGAGCAGGATGTAGATGAGGACGTCGTCGAACTGGGAGAGCACGCGACGCCACCACGGTGTGCGCGCGGGCGGGGCCAACCGGTTGGGGCCGACCTCGGCGAGCCGGGTCCGCGCCTGCTCGGCCGTGAGGCCCGCCTCGCTCGACCCCACCTCGGCGAGCACGGCCTGCGGCGGGAGCGCCCAGGGCGTCGGGTCGGCAGTCGCGGGGACCAGAGGGGTGTCCGAGGCTGTCATGCCTCCCATTCAACGCCCGCTCGCTGCCGAGCACCCGAGGAGCAGCCGGGATGGGACGAACCGTTCCATCCCGCCGGGTCGGCGCGTGCACGCCGGGCGCCGTCCCCCAGGTCCTCCTACCGTGAGGAGTGGCCGCGCACGGTGCGCTGCCGTGAGGAGGACGTACCGTGCTGGTCTCCACCATGAACGATGTCCCGGGCCGGACCGTGCAGCAGGTCGTCGGCGAGGTGACCGGCCTGACCGTCCGGTCGCGCAACGTCGGCGCGCAGATCGGCGCGGGGCTCAAGTCGATCGTCGGCGGCGAGCTCAAGGGGCTCACCAAGCAGCTCCAGCAGTCGCGCGACGAGGCCGTCGCCCGCATGGTCGAGGAGGCCACCGCGCAGGGAGCCAACGCGATCCTCGCGATGCGCTACGACAGCGACGAGGTCGGGAACGGTTACCAGGAGATCGTGGCGTACGGGACGGCCGTGGTGCTCGCACCCTGACGGGCACGCCGCTTCGGCGGGCACGCGCCCCGGCGGGCGGCCGGCACCCGGTGCGCGACGGCACCCGGACGCCCTCCCACCGGGCCCGGGGTCTTCGCTAGGGTGCGCGGCGAGGGGGGATGCGTGATGAGACGAGGATTCGCGGGCCTGGTGGCCGCCGGTGCGCTCGTGGCCGGGTGCACGGCGACGCCCGCGCCGCAGGAGACGCCGCTCGTGGAGGCGACCTTGACGATCGTCGGGCCCGAGGAAGGCGTCCCCCGGGCGCTGGACCCGCTCCGACCCGCCGGCCCGAGGGAGCCCGGAGTCCCGGTGGTTCCGCTCCCCGAGGCGTCGGTGGTCGCCGAGCGGCTCCCGGGGCCCGAGGGCGCGATGTCCTTGCTCGGCGGGCGCCTGGCGGACGACGAGCGTCTCGGCACGGTCCGGCTCGAGGGCAGCGGGACGGTCGTCCTCGCGTGGCACGGCGACCCGCCCCAGGAGGCGCTGGCCGCGGTCGCCGAGGCCTACCCCGACGTCGCGGTCCGGGTCGATCCGCTCCCCGTGCTGCCGGGAGAGCTCCAGGCGCTCGCGGAGTCGCTCCTCGGGAACGACCGCTGGCCACAGGTCCGCGCGGTCTACGTGCGCGACGACCTCTCGTCGATCGTCGTCCAGGTCGGCGCGGTGTCCAACCCGCTCACGCTCGCCGAGCGGCTGGCGACCGAGGTCGGGTTCCCGGTCGTGGTGGAGGTCGGCGCGTCCTAGCGCCGAGCGCCGTGGGACGCCGCTGCGGGCGCACGACCTCGGGGTTACGGTCGACGGGTAGTGAACGGCAATGGGTCTCGTACCCGCAACCCCGAAGGAGCCACATCATGGCAGTCCGCACCGCCCGCACCGCGTGGAACGGCACGCTCATGGAAGGCACCGGTCAGGTCGAGCTCACGAGCTCGGGGACCGGCACGTTCGACGTCAGCTTTCCGCGCCGCACGGCCGACGAGGCCGAGGGGATCACGAGCCCCGAGGAGCTCATCGGCGCAGCGCACTCCTCCTGCTACGCGATGCAGCTCTCGGGGGTGATCGGCGAGGCGGGTGGCACGCCGATCGCGCTCGAGGTCAAGGCCGACGTCACGCTGTCGCCGGACCCGGCAGGCGGCCTGCGCATCTCGGCGGTCGCGCTCACGGTCCGCGGCGAGGTCGACGGGCTCGACGAGGCCGGGTTCCTCGCGGCGGCCGAGAACGCCAAGGCCACGTGCCCGGTGTCCAAGGCCCTGACCGGCGCGACGATCACGCTGGACGCGGCCCTGGAGTCGTAGGAGTCCCGGCGACCCTAGGACGGCAGCAGCGGTGGGCTCTGCGTGCCCGCGCCCTCGACCAGGCCACCGACGACCTCGGTGACCGTGGCGTGGGCGTCGTGCACCGGCGCCCACCGCAGCAACCGTCGAGCGCGCGCCGTGTCGAGCACCGGTACGGCGAGCGCGACGTCGAACCAGCCCGGGTCGAGCGGGACCAACCGGGCCGTCCAGGCGACCGCGACCGCCCGCCGCAGGGACCCCGGCGACACCTCCCGGAGCCGTCCCTGCGCGACGATCGCGGCGACGTCGGGGCCCGTGAGGACGTCCTGCGAGGCGATGTTGAACGTCCCCGGGTGCCGACCCACGAGGATCTCGCGGTAGGCGTCCGCGAGGTCGTCGGCGTGGACCACCTGCAGGCGCATGCCGCGCGGCCACACGAGCGTGGGCAGGTGACCCTTGCGGCGCAGCGGCGCCGGCAGGAGCTTGCCGAAGAACAGGCGCGAGACCTCGCTCGCGGCGTCGCGCTGGAACGTGAAGGGCGCGCGCACGCGCGTCACCACGATCCCGGGGTGCTCGGCGTCGAAGCGGTCCAGGAACCCCTCGACCTCGGCCTTCTGCGCGCTCGAGACCGACCCGGCGATCCCCGCCGTGGGCCAGTACTCGTCGCGGGGCGCGTCGTCGAAGGCGGGCGAGTACGCGCTCGCGCACGACGCGACCACGAGGTGCCCCACGCCCGCCCGCGCCGCCGCGGCGGCGACCCGCCTCGTCCCCTCGACGTTGACGCGCGCGAGCTCGTCGCGGTCGTGCGCGGGGTCGATCGCCCACGCGAGGTGGACCACGGCGTCGGCACCGACGAACGCGCCCGCGAGACGCGAGGCCACGACCTGCTCCGGGTCCGTGAGGTCGCAGCGGACCCACTCGGCGGCGTCGAACGGCGGCACGACGGTGCTCGAACCGTCGGCGCGAGGCACCCGGCTCGCGACCCCGACGACCGAGGTGACCACCGGGTCACCCACGAGCCTGCGCAGCAGGGCCGAGCCGACGTTTCCGCTCGCCCCGACGATCACGACACGCATGAAATCTCCTCTCGACGCCCGTTTCCCCAGGCTACCGACCCGACGCTGACCCGGCCGGGGCAGCGAAGGACCTTCACCCTCCGGCCGAGCAGAACGAGCGGCCGGACGAGCGGGGCGCCGGGCTGCGCCCGACCCGGACAAGGTGCGCTCCTGCGGGGTCCAACGGAAGATCGACGGAGGCTCCGTCGCGGCCCATCCGCGCGGAGGCCCGCCACGAGAGGACACGACGGTGCAGATCGCGTTGGACGACGTCCAGGTCGAGGGTCGGCGGGCGCCGATGCTCGAAGCCACCACCCTGACCCTCGCCGCGGGGGAGTGCGTCCTCCTCGCGGGCGAGCCGGGCCACGGGCACACCGCGCTCGCGCTCGTCGCGACCGGTCGCCTCGCCCCGTACACCGGGACCGTCACGCTCGTGGGCGACGACGGCACCACCACGACCGCGACCGCGGACCTGCGCCGTGTCACGGCCGTGGTCGACGTCCCGGGGATCTCCGAGCCCGACGAGGCGCTCACGGTCGGGGACGTCGTCGCCGAGGAGCTCTCGCTCGCGGGCCAGTGGTCCCTGCCCGGTCGCGCCGCGAAGTGGCTCGACGCGCACGACCTGCTGGACCGCCGCGGCGACCGCGTCGACGAGCTGCACGGCACGCTGCGCACCGCCCTCCTGTCGTCCCTCGCGTCCGAGCGCAAGGACGTGCGGTTCCTCGTCCTGACCCTGCCCGACCGGCACCGGGGGGAACCCTCGGGCTGGTGGGCCGTCGCGGAGTCCCTCGCGGCGCTCGGCTACGGCGTGCTCGTCCAGTGCACGCGCTCCTCGGCCCGCGACCTCGGTGCCGACCTGCCGCCAGCGCGCGGCGACGACGCGCTCCGTGCGGCGCCGGTCGAGGCCCTGCGGACGCGGCCCGAGCCGGCGGCGGTACCGGACGCGCGGCAGGGCGACCAGGACGGGACCGTCGGACCGCCGGAGCCCGTCGAGACGACCGACCCGACCACGCTCTTCGACCGGGCAGAGCCGGGACGCCACCAGGCTGTGGCTCCCGAACCGGTCCCCGAACCACCTGACGCCCCACCCGCCGCACCGGACCCCGACACCGACGAGGAGGCCGACCGATGACCGCGATCCGCCTCGGGATCTCCGAGCTCCGGCGCATCAGCGCCGGGACCCTGCCCAAGCTCGCGATCCTCGCGATGATCGTGATCCCCACGCTGTACTCGGGGCTGTACCTGTTCGCGAACGAGAACCCCTACGACAAGCTCGCCGAGGTCCCGGCGGCGCTCGTCGTCCAGGACCGCGGCACGACCGTCGAGGACGCGGTCGACGGCACCTCGACCGAGAAGAACTTCGGCGACGAGGTCGCGAAGCAGCTCGTCGACGGTGACGGCGGGTTCGGCTGGGTCGAGACGACACAGGCGGACGCCGAGGCCGGGGTGCGGTCGGGACGCTTCGACGCCGCCCTCGTCATCGGTCCGACGTTCTCGGAGGACCTGGCTTCGTCGGGAAGGTTCGAGCCGCAGCAGGCGAGCCTGGTGCTCATCACCAACGACGCCAACAACTACCTCGCCGCGACCATCGCGGACACGATCGTGGGCAAGGTCCGTGACGCGATCGCCGAGCAGGTGGGCACCGAGGCCGCCGACACGTTCCTCAAGGGGTTCGCCTCGATCCACACCAACCTCGCGAGCGGGGTCGAGGGTGCGCAGAAGCTGGTCGACGGCGCCACGCAGCTCTCCGACGGGACCGGGCAGCTCGTGGACGGCACGGCCCGGCTCGCGGCGGGGGCGAGCGAGGCCGCGAGCGGTGCGGCCCGCCTCGCCGACGGGGCCGACGAGCTGTCGACCGCGAGCGGCACGCTCGCCTCGGGCGCGGGCACCCTGTCGGACGGCCTCGACACGCTGCGCAGCAGGACTGCGAACCTCCCGGCGCAGACCCAGGAGCTGGCCGACGGTGCGCAGCAGGTCGCGGACGGCAACGCCCAGGTCGCGGGCTACGGGCAGCAGGCGGCAACGGCGGCGAGAGACGTCGTCGGGCAGCTCGCGAACGCCGACGCCGACGTCCAGGCGCTGCTCGACCAGCTCGTCGCGGACGGGACGCTCACGCAGGCCCAGGCCGACCAGATCCAGCCCGTCGTCAGCCAGGCCATCACCGACATCACGCCCGCGGTCGAGGACGCCGCCGCCACCGTCGAGGGGGCCGCCGGGAAGCTGGGCGAGCTCAGCGCGGGCTCGGCGCAGGTCGCGGCCGGGGCGGCGACGCTCGCGGGAGCCACACCCGCCCTCACGCAGGGCATCGCGACCGCGGCGTCGGGCGGGGACCGGCTCGCGTCGGGCGCGGCAGAGCTCGAGGACGGGGCGGGCACGCTCGCGAGCGGCGCGGGCGCGCTCGCCTCGGGCACGGCGCAGGTGTCCGACGGCGCAGCCGAGCTCGCGTCGTCGAGCGTGACCCTGCGCGACGGGACGGCCCAGCTCCAGTCCGGCACGACCGAGCTCTACGACGGCCTCGCGGCGGGACTGGGGCGCATCCCCGACGTCGACGAGCAGACGCAGGAGGAGACGGCGAAGACGCTCGGCAACCCGGTCGCGGTGAAGAAGGACACGATCGCGAACGCGGGCACGTACGGGGCCGGGCTCGCGCCGTTCTTCATGTCGCTCGCGGCGTGGATCGGCGCGTACGTGCTGTTCCTGCTCGTGCGGCCCCTGTCGAACCGGTCGCTCGCGGCAGGGCGACCCGCGTGGCAGACCGCGCTCGGCGGCTGGCTCCCGCCGGCCGTGATCGGCGTGGCCCAGGTCGCGCTCATGTTCACGGTCGTGAAGTTCGCGCTCGACATCGACCCCGTGTACGCCGTGGGGACCGCGGTCCTGCTCGTGCTCGCGTCGGCGACGTTCGTCGCGATCCTCCAGGCGCTCAACGTGTACCTCGGGGCGGTGGGGCAGTTCCTGGGGCTCGTGCTCATGCTCGTCCAGCTCGTGACCGCGGGCGGGACGTTCCCGTGGCAGACGATCCCCGAGCCGTTGCGCGCGCTGCACCGCTTCCTGCCCATGTCCTACACGGTCGAGGGGCTCCGGCAGCTCCTCTACGGCGGGGACCTCGCGACCGTCGCGCGGGACGTGGGGGTGCTCCTCGTGGTCCTCGCGGTCGCGCTCGCGGCCACGACGTTCGCCGCGTACCGGCAGCGGGTGTGGAGCCCGACGAGGCTGCAGCCGGAGCTGGTGCTCTAGGCAGGTGCGGCGATCCTGCGACGGGTTCGTCGGACCGAGATAGGTTCGGACCGGAAGTCCGTCCCGTCCCAGCACCAGGAGTCGATCAACGATGAAGCTCGCCGAGGCCCTCGCGCAGCGCGCCGACCTCCAGCGCCGGCTCGCCCAGCTGGCGAGCAGGGCGATCGCGAACGCCCGCCACCAGGAGGGCGACCTCCCGGCCGAGGACCCGGTCGCGCTGCTCGCCGAGCACGAGCGCACCGCGGCGCAGCTCGAGTCCTTGATCGGGCGCATCAACGCGGCGAACCTCGCGACCGAGGTCGAGCCTGGCCTGACCATGACGGCCGCGCTCGCGCGTCGCGACGTGCTGCGCCTGCGGCACCGTCTGCGGAGCGACCTCGCCGACGCCGCATCGGCCTCCCAGGACCGTTTCACGCGCACCGAGCTGCGGTACGTGTCGGGTGTGGACGTGCCCGCGACGCGGGCCGAGGCCGACGACCTGGCGCGTGCGCTGCGTGAGCTCGACACCCGCATCCAGCAGGTCAACTGGACGGCTGACGTCGAGGGTGACGGCGTGGGCTGAGGCCCCGCGCGCGGGGTCGCACAGGTCCTCGTCGATGACTTCGCGCCACTGCGGCCGTCTGTAGTACACCGAACACCGGCAGCCGGGAGGACGACACCATGGGGAAGCTGACGTTTGCCATGAGCATGAGCCTGGACGGATACGTCGCCGCGCCCGGCGACGACCTCGGCTGGAGCGTGCCGAGCGACGAGCTGTTCCAGTGGTGGTCCGACCGGGTGGGGGCGACGGGCACGGCGTTGTACGGGCGCGGCCTGTGGGAGGCGATGAGCCCCCACTGGTCGACCGCCGACCAAGAGCCCGGCGTCACACCGGCGCACGCCGAGTTCGCCCGCCGCTGGCGGGACATGCCGAAGGTGGTGTTCTCCTCGACGATCAGCGCGGTCGACTGGAACGCCCGCCTGGTCACCGGCGACGCCGTCGCCGAGATCGCCCGGCTCAAGGCCGAGGACGACGGCCCGCTGGACGTCGGCGGCGCCGCCCTCGCCGCGTCGGTGATGCGGGCCGGGCTGATCGACGAGTACGTGATCGTCACCCACCCGGTCCTGGTGGGCGGCGGCACGCCGTTCTTCCCGTCCCTGGACACCTGGGTGAAGCTGGACCTGGTGGAGACCCGGACGTTCCCCGGCGGTGTGCTCCAGACCAGGTACGAGACGAGGCGCTAGGTCCCGCCGGTCGCCCGTGCTCCGCCCTCGGGCTCGGTGCGCGGGCCGACCCGCAGTACCGTTGCGACCGGAGCGGACGGAAGTCGGTAGCCACGAGCGGGAGCGAGCACGACCCGGCCCGGGCAGGGCAACTCCAGGAGCCGGTGGGCAGGCTCGTACAGGGTCACCCCTGGCACGGTGCAGCCCAGCACGGCGCACATGTGCACCGCGCACCCGGCACAGCGCACCACCGAGTGCTGGCCCGCACGTGGCGAGGGTGGGTCCGGGGACCTTCCGTCCGCTCCGCCGCCCGGCGCCGGGCAGTGAACCGCGCGCCGCCGTCGGGCACGGTGCCGACCCGTCCCCCGCGCAACCCCCGATCCGGGACACTCCCCGGACGCGCGTCCGCGGCCCCGGGGAGTGGTGGGAGAATCGCCGACGTGACTGCTGAACTCGACGCCGCAGGAGCCCCCGTCCCGCCCGAGCGCACGGAGGCGGACGCCCAGCACGCCGCGAAGGCGGCCGCCGCCGAGGAGGCCACGCGGTCCGCGGCCCTCAGCGAGGCCGAGCGTGCCGCGGACGCGGCGCGCGAGGCCGTCGCGGCCGCGCTGCGCACCACGACGCGCGGCATCGTCGACTCCTCGACGCGTCGCCGGGCCGAGTACTCGACCGACGCGTCGAACTATCGCGTCGTCCCCGAGATGGTGGTCTTCCCGGTCTCGACCGAGGACGTCGTGGCGACGCTCGAGGTGACGCGCGAGCTCGGCGTGCCGCTCACGGCGCGCGGCGCGGGCACGTCGGTCGCGGGCAACTCGATCGGCCCGGGCGTCGTGATCGACTTCTCGCGGCACGTCAACCGGGTCCTGTCGGTCGACCCGGCGGCGCGCACGGCCCGCATCGAGCCGGGTGTCGTCATGTCGACGCTGCAGAAGGCCGCGGCCTCGCACGGCCTGCGCTTCGGCCCCGACCCCTCGACGCAGAACCGCGCGACGCTCGGCGGCATGATCGGCAACAACGCGTGCGGTCCGCACGCGGTCGCCTACGGGCGCACCGCGGACAACGTGGTCGAGCTCGACGTGGTCGACGGCACGGGCCGGCGATTCACCGCGGGCAAGGGCGACCCGACGTTCGCGGCGGTCCCCGGCCTCGCGCAGCTCGTCAAGGACAACCTGGCGCTCATCCGCACCGAGTTCGGGCGGTTCGGGCGGCAGGTCTCCGGGTACTCGGTCGAGCACCTGCTGCCGGAGAACGGCTCGGACCTCGCGAAGTTCCTCGTGGGCTCCGAGGGCACCCTCGTCACGATCCTCGAGGCCACGGTCGCCCTGGTCCCGATGCCGAGCGCGCCCACGCTCGTCGTCCTCGCCTACGAGGACATGCCCACCGCGGCCGACGACGTCCCCGCCCTCCTCTCGCTGAGCCCGCTCGCGGTCGAGGGCCTCGACGCCCGCCTCGTCGACGTGGTGCGCCGCGCCAAGGGTGCGGGCTCGGTCCCCGAGCTGCCGCCGGGCGGTGGCTGGATGATGGTCGAGGTCGGGGGAGCGACTCCCGAGGAGGCGTACGCGAACGCCGAGGCGATCGTCGCGGCCTCCGCGTCGACGTCCACACGCATCCTGCCCGCAGGTCCTGACGCCACGGCCATGTGGCAGATCCGGGCCGACGGCGCCGGGCTGGCCGGGCGCACGCCGGCGGGGGAGCAGGCGTGGCCGGGCTGGGAGGACTCCGCCGTCCCGCCCGAGAAGCTGGGCGCCTACCTGCGCGACCTCGACGCGCTCATGGCGCGCTACGGCGTCGACGGCCTGCCGTACGGGCACTTCGGCGACGGGTGCGTGCACCTGCGCATCGACATCCCGCTCGAGACGTCGGGCTCGGTGCTGCGGACCTTCATGACCGAGGCCGCCGAGCTCGTGGCCAAGTACGGCGGCTCGCTGTCCGGTGAGCACGGCGACGGCCGCGCACGCTCGGAGCTGCTGCCCGTCATGTACTCGCCCGAGGCCATCTCGCTGTTCGAGCAGGTCAAGGCGCTGTTCGACCCGCAGGACGTCCTCAACCCCGGGGTGATCGTGCGACCCAACGCGGTCGACGCAGACCTGCGCCGGCCCAAGGCGCTGCCCGTGCTGCCGACCAAGGGCGGCTTCTCGTTCGGCCACGACCACGGTGACATGACCCAGGCCGTGCACCGCTGCGTCGGCGTCGGCAAGTGCCGCGCGGACTCGTCGGCGTCGGGCGGGTTCATGTGCCCGTCCTACCAGGCGACCAAGGACGAGAAGGACGTCACGCGCGGACGGGCGCGCGTGCTCCAGGACGCGATCAACGGCACGCTCGTGGGCGGCCTCACGTCGCCCGAGGTGCGCGACTCGCTCGACCTGTGCCTGTCGTGCAAGGCGTGCTCGGCCGACTGCCCGGCGGGCGTCGACATGGCCCAGTACAAGGCCGAGGTCCTGCACCGCACCTACCAGGGCAAGCTGCGCCCCATGAACCACTACGCGCTCGGCTGGCTGCCGCGCTGGTCGCGCCTCGCGGGCATGATGCCGCGGTTCATCAACACGGTCCTCGGCATCCGGCCGCTCGCGAAGCTCGTGCTCTCGCTCGGCGGCATGGACCCGCGCCGCGAGGTGCCGAAGTTCGCCGAGGTCCCGTTCCGCACCTGGTGGAAGCGCGGAGGTGCGACGAACGGGGTGCCAGGGCTCGCCGTCGGGCAGACGCCCGGTCGGCCCAAGGCGGGCAAGCGGCCGCAGGTCGTGCTGTGGACCGACTCGTTCAGCGACGCGCTCGCGCCCTCGGTGCCGCAGTCCGCGGTCACGGTGCTCGACGCCGCGGGCTACGACGTGATCGTGCCCGACCAGCAGGCCTGCTGCGGCCTGACCTGGATCAGCACGGGCCAGCTCGACGGGGCCCGCAAGCGGCTCGAGAACCTGCTCCAGGTCCTGGGACCGTTCGCGGTCAACGGGATCCCGATCGTCGGGCTCGAGCCCTCGTGCACCGCGGTGCTGCGCTCCGACCTGCTCGACCTCTTCCCCGACGACCCGCGCGCCAAGGCCGTCGCGGGCGCGACCCACACGGTCGCCGAGCTCCTCACGCGCCCCGAGACGCGCCCCGCACCCGAGACCTGGCAGGTGCCCGACCTGTCCGACGTCACGGCCGTCGTCCAGCCGCACTGCCACCAGCACTCCGTCATGGGCTTCGCGGCCGACGAGAAGCTGCTGCGCGGGGCCGGCGCCACGATCGACACGCTCGCCGGATGCTGCGGCCTCGCCGGGAACTTCGGCATGGAGAAGGGCCACTACGACGTGTCGGTGGCGGTCGCGGAGAACGCACTCCTGCCCGCGCTGCGCAAGGCCGGCCCGAACGACATCTTCCTCGCCGACGGGTTCTCGTGCCGCACCCAGGCCGACCAGCTCGGCGGCGTGCAGGGCAAGGCGCTCGTCGAGCTGCTCGCCGAGCGGCTCTAGGCCGGCGCCTCGGGGGGCGCGGCCTGCGCCCCCGCGCCCCGGATCTCCGACTCCTGGGCGCCGACCTGCCACGTGAACGGTGCGAAGTCGAGCGTCTCGTCGCGCCACGACGCCCGGCGCGCGGCGTACGCCCAGAACGGCAGCGCCACGAAGACCACGCTGAGGCCGACGAGCAGACCCACGTACGTCGTCGGGCTACCCACCTCGACCTGCGCGGGCGGCACGAAGCTCACCACGAGCGCGAGAGCCGCCGCGAGCAGGCCGCACCCGCCGATGACCCACACGCCCACGATGCCGCCGGGCACGTGGTAGCGGCGCGGTCGGGCGGGCTGGGAGTACCGCAGGGCGATGACCGCCGCGAACATGAGCACGTACGCGACCAGGTACAGGATCACCGTGAGCTGGCTCAGGAGCTGGTACGCGGCCTGGACCGACGGCAGGACCACGAACAGGACCGACAGGACCGTGACGACCGCGGCCTGGACCAGCAGGATGCGCGAGGGCATGCCCGCCCGGTTCGTCCGGTGCAACCAGCGTGGCAGGTAGCCCGCGCGCGCCACGGACAGCAGACCCGTCGCCGGGCCCGCGACCCAGGTCACGATGCCCGCGAGCACGCCCACGGCCAGCATCGCGGCCAGGTACGGCGCCGCCCACCCGACCCCCGCCCAGGAGAGCAGCAGGTGGTAGGCCGTGAGCAGGCTCTGCGTCAGGTCGATCTGCCCCGTCGGGATGACCACGGCGATGGCGAGCGTCCCCAGGACGAGCACGACGACGGCCCCCAGCGCGGCCACGAGGATCGCGATCGGGTAGTTGCGGATCGGGTTCTTGATCGACCGCACGTGCACCGCGTTCATCTCCATGCCCGCGTAGAACAGGAAGATGCTCGCCGCGAGCACGATGTTCGACACCTTCGACAGGTCCGGCACGAACGCGCCCCACGAGAGCTCGACCTGCGACGGGTTGCCCGCCGCGAGGTATGCGGCGGCCAGCCCGATGAGGATCGCGGCCGGCACGAGCGTCCCCACGATCCCACCCCACTTCGCGACCTGGGAGAACGACTTCACGCCCCGCAGCGCGATGAGCGTCGCGAGCCAGAACACCGCGAGCACGACCGCGAGCACGAACACCTTGTCGCCCGACAGCCGCGGGGCGCTCGCTGCGTCCCCCGTGTACGCGAGCGTCACGGCGGCGAACGTGAGGATCGTGGGGAACCAGATGCAGCCCTCGATGAACACCATGAAGATCGCGAGGAACCCCCACCGGCTGCCGAACGCCTCGCCGACCCAGCGGAACATGCCGCCCTCCTCGGGCCAGCCCGTCGCGAGCTCGGCAGCCACGAGCCCCACCGGGGCGAGGAAGAACAGCGCCGCGAACAGGTAGTAGAACGTCGAGGCGAGCCCGTACTCGGCCTCTGCGGGGAGCCCGCGCAGGCTCACGACCGCGACGATGTTCATGACGGCGAGCGCGGCGACCGTGATGGTCCCCGCGCCGGGCGTCCTGCGTTCTTCGCTCACGTGCGTGGCCTTCCTGCGACGGGGGGTGCCGGGTCGTGGCCGACGGCGCGACTCACGCATCGTGGCACCGGGCGAGCGGCGGCGCGCGGGGAGCGGGTGGTCCGGACGCTCGGCCGCGTGCTCGGTGTGGCCGCGGGCTGGCAGCATGGTCGGCATGGAGTTCCAGGACGTCGTCCGCCGCCGCCGCATGGTCCGACGCTTCACGGACGAGCCCGTCGATCCCCGGTCCGTGGACCGCCTGCTGCGCAACGCGGTCCGCGCACCCAACGCCGGCTTCACGCAGGGGTGGGCGTTCGTCGTCCTCGACACGCCCGACGGCGTCGCGCGCTTCTGGTCCGCGACCTCGCCCCGCGCGGTGGGGGAGCCGGGCGGGGGCGGTTCCGCCGGGGGTGCGGGCGGCGAGGGGGACGCGGCCCCTGGCGGCGCCGCGAAGGAGAGCCGGTGGCTCGCCGGGATGCGGACGGCCCCCGTGGTCGTCGTGGTCCTGACGTCGCGCGAGGCGTACCTACGGCGGTACGCCGAGGACGACAAGGCCCGTGCGGCGGCGCAGGCCACGGGCGAGGGCGACTCCCCGTGGGACGTCCCGTACTGGCACGTCGACGCGGGCATGGCGTCGCTGCTCATGCTCCAGACCGCGGTCGACGAGGGACTCGGCGCGTGCTTCTTCGGGGTGCCGCCGGGGCAGGTCGAGGCATTGCGGGAGGGGTTCGGGGTGCCGGACGAGTTCCTGGTGACCGGGGTGGTCGCCGTCGGGCATGCGGCGGACCCGGCCCCTCGGGAAGGCGCGAGGGGACCTGGGGTCGGCGCTACGGCGTCGGGGGGTTCCCCGACGCGACGCCCGCGCCGACCGCTCGAGGACGTGGTGCACCGCGGCGGGTGGTGAGACCGTGCCCCGCGGGGTCAGCGCAGGTCGAGCCGCATGAGCACGCGAGGGAACCCGTTGAGCACCGAGCCGGTCGTCGCGGCCTGCGTGAACCCGGCGTCCTCGAAGAGCTTCTTGGTGCCCGCGTAGGCCATGGTCAGGTCGATCTTCTTCCCCTGGTTGTCGAGCGGGTACCCCTCGACGGCCGGTGCGCCGTGCTCGCGGGCGAAGGCGACCGCGCCCTGCAGCAGGTGGTGCGAGACGCCCGCCCCGCGGTGGCCCGGGCGCACCCGCACGCACCACACCGACCACACGTCGAGGTCGTCGACGTGCGGGATCTTGCGGTTGCGGGCGAAGGCCGTGTCGGCGCGCGGGTGCACGGCAACCCAGCCGACGACCTCGTCCCCGTCGTACGCGAGCACGCCGGGGGGCGGGTCCTGGCGGCACAGCTCCTCGACGAGCGCGCCGCGGTCGGGACCGACGAGCGCGACGTTCTCCTTCGAGGGCAGGCGGTAGCTCAGGCACCAGCACACGTTCGCGTCGGGCCGCTTGGGCCCCACCATCGTGCGCACGTCGGCGAACTCCGTCGCGGGCCGCACCTCGATCACCATGCCGTCACGATGCCACCGGCCGCTCCCGCGTGCTCGTCAGAGCGAGCGTGACCTCCGGTGCTCGCGGGTTCTGACAGCCTGGCGGCGGTGTCAGCCCCGGCGGGCCCGGTCCATGGCGGCGTGCAGGTCCGCGAGGTCGTCGCGGGCTCGGACGTCGCTCGGCAGCTCGGACCAGTCGTCGAGCGTGTCGAGGTCCACCGCGGTCCCGGTCCGCTGCACGACGACGGCGCGCACGCCCCGCAGCTCGGCTTCGGCCAGGTGCGCCTCGAGGCTCCCGACGCCGAAGCGGAACGTGAACGGTGCCTCGGCGTCGAGCGCCAGGAGGTTGGTGCCCGAGCGCGTCCGGTCGGTCGCGACGACGACGGGCGCGTCCTCGGCGAGCAGGGCCTCGACGTCGTCGGTCGTGAGCGCCGGGAGGTCGGCGTGGGCGACGAGGAGCCGGACGGATCGCACGGCCGTGCCACCTGCGCCCTGGCCCGCCGGGTCGGCGAGGCTCGCGACGATCTCCCGGCCGACGTCGAGCGCGGCGTTCAGCCCCGGGCGGCTCGCGGGCTGCAGGACGATCTGGAGGCGGCCGGGGCCGTCGCCCTCGGCGCTGTCGCCGTCCCCCCCGGCGGGAGTGCCGGTCACCGTCGGCGGGGCGTCGTCCATCGGTGGCGGCACCGGCTCGACCAGGCTCCCCAGCGCACGCCACGTGAAACGAGGGTCCGACGTCACCACGAGCACCCGCTCCACGGACCCGCTCGCGAGCAGCGTGCGCACCACGTGCCGCGCGAGCGTCGCGATCAGGCGGCTGCGCTCGGCCGGGTCGAGCACGGTCGCGAGCCGCGACTTGCCCGACGAGCCGTCGCGCAGCGGCACCACGGCGACGACACGCTGCCGGCCCGGGGACGCTCCCGCCGCACCCGTGACCGCGGGGTGAGCGGCGCCGTCGGGCGTCATGCCGATGCCGCGAGCAACTCGCGCGCCAGGCGCTCGCGGCCCTGCGCCCCGCCCATGACCGTGTCCGTCACGAGGACCTCGAGGCCCAAGGCCTCGATCGCGGGCGCGAGGTCGCGGTCGGCCTCGTCGATGCACATGACGTCGACCAGCCCCACGTACAGGCGCGCGACGCCGAGCGCCGAGACGTCGTGCCCCAGGCTTGCGAGGACCGACGCCGCAGGGCCCTTGAGCGCGCGGCCGCCGACGATCGGGCTCACCGCGACGCGGCGGGCCGACGAGGACGCGAGGGTGTCACGCACGCCCGGCACGCTGAGGATCGGCTCGATCGACAGGAACGGGTTCGACGGGGCGACGACCAGCAGGTCGGCCCCCGAGACCGCGTCGAGCACGCCCGGGGCCGGGGACGCCTGCTCGGCGCCCACGAACGTCAGCCCCAGGACCTCGTCGCGGTGCTGGCGGGCGACGAAGTACTCCTGGAAGCCCAGCGGCCCGTCGGCGGTCTCGACGACGGTCGCCACGAGGTCGTCCGTCATGGGCAGCAGGCGCGAGCGGACCCCGAGCGAGCCGGTGATCTGCGCCGTGACCTCGGTCAGCGTGGCCCCCGCGCGCAGGCGGGCCGTGCGCGCGACGTGCGTCGCGAGGTCCTTGTCGCCCAGCGTGAACCACGTGTCCTCGCCCAGGCGGCGCAGGGCGTCGAGCGTCGCGTAGGTCTCCCCGGCGAGGCCCCAGCCGCGCACGTCGTCGGCGAGGCCCGCGAGCGTGTACGTCACGGTGTCCAGGTCCGGGCTGATCGCGAGGCCGTGCAGCTCGACGTCGTCGGCCGTGTTGACCACGACCGTGAGGTCGGCTCCCGCGAGCTCCATACCGTGGGCGAGCTTCGCGCCACCCACTCCGCCTGCCAGGACCGTCACCCGCACGTCGTTCACCACCGGTCGAGCATAGTTGGGTCGCCTGGGGCGGCGGACCCGCCCGTGTCCGGTGAGATGGGTCCTTCTGCGCGAGACGGGTGGTTGCGCGCCGGTCCCCGGGACCCGTCTCGCGCACGACCACCCGTCTCGCGCACGTGGCGCGGCGGCGTGCTCAGAGCAGCGGCAGCATGCGCCCCAGGTCCGGCACCGAGTCCGAGGTGTGGAGCGGCGCGAGCGCGCGGGCCAGGTCGTCGACGTCGTAGGGGATGCGGCCCGTCGCGAGGCGGACCCACAGGCGAGGGTCGACGACCTCGAGGCTCCAGCCGCCGCGCGTCACGACGATGCGCAGCAGCTCGGCCGCGACGAGGTCCAGAGCGCCCCGGTCGACGGCCTTCTCGGCGACGCCCGGCAGGCTGCGCTCCAGGTCGTCGGCGTGCACGACGAGCTCGATGAGGCGCGAGACCACCATGTCGCGCAGCGTGATGGGGCCGCGGCGGGCCTGGACCACGGTCTCGGTGGGGGCGAGCTCGTCGAGCCGTGCGAACGCGCGCCGGGCGTACCCGGAGACGGCCGCCAGGCGGTCCGCCGCGATCTCCTCGTCGAGGGCGCGGGTCACCTGGGCGATCTGCTCGGCGCGCTCGGGGTAGGTGCCGAGGTACTCGGCGAGCGTGAGCGGGTTGGTGCCGGGGGCGACCGGGCCTGCGGCCACGAGCGCGTCCATGGCCCGGCCCAGGTGGGACACGAGCTCACCCACGGTCCAGCCGTCCAGGACGCTGGGCTGGTCGACCGCGTCGTCCAGGGTGTCGTCGAGCGACCCGAGCCACCTCTCGAGGCGGTCCCACTGGGTACGGAGGGCTGCGGTGGCCTCGGCCAGGTCTGCGGTCATGGTGACATCGTGCCGGGTGCGGGCCGCGGCGTCACGCACGGCGCAAGGGATGGGACGGGTGTGGGCCCGGCGAACCAGCGACTGAGCTCCAGAGGCTCAGACCTGCGCGCGCTCCCCGAGGAACTGCGTGACCATGGGCCCGAGCTGGTCGAACTCGATGAGGAACCCGTCGTGCCCGAACTCCGAGTGCAGGAGCCGCAGCGGCTGCGCGCCCGGGATGCCCTGGGCGATCCGTGCCGAGTGCTCGGGGAGGAACAGGCGGTCGGTGTCGACGGCCACGACGAGCGCGCGGGCCGTGATCTGGCCCAGGGCCGCATCGACGCCGCCGCGGTCGCGGCCCAGGTCGTGCGTCAGCATGGACTCGGTGAGCACGACGTAGGAGTTCGCGTCGAAGCGGCGCGAGAGCTTGTCGCCGTGGTGGTCCAGGTAGGACTGGACGGCGTAGCGCCCGTCGGTGAACGGGTCCTCGCCGCCCTGCGGCAGGCGGCCGAAGCGTTCGTCGAGCTCGCGTGCGCTGCGGTAGGTCGCGTGCGCGATCTGCCGCGCGATGCCGAGGCCCACGTGCGGACCCTGGTCGTCGGGGACGTCGTAGTAGTCGCCGCCGCGGTACTGCGGGTCGGCGCGGATCGCACCGAGCTGCGGGTGCGCCCACGCGATCTGGTCGCCCGACGTCTGGGCACCGGACGCGATGACCGCGACCGACTCGACCGTGATGCCCGCCTCGGGGCCGAGGATCGCCCACTCGAGGACGCGTAGCCCGCCCATGGACGCGCCGATCACGAGCTCCCACGACGTGATGCCCAGGGCGCGCGCGAGCTCGATCTCGACGGCGACCTGGTCGCGGGTCGTCACGCGGGGGAAGCGCCCGCCCCACGGGCGGCCGTCCGGCGCGTCGGACGCGGGGCCCGTGGTGCCCTGGCAGCCGCCGAGCACGTTGGGCGCGACGACGAAGTACCGGTCGGTGTCGATGGGGGCGCCCGGCCCGACCATCGCCTCCCACCAGCCCGCGGACAGGTGACCGGGTCCGGTCGGACCGACGACGTGCGAGTCCCCGGTCAGCGCGTGCAGCACGAGCACGGCGTTGGAGCCGTCGGGCGCGAGCGTTCCCCAGGTCTCGTACGCCACGCGCACGTCCGGGAGCCTGCCCCCGGCCTCGAGGTCGAACGTGCCGACGTCGGCGAAGAGGCGGTCCCCGGCGTCGTCCCCCTCGCGCCACGCGGCCGAGGCCGGGACGGGCGCCTTGGCCCGTGCACGCGAGTCCGACCCGCGCAGCGGGCGCGGGGACGCGGAGGGAGCCGGAGAGGTCATCGCCGTCCACTGTACGGCCGGGGCACCGGGCGCGCCCCGGCCGTCCAGAATCGTCATCGCGTGTCCCGGCGCCCTACTCCGCCGCGACCGAGGCAGCGGCCGCGGCGTCGGACCCCAGTGCGGCCTTCGCGGCGGTGAACCCCGCCTCGAGGTCCGCGAGGATGTCGTCGACGTGCTCGATCCCGACGGACAGGCGGACGAGGCCCGGCGTGACGCCGGCCTTGACCTGCTCCTCGGGGCTGAGCTGGGCATGCGTCGTGGACGCCGGGTGGATGACGAGCGAGCGGACGTCGCCGATGTTGGCGACGTTCGAGTGGAGCGTGAGCGCGGACACGAACGCCTGCCCGGCGTCGGCGCCGCCGTCGAGCTCGAACGTGACGATCGCGCCCGCACCGCGCGGCGTGTACTTCTGCGCGTTGGCGTACCAGGGGCTCGACGGGAGGCCCGCGTACCCCACGGACACGACGTCGTCGCGCGACTCGAGCCAGGCCGCGACGGTCTTGGCGTTCTCGACGTGGCGCTCGACGCGCAGCGACAGGGTCTCGATGCCCTGGGCGATGAGGAACGCGTTGAACGGCGAGATGGCCGAGCCGAGGTCCCGCAGGAGCTGCACGCGCGCCTTGAGGATGTAGGCGAGGTTCGCGCCGAGGATGCCGTCCACGCCCAGGTCGCGGGCGTACACGATCCCGTTGTAGCTGGGGTCGGGGGTGTTGAAGCTCGCGAACCGCTCGGGGTCCTTGGAGAAGTCGAAGTTCCCGGAGTCGACGATCACGCCGCCGATCGCGGAGCCGTGCCCGCCGAGGTACTTGGTCGCGGAGTGGATGACGATGTCCGCGCCGAACTCGATGGGGCGCAGCAGGTAGGGCGTCGCGACCGTGTTGTCGACGATGAGCGGGACGCCGACCTCGTGCGCGGCGGCGGCCACGGCCTCGATGTCGAGGATGTCGGCCTTCGGGTTGGGGATGGTCTCGGCGAAGAACGCCTTGGTGTTCGGGCGGGCCGCGTCGCGCCAGGCCTGCGGGTCGTGCGGGTCGGTGACCCACGTGGTCTCGATGCCGAGCTTGGCGAGCGAGTACTGGAGCAGGTTGTACGTGCCGCCGTACAGCGACGGGCTGGCCACGATGTGGTCGCCTGCCTCGGCGACGTTGAGGATCGCGAAGGTGGTCGCGGCCTGGCCGGACGCGAGGAGGAGTGCGCCGACGCCGCCCTCGAGGTTGGCGATGCGGTTCTCGACGACCTCGGCGGTCGGGTTGCCGATGCGCGTGTAGATGGGGCCGAGGTCCTTGAGGGCGAATCGGTCGGCGGCGACGCCCGCGTCGGGGAAGACGAACGACGTGGTCTGGTAGATCGGCAGCGCGCGGGCCCCGGTGGTGGGGTCGGGCGTCTGGCCGGCGTGGATCTGGCGGGTCTCGAAGGACCAGCGGGGCTCGGTGCTCATGGTGGCTCCTTGGGGTGCGGGGGAGGGAGCCGCAGGTGCGTCCGGTGGCCTAGTTCCGGGGCGGTCCGCGGCGGGGCAGTGAGGGGACTGGTGCGCACGCGGTGGGCGGGTCCGGCCGGACGTCGGGGCTGCGGCTGACGGTCGTCGTCTAGGTCGCCGGTCCGAGGTGCGTCCGGGTGCCGCCCGCAGGGCAGGCGAACGTGCGCTGGGGGTCAGCTACACATTCGACGGCAGGTCATGTCCCGAGACTAGGTCGGCATCTCATCCGGCGATACCCCCGTCTCGCGATGCGAGACCCGTGGGGGTGATGTTCACCCCGGGGCGGGCCCCGTTCACCCGTGTGCCGGGTCGCCGCCCGGCGGACCGCCGGAGAGACTGGACGTCCGCCGCCCTCGCGGCGCGCGGCCGCAGGTGCGCGGCCGACCCGTCCCGACGACGCATAGGAGGAGCGTGACGATCTCGCAGCCTTCCCCCCAGCAGGCCACCCCCGCCCGACGACGTCGCGCGCCCCAGGACCCCGGGACGCCGCGCGGGGCGGGCCGGCTCGCGATCGTGGCCGCGCTGGCCGTGACTCTCACCGGCGGTGTCGTACCCGCCGCGGAGGCCGACCCCCCGAGCGACGACGACCTCCGCTCGGCGCAGCAGGACGAACGCGCGGTGGCCCAGCGCGTCGCCGACATCGAGGCGGACCTCGCCACCCTCGCGGACCAGCAGGACGACGCCTGGACGCGTGCGGGCCTCGCCGCCGAGGAGGCCGGTGAGGCGCAGAGCGCCCTCGAGGCCGCCGCAGCCGAGGTCGAGGCGGCGAAGGCCGCGCTCACCACGGCCGAGGCCGGTGAGGCGGCGGCTCGTTCCGCGATGGGCGCGACCTACCGTGCGTCCCGCCAGTCCGGCGGGTCGCTCGACACGCTCCGCGTCGTGCTCGACGCCGACGAGCTCGACCAGATCGTCCAGTCCGAGCAGGCGCAGCGGCTCACGGGTCGCAAGGTCCAGACGGTGGCCGACGGGCACCGCACCGCGCGGGCCCTGGCCGACTCGGCGCGCGCCCGGTCCGTCGCGGCCCAGGAGGCGCGGGCCGCGGCGAGCGAGCGGGCCGAGCAGGCCTACACGACCGCGCTCGAGGCGCAGCAGAACATCGACGGCGCCGTCAGCGCCGCCGCCGCCCGTCGCGACGAGCTCCTGGTGGACCTCGCCGCAGCCCGGTCCACGACCGTCGAGGTCGAGCGGCAGCGTCAGGACGCGATCGACGCCGAACGGCGGCGTGCAGCCGAGGAGCGGGCGCAGGCCGACCGTGGGGGCCAGAGCGTGCCCTCGCCCGGCGCGGGCAGCGGCTCGACGACCACGCCGCCACCCGTCACGCCGCCTGTCGCCCCGCCCGTGGCTCCGCCCGTGACCCCGCCGGTGACACCCCCGGTCACCCCTCCCGTGACGCCGCCGGTCACGCCCCCCGTGACCCCGCCCGTCACTCCTCCCGTGACGCCTCCGGTCACGCCTCCCGACTCCGGGGCGGCCAAGGGCGAGGCTGCCGTCGCCTGGGCACGCACGAAGATCGGCGCGCCCTACCTCTGGGGCGGCACCGGCCCTGCCTACGACTGCTCGGGCCTGACCTCGCAGGCCTGGGCCAGCGTCGGCGTGAACATCACCCGGACCTCACGCTCGCAGTACGCGCGGGTCGCCAAGATCGCCTACAGCCAGCTCCGCCCGGGCGACCTCATCTTCTACGGCACGAACCCGAACGACCCGAGCACCATCTGGCACGTGGCCATGTACATCGGTAACGGGCAGATGATCGAGGCCATCTACGAGGGGAAGCCGGTGCAGATCAGCTCCGTCCGCTGGTCGAGCACGATGCCCTACGCCGGACGCCCCTGACACGGCGCCTCTGGCGCGGCGGCCCGGGCGAGGCGCCCCGTCAGCCGGTAGGGGCACCCGCGCACGAAGGCCCGGCCTCCCTCAGGGGAGACCGGGCCTTCGTGGCGTCGGAGACCGGGCCTTCGTGGCGTCCGGGGCGTGCCGGCAGCGCAGGATCAGTGACCGGGGGTGTGGTACCCGCTGTCGATCGCGCGCTGGATGGAGCGCTCGATCTCGGCCTCGGCCTCGGTGCGTCCGGTCCAGTGGGCGCCCTCGACGGACTTGCCCGGCTCGAGGTCCTTGTAGACCTCGAAGAAGTGCTGGATCTCGAGACGGTGGAAGTCCGACACGTCGTCGATGTCCTGGCGCCATGCGGCGCGCTGGTCCCCCGTGGGCACGCACAGGACCTTGTCGTCGCCGCCGGCCTCGTCGCGCATGCGGAACATGCCGAGCGCGCGGCAACGGATCAGGCAGCCGGGGAACGTGGGCTCCTCGAGCAGGACGAGGGCGTCCAGCGGGTCGCCGTCCTCACCGAGGGTGCCCTCGATGAAGCCGTAGTCGTCCGGGTAGCGCGTCGAGGTGAACAGCATGCGGTCAAGGCGGATGCGACCGGTCGCGTGGTCGACCTCGTACTTGTTGCGCTGGCCCTTCGGGATCTCGATCGTGACGTCGAACTCCACTGTTCTCCTCCAGTTGAACCGGCTCACCCGCTCGGTCGCGGTGTGGCGGTCGTGAATCGGCTGTCGTGCGCACGCGGCCCCGGCCGTTCCGACCGGTGAACCCGGCCGGGTGGTGTGGACCACGAGGTATCAGGCCAGCATGCGCCCTCTAGTGTGACACGAACGGTCTGGGTCGGCGGTGGCCGGACCCCGGGGACTCCGCGGTTCCTGGGTGATAATGCGCACGTGAGCGGCGCGCTCCTGGGCGCCGACGGCAGGAGGGAAGAGGACGACATGGGTTGGGTGGCACGTACCGGGATCACTGCCGGGATCGTGGTGGTCCTCGCGGGCGGCTACCTGACGGCCGACGCGTACGACGTGGTTCCCGGCGTCCTGACGACCGCTCCCGCGGTGGCTCCTGCGGCCCCCTTCCCGACGCCTCCCGGTGCGGTGGACTCCGCCTCACCTGCGCAGACGCTGCCGGTCCTCGACGAGTCGGCGCCGTTGCCCGACGCCACGGCGATCGCCGCCTCGCTCGACGCGCTGGTCCAGGACGCGCGTCTGGGCGGCAGGGTGGGCGGCGTCGTGATGGACCGGATGACGGGCGAGGTGCTCGCGCAGAGCGGGGCGCAGACGCCCATGGTCCCGGCCTCGACCCAGAAGGTCCTCACCGCCGCCGCGGCCCTCGCGTCCCCGGGACCCGAGGTGACGCTCACCACGAAGGTCGTCGAGGTCGACGCCGGCACGATCGCCCTCGTCGGCGGCGGCGACATGATGCTCGCGGCCGAGGAGGGCGACCCGTTGGCCGTCAACGGTCGGGCAGGGATGGCCGACCTGGCGACGCAGGTTGCGGGCGAGCTCAAGCTCACCGGTCGTACGACGGTGCGCCTCGTGGTCGACGACCGCTACTTCTCCGGCCCCACGGTCAGCCCCGCGGTGTTCGCCGGGAACGTGACGGCGGGTTTCATCGCCCCCGTGACCTCGGTCGCGGTCGACATCGCCCGCCTGAGCGACGCCGAGTACGCCAAGCGCAGCGCCGACCCGTCGCTCGCGGCTGCCGAGATTCTCGCGACGCGCCTCACCGAGCTGGGCATCACGGTGGAGGGCCCTCCCGCACGGGGCGAGTCCGCCTCGACGGCCAAGGTTCTCGGGTCGGTCGAGTCAGCTCCGCTGAGCGAGGTCGTCGCGTACTTCCTCCAGCACTCGGACAACACCATCACCGAGGTCGTGGGACGTCTGGTCGCGATCGACGCAGGGCTGCCCGCGACGTTCGACGGAGCGAGGCAGGCCGTCACCGCGAGCGTCTCGCGCCTCGGGGTGGACCTGACGGGGGCCGTCCTCGCCGACTGCTCCGGCCTGGGCGACGGGTCGGCGCTGTCGGCGGCCCAGCTGGCCGCCGTCGTCGACCTCCTGGCGGACCCGGCGCAGCCCGGCCTGCGCGCAGGGGCCGTCGGGCTGCCCGTCGCCGGGCTGTCCGGCACGCTCGACGACCGCTTCCTCGCGTCGCCCGGCAGGGGAGTGGTCCGGGCCAAGACGGGGAGCCTGCCGAACGTGACGTCGCTCGCGGGTACGGTCGTCACCGCGCAGGACCGCCAGCTCGTGTTCGTCCTCCTCGCGGACGCCCTGCCCGACGGCGGCGCGTACGGTGCGCGTCTGCTGATGGACGGTTTCGTCGGGGGCCTGGTGGGTTCGGCGGACTGACGCCCCGCCCGCCGACGGCGACGGTGCTGCCCGCCGACGGTGACGGTCGCCCGGCCCCGCGTACCGGCTACGGTGGGGCGATGACGTCTTCCGTGGTCGGCGCGCCGCTCGTCGACTGGACCTCCGCCGCGCAGATCGCCGCCCGCGTCGCACCTCCGGGTCCGACGGCCTCGCGCGACGAGCTCGCGGCGCTCGTGGAAGGGCTGCGCGAGGCGGCGTCCGCAGCGGTGCCGCACGTCCTGCGCGTCACGCGCATGTCGCCGGCCGACCCGGGGCGACCCGGTGACGCGGGGGCGCCGGCGCTCTCGCAGGTGTACGTCGTCGACCGGTCGCGCTGGGCCCGGGCCAACACCGAGGTCATGGCGAGCCTGACCGACGGCGTCGCGGACTCCCTCACGGGCGCGGGGGACAAGCCGGTGTCGGCGACCACGGCGCTCGTCGGGGCGGCGCAGGTCGGGGCCGTCCTGGCCGCGCTCTCGAGCCGTGTGCTGGGCCAGTTCGACCCCTACAGCGCGCACGGCACGCCGGTCCCCGGACGTCTGCTCCTCGTCGCCCCGAACGTCCTGCAGCTCGAGCGCGACCTCGACCTGGTGCCGGCGGACTTCCGCCTGTGGGTGTGCCTGCACGAGCAGACCCACGCGCTCCAGTTCGCCGCGGCCCCGTGGCTCGCGGAGCATCTGCGGGCTTCGGCCCGCGAGCTCCTCGCGGGCCTCTCGGAGTCCTCCCGCCAGCTCGCCGAGGCGCGTCTGCGCGACAAGCTCGCGACCGCGGGCAAGGTGGTCCTGCGGGCCGTGCGCGGGCAGGAGGGCGGGGTCGCCCACGGGCTCCTCACGCCCGACCAGCGGCGCTCGCTCGAGGAGGTGTCGGCCGTCATGGCGCTCCTGGAGGGGCACGCCGACGTCATGATGGACGCGGTCGGGCGCGCGACGGTCCCCACGATCCGGCGCATCCGGGCGCAGTTCGAGGCGCGCCGCGACGGGCAGGGCAGCAGCACGCTCGACACGGTCCTGCGCAGGTTCCTGGGCATGGACGCCAAGCTCGCCCAGTACCGGGACGGCGCCGCGTTCGTGCGCGGGGTCGAGAAGCAGGTGGGGCGCGACGGGCTCAACGCGGTCTGGTCGAGCCCCGAGCACCTGCCCTCGGCCCACGAGATCGCCGACCCCGGTGCCTGGGTGCGCCGGGTCCACGGCTGACGCGCGCGTGGTAGGTCCGCGTCCCGCGGAGGCGGCGGCACGGCGCGCCGTGCGCAGCGTGGTCCGCGACCTCGCGCCCGGCTCGCTCGTGCTCGTGGCGTGCTCGGGCGGTGCGGACTCGCTCGCGCTCGCGGCTGCGACGGCCTTCGTCGCCTCGCGCGACGGGCTGCGGGCCGGGGCGGTCGTGGTCGACCACGGGCTCCAGGACGGCAGCTCCGAGGTGGCGGCCGTCGCGGCGGACCGGTGCCGTGCGCTCGGCCTCGACCCGGTCGAGGTCCGGCGGGTCGAGGTCGCGGGCCGGGGTGGTCTCGAGGCGGCGGCGCGCCACGCGCGCTACGCGGTGCTCGACGACGTCGCACACGTCGCGGGGGCGTCGGCAGTGCTCCTGGGGCACACCCTCGACGACCAGGCCGAGTCGGTGCTGCTGGGGCTCGCCCGTGGTTCGGGGGCACGGTCCCTCGCGGGCATGGCCGCCGTGCGGGGCGTCTATCGTCGCCCGTTCCTGGGTCTGCGGCGGAGCGACACCGAGGACGTGTGCACCGCGAACGGACTGGCCTGGTGGACCGACCCCACCAACGGGGTGCCCGGTACCGGACCGGGGGGGCCCGGGCAGGGCGCGACCGAACCGGACGTGCGGCTCGGCGCGCCCTTGCCCCTGCGCTCGCAGGTGCGTGCACGGGTGCTTCCCGTCCTCGAGGACGTGCTCGGTCCGGGCGTCGCGGAGGCTCTGGCCCGCACCGCAGACCTGCTCCGCGAGGACGCGGACCTGCTCGACGAGCTCGCGGACCGGCTGCTCGACGAGGCCCGTGTCGCGGAACCGGGCGGCGGCGAGGACCGTCGCACGGGCGGCGCCCCTGTGGTGCTCGACACCCAGGTGCTGTCGTCGGCCCCGGCCGCGCTGCGCCGTCGGGCGCTGCGACGCGCCGCGACCGAGGCCGGGAGTCCCGCCGGATCCCTCTTCGCGAGCCACGTCGCGACTCTCGACGCGATGATCACCGACTGGCGTGGTCAGGGGCCCGCGCACCTGCCGGGCGACCTCCGGGCACTGCGGACCCGTGGGAGACTCTTCCTACGGCCCGCGCGTCCCCCCTCGCCCGAGCGAACCGTGCCCGCCGAGACCCCAGCAGAACCAGCACAGGAGTGAAACCCGTGGACTCATCCGACGTCGGCAACGACCTCGAGAACATCCTCCTCACCGAGGACCAGCTCCGCGGGAGGCTGGTGGAGCTCGCCGAGCAGATCGACCGCGACTACGCGGGCAAGGACCTCCTGCTCGTCGGCGTGCTCAAGGGCGCCGTCATGGTCATGGCGGACCTCGCCCGCCTGCTGCACCACGACGTCGAGATGGACTGGATGGCCGTCTCGTCGTACGGGTCGGGCACCAAGTCGTCGGGCGTCGTGCGCATCCTCAAGGACCTCGACGCCGACCTCACGGGCCGCCACGTGCTCATCGTCGAGGACATCATCGACTCGGGCCTGACGCTGTCGTGGCTGCTGTCGAACCTGCGCAGCCGCGGCCCGGCCTCCGTCGAGGTCGCCGCGATGCTCCGCAAGCCCGACGCCGCGAAGACCGAGGTCGACGTGCGCTACATCGGCTTCGACATCCCCAACGAGTTCGTCGTGGGCTACGGCCTGGACTATGCGGAGAAGTACCGCAACCTGCCGTTCGTGGGCACGCTCGCCCCGCACGTCTACTCGTCCTGACGCGCTTCCCCGTGCCCGCGCGCTGACGGGAGGCAGGGCCGCGACCGAGCGTCGCGCGCCCTCCTCCCGTCACCCGCGGGCCGCCCGCGGCCCCGGCCGCCACCCGTTGCGGACGTCGCTCGTCGAAGCAACGCCCTGGGCGAACAGACCAGCCAACTGCCAGGTTGTGCGTGTAACTTCACTGGCGGAACCATTGCGCGAGTGGAGGGATACGGGGAATCGTCCCCGTCGCCGATGAACATCAAGAAGATTCTCAGCGGACCGATCATCTGGATCGTCGTGGGCCTGGCGATCCTCGGGATCGCCTTCATGGCGCTGTCCGGGCCCAGCGTCCACCGTGTCGACACCTCGACGGGGCTCGAGCTCCTCCAGGACGGCAAGGTCGAGCAGGCCCTCATCGTCGACGGCGACCAGCGGGTCCAGCTGACCCTCAAGGAGGACTACGAGGTCGACGGCAAGTCCCAGGGCAAGAGCGTGGAGTTCTTCTACGTCCAGCCCCAGGGTGAGGCCGTCGTGAACGCCGTCACGGAGGCGGACCCCCCGAAGGGCTACAACTCCGAGATCGCGCGTCCCTCGTTCCTCGCGTCGGCGCTCTCGCTCATCCTGCCGTTCCTCATCATCGGCCTCGTCTTCTGGTTCCTGCTGTCCCGCATGCAGGGCGGCGGCTCCAAGGTCATGGGCTTCGGCAAGTCCAAGGCGAAGCTCGCGTCCAAGGACACCCCGCAGGTGACGTTCGCCGACGTCGCCGGGGCGGACGAGGCCGTCGAGGAGCTCCACGAGATCAAGGAGTTCCTCGCCGAGCCCGACAAGTTCCAGGCCGTGGGCGCCAAGATCCCCAAGGGCGTGCTGCTGTACGGACCTCCCGGCACCGGCAAGACGCTCCTGGCCCGCGCCGTCGCGGGCGAGGCGGGCGTGCCGTTCTACACGATCTCCGGCTCGGACTTCGTCGAGATGTTCGTCGGCGTCGGCGCGAGCCGCGTGCGTGACCTGTTCCAGCAGGCCAAGGAGAACTCCCCGGCCATCATCTTCGTGGACGAGATCGACGCGGTGGGCCGTCACCGTGGTGCCGGCATGGGCGGCGGGCACGACGAGCGCGAGCAGACCCTGAACCAGCTCCTCGTCGAGATGGACGGGTTCGACGTCAAGACCAACGTCATCCTCATCGCGGCGACGAACCGTCCCGACATCCTGGACCCCGCGCTCCTGCGTCCGGGCCGTTTCGACCGGCAGATCGCGGTCGAGGCCCCCGACCTCAAGGGCCGCGAGGCGATCCTCGCGGTGCACGCGCAGGGCAAGCCGATCGTCCCCGAGATCGACCTGGCCGCTGTCGCGCGCCGGACCCCCGGCTTCACGGGTGCGGACCTCGCGAACGTCCTGAACGAGGCCGCGCTGCTCACCGCGCGCTCGGGCGCCCAGCTCATCGACGACCGGGCCCTCGACGAGGCCATCGACCGCGTCATCGCCGGGCCGCAGAAGCGGACCCGCGTGATGAACGTCAAGGAGCAGAAGATCACGGCGTACCACGAGGGCGGCCACGCCCTGGTCGCCGCGGCGATGCGCTACACGGACCCCGTCACCAAGGTGACGATCCTGCCGCGCGGACGTGCCCTGGGCTACACCATGGTCATGCCGCTCGAGGACAAGTACTCCACGACGCGCAACGAGCTGCTCGACCAGCTCGCCTACGCGATGGGTGGTCGTGTCGCCGAGGAGCTCGTGTTCCACGACCCGACCACGGGAGCCTCGAACGACATCGAGAAGGCGACCGCGATCGCCAAGAAGATGGTCACCGAGTACGGCATGAGCGAGCGCGTAGGGGCGATCAAGCTCGGCACGGGCTCTGGCGAGCCCTTCATGGGGCGCGACATGGGCCACACGCGTGACTACTCCGAGTCGGTCGCGGGCACCGTGGACCACGAGGTGCGCCGCTTCGTCGAGGCCGCGCACGACGAGGCGTGGGAGGTGCTCGTCCAGTACCGCGACGTGCTCGACCACCTGGTCCTGGAGCTCCTCGAGAAGGAGACCCTGAACCAGGCCGAGCTCGCGCAGATCTTCGCCCCGGTCGTCAAGCGCGACCCCCGCGAGGTCTGGCTCTCGAGCGAGCAGCGCGCCGTCTCGCACCGTCCTCCCGTGCTGACCGACGCAGAGAAGGCCACCATGCCCAAGGACCCGTTGGGCGAGCCCATCGTCGTCCCGCAGGACGAGGCCGCTGCCGCGAGCGACGAGCTCCCGCCCGAGCGCATCGGCGAGGTCCCTGCGGACCGCGTGGTCGACGACGGGCAGGTCTGACGTGACCGCACGGGCCGAGCAGGGCCTGCGCGCCGCTGCCGACGTCCCCGCGTACGACGAGGAGCGGGCGCGCGCCGCAGTGCGTGAGCTCCTCCTCGCCGTGGGGGAGGACCCGGACCGCGAGGGGCTCCAGGAGACCCCCGCCCGCGTGGCCCGCGCGTACCGCGAGATCTTCGCGGGCCTGCGCCAGGAGCCGGGCGACGTCCTGACCACCATGTTCGACCTCGGTCACGAGGAGATGGTGCTGGTCAAGGACATCGAGGTCTACTCGACGTGCGAGCACCACCTCGTGCCGTTCCACGGCGTCGCGCACGTGGGGTACATCCCCAACGCCGACGGCCGCATCACGGGCCTGTCCAAGCTGGCCCGGCTGGTCGACGTGTACGCGCGTCGCCCCCAGGTCCAGGAGCGGCTCACGACGCAGATCGCCGACGCCCTGGTCGAGCACCTCGAGCCGCGCGGCGCGATCGTCGTCGTCGAGTGCGAGCACCTGTGCATGTCCATGCGGGGCGTCCGCAAGCCGGGCTCGCGGACGGTGACGTCGGCGGTGCGCGGACAGATGCGCGACGGCGCCACGCGCGCCGAGGCCATGAGCCTGATCCTGGGACGGTAGGCACGCAGCAGTGCGGTACACACAGCACGACGGCGCGCTCCCCGCCCTGCCCTTCGACGGGATCGGCCGGACGCTCGTCATGGGAGTCGTCAACGTCACGCCCGACTCCTTCTCCGACGGCGGCGAGTGGTTCGAGCCGCGCGCGGCGATCGAGCACGGCCTGGAGCTCCTGGCCGAGGGCGCGGACGTCCTCGACGTCGGGGGCGAGTCCACGCGACCGGGGGCCGGACGCGTGCCCGTCGAGGAGGAGCTCGCGCGCGTCCTGCCCGTGATCTCGGCCCTCGCGGACCGCGGCGCCGTGGTGAGCGTCGACACGACGCGGGCCACGGTCGCCGAGCAGGCGGTCGCGGCGGGGGCGCAGATCATCAACGACGTCTCGGGGGGCCTCGCCGACCCGGAGATGGCCGCGGTCGCCGCCCGGACCGGAGCGGTCTTCGTCGCCATGCACTGGCGCGGTCACGCGGACGTCATGGACGACCTCGAGGTGTACGACGACGTCGTGACCGACGTGCGGGACGAGCTGGCCGCGCGCGTCGAGGCCTTGCGTGCCGCAGGCGTGCGCGACGAGCGGATCGTCCTGGACCCCGGGCTGGGCTTCTCCAAGGCGGGCTCCACGAACTGGCCTCTCCTGACGCACCTGGGCACGCTGCGCGAGCTCGGGTTCCCGGTGCTCGTGGGGGCGTCGCGCAAGCGCTTCCTCGGGCACCTGCTCGCCGGTCGGGACGGCACGCCCGCCCCGCCGCTCGAGCGGGACGCGGCGACCGCAGCGATCACGGCTCTCGCCGCGGCGGAGGGCGCCTGGTGCGTGCGCGTGCACGCCGTCCGAGCCTCGGCCGACGCGGTACGGGTCGCCGCCGCATGGACTCGGGCAGGTCGGACGGGGGAGGATGCCAGCGTGGGGCAGACGGGGCAGAGCACGGACGACCACGGAACGAACGACAGCGACGACAGGAGTACGACGTGAGCACAGCGTTCGCAGGGGCGGTGCAGGGGACCGACGGGCGCCCGTTCGACCAGATCCGGCTCACGGGGCTCAGTGCGACGGGCCACCACGGGGTGTTCGAGCACGAGCGCCTCGAGGGTCAGCTCTTCCGCGCCGACGTGGTGCTGCACCTCGACACGCGTCCGGCCGCGGCCGGTGACGACCTCGCGGACACCGTGAGCTACGCGGTCGTCGCGGAGGACGTCGTCGCGGTGCTCGCGGGCTCGCCCGCCGACCTCATCGAGACGGTCGCCGAGCGCGTCGCGGCGGTCGCGCTGCGCCACCCCGCCGTCGTCGCGGTCGACGTCGCGGTCCACAAGCCGCAGGCGCCCATCACCGTGCCCTTCGACGACGTCCAGGTCGTCGTCCGTCGCGACCGCGTCAAGGTGCCGGTCGTGGCCGACGAGGCCCCGCGCGTCGTGCCCATCCCGGTCGGGTCGATCACCCCGGCCGTGCTCGGGAACGTCGCGGTCACGGAGCCTGCCGCCCCGCAGGACCAGCACGTCGTCATGCCGCCGTCGATCCCGCCGGTGGCTCCCGCACCCGCGCCGGACCGATCGCCCGACCAGGGCGTCTTCGCGGACACGGCCGAGGACCTCGGTCCGGCCGCCGTCGACGCTCCGCACGCGGGCGGGGTGTCCGACCAGGAGTTCGTCGACGCCCTCGACTCGTTCTACAGCGCCCCCCAGGACGCCCTGAGCGCCCCTGCCGAGACCTTCGAGCCCGCCGCGGAGCACGAGCCGGTTCCTCAGCCCGACCGGTCGGCCCCCGAGGTCGGCGCCGAACCGACGCCCGTCGCGGCCGAGCCCTTCCGCGAGGCGGCTGCGGCGCCGTCGGAGGTCGCGGAGCCCGCCGAGGCCCCCGCAGCGGCGCTCCCCGTGCCCGCAGCCCAGCCCGCCGTGCCGGACGGGTCCACCGACCCGGCCGTGCTCGCGGTGCGCGAGGTCCCCGTGGCACCCGAGACCACTGCGGCTGACGGACCGGACCTGTCCGGCGGGCACGTCCTGCCCGACGACGTCGCCCCCGTGGCGTACCAGGTCGCCGCCGAGCCCTCGCCCGTCGAGCCCTCGCCCGCCGAGCACGTCCCCGCCGACGAGGCGGTGCTGCCGGTCGCCGCGCAGGCCCCGGCCGAGAGCCCTGCGGTGCCCGGGCCCGTGGTCGAGGCCCCCTCGACGGCCCCCTTCGCTGCCGAGGCCTCGAGCGTCGAGACGGGGCCCGTGGCACCGGCGCTCCCCGAGCACGAGCCGGTCGCCGCCCCCGTCCCGTTGCCCGTCCGTCCCGCTCCCGAGGACGCCGAGGCTCCGGTCGGGCAGACTGCCGCCGAGGCGCCGGTCGTGCCTGAGGCGGTGCCGGTGCCGGCCGTCGCGACCGATCGGCTCGACGAAGCCCCTGCGGGCTTCGTCCCCGTCGTGCTCGCGCTCGGCGCCAACCTGGGCGACGCCCAGCAGACGTTGCGCGACGCCGTGACGGACCTCGACCGGATCTCCGGGCTCGAGATCACCGACGTCTCGCCGCTCGCGCGGACCGCGGCGGTCGGTGGCCCCGAGCAGCCGGACTACCTCAACGCGATCCTGCTGGCCCGGACGACGCTCGCGCCGCGTGCGCTCCTTCGCGCGGTCCAGGCCGTGGAGAACGCCCACGGGCGGGTCCGTGCCGAGCGCAACGGCCCGCGCACCCTCGACGTGGACCTGGTCGTCTTCGGCACGGTCACCGAGTTCACCGAGGACCTCGAGCTGCCTCATCCGCGGGCGCACGAGCGTGCCTTCGTCCTGGAGCCGTGGGCGCAGATCGCGCCGGACGCCGTGCTGCCCGGCCTGGGTGGCGGTCCCGTCGCCGCCCTGGCGGCGACGGCGCCCGACCGTGGCGGCATCCGTTGGCTCGCGCTCGACTGGCTGACCGACGCCGAGCCCGAGGCGGCTCCGGCCGCGGCCCCCGTCGACGAGGCTCCCGCGACCGCCGGGCCCGCTCGACAGGTCCAGGCGGAGCCTGAGCCGGTGCCCCCGTCGGTCGAGGTGGCGGCTCCCGAGCCGACCACGGCGCCCACGACCCCGGCACGCCCCGGGGGAGAGCTCACCGCGACCCCGCAGGAGCAGCTCGACCCGGTCGGACACGCACCCGTCACGGCCGCGCCGCCGTTCGTCCAGGACCAGCCGACCGCGCCCTCCGCCCCCGGCCAGCCGTCGGCCCAGACGCCAGCCCAGACGCCTTCCCAGGCTGCGGGGGCGCAGGCCGCACCGGCTCAGCAGGGCTCGCCCGAGCGCGCCGTGGAGCAGCCCGGACCCTTCGTCCCGGCGTTCCACCCCGTGCACCCGCAGGACGGGCAGGAACCTCCGCACGCCCAGGTCCCGCCGTTGTGGGCGGACGTCTCGCAGGCCGCGTCGGCGACCGAGCCGCGGGCCCAGGTGCCACCGACGCCGGCCGGCCACGCGCAGGTCGCGCCCGAGGAACCGGTGACCCCGCAGTTCCACCCCGTGCACCAGGCGCCCGCCAACCCGTTCGAGCCGCAGCAGCCCGCGCCGGCCGTCGAGCAGCAGGGCGGGCCGTCGGCCCAGCCCCCCATCACGGGGGTGCCCATGTCGTTCCCGGCCGACCTGCGCGGCCCGTCGAGCTGATGCAGCGCACCAGGGTCACGACCCTCCTGCTCGTCACGGTCACCACGACCCTGGTGGGGTGGCTCGTCGTCGTCGGCCTGGAGCGTCGGGGTACGTACCTGCCGCACGTGCCGTGGATCGTGGACGCGGCCCTGGTCGCGCTCGCCGGAGCCGTCTTCTGGGCAGGCTGGGCCGTGCGGTCCTACCTCAAGGGTCGGCGCCCCTCGCTGGATCCCCTGCGGGCGGCGCGCACGCTCGTGCTCGCCAAGGCGGCGGCCCTCACCGGGTCGCTGCTCGCGGGTTGGTACCTCGCGCAGGTCGTCGCGGTGCTGGGCGACCTCGCGATCGAGGCCCGGCGCGACCGTGCGATCGCGGCGGGGGTCGCGGCGCTGTGCGCCGTGGTGCTCGCCGTGGTCGGGCTCGTGGTGGAGAAGTTCTGCCAGGTCCCGCCCGAGGACACCGACCCCGCGAACGGCGGACGGTCGCGAGCCGGCGGCGAGGCCGATCCCGAGGCCGGAGCCACGGCCTGACGCAGGTCGGTCTTCCGGCGGACGCGCAAGCCCGTGCCCTGATGGGAAGATGGGGACATGACGGACCACGCCTTCGACCTGGCCTCCGCACCGGACCAGGTCCCCACGGACCCCAGCGGCCCCTTCGACCCTCCGGGCGTGCAGTGGCAGGGCGTCTCGGCCCGGCTGATCACCGCGCGGCTGCTCACGGTGGGCATCTTCCTGCTCGTGCCGTTCGTGCTCGGGGCGGTGTTCGCGCTCGTGTTCAGCCTGGTCTGGTTGTGGATCGTCCCTGCCGTCGTGCTCGTGATCGGGATCTGGTGCGTCGTGGTGGTGCCGCGCCAGGTCCGGGCCATCGGCTACGCCGAGCGTGACGACGACCTGCTGATCCGCAAGGGCGTGATGTTCCGTTCGCTCGTCGTCGTGCCGTACGGCCGCATGCAGTACGTGGACGTGCAGGCGGGCCCGCTCGCCCGCAAGTTCCGCATCGCCCAGGTCCAGCTCCACACGGCGTCGCCCGCGACGGACGCGTCGATCGACGGCCTGGAGCCCGCCGAGGCCGAGCGCCTGCGCGACCGTCTCGCGTCGCGCGGAGAGGCACGGTTGGCCGGGCTATGAGCGAGAGCACCACGCAGCCCGACGCCCCACCGACAGACCTCATCTGGCACCGCGTCCACCCCGTGACCCCGGTGGTCCGGGGCTGGTCCGTCATCGCGGTCCTCCTCGTGATCGTCGGCAACCAGACCCTCGACGGCCTGCCCGCGGGGCAGAACATGCTGGCCGGGAACGGCTGGTGGCAGATCCTGGGCGGGATCGTCGTCGTCGGTCTCATCGGCCTCGGCTACTCCGCGCTCGCCTGGCGCATGACGACGTACGCGATCGACGACGAGTCGGTCCGCCTCCACACGGGGGTCCTGTTCCGTCAGCAGCGCAAGGCGCGGCTCGACCGGCTCCAGGCCGTGGACATCGTCCAGCCGCTCGTCGCCCGCCTGTTCGGGCTGGCCGAGCTCAAGCTCGAGGTCGCGGGCGGCTCGGACTCGGGCATCAAGCTGGGCTTCCTCAAGCTCGACGACGCCAACCACCTGCGTGCCGAGCTCCTGGCACGCGCGGCGGGGCTGCGCGTGGGCAGTGCCCCTGCTCGCGCGGCAGTCGCGGGTGCCGGACCTGTCGGTGCACCGGCGGGCCCGGGCGAGGCCCCCGCCGGCGAGGTGCCGGGAGACGGGGGCGCCGTCGTCGGGCAGGTCGCCCTGGACGCGCCCGAGGCACCCGAGCAGCCCGTCATGGAGGTCCCCCCGGGCCGCCTCGTCTGGTCGTTGATCCGCACGGCCGCGACGATCGTCCTGGTCCTCGCGGTGCTCGGCCTCGTCGGCGTCGCGGTCGGCACCCGCGAGATCGGCACGCTGTTCACGGCCCTGCCGCTGGTCCTGGGCGTCGGCGGCTACCTGTTCGGCCGGTTCACGCGCGAGTTCAACTTCCGCAGCGCGATCTCGCCCGACGGCATCCGGCTGCGCCACGGCCTGCTCGAGACGCGTTCGCAGACCATCCCACCGGGCCGCGTCCAGGCCATCCGGCTCACGCAGGGGCTCCTGTGGCGCAGCGCGGACTGGTGGCGCGTCGAGGTCAACGTCGCGGGCTACGGCCTGAGCGCGGACGGCACGACCAACAACAGCGTCCTGCTGCCCGTGGGGACGCGCGACGAGGCCCTGGGCGCGGTGTGGCTCGTGCTGCCGGACCTCGGCACGGACGACCCTCGCGCGCTGCTCGACGAGGCGCTGTCCGGGATCGACGCGGGGAACCACTTCACGACGGCACCGCGACGCGCCCGCATCCTCGACCCGATCGCGTGGCGCCGCAACGGCTTCACGGTCACGGGTCGTGCGCTGGTCCTGCGGCGCGGACGCCTCGTGCGCCGTGTCGAGATCGTGCCGCACGAGCGCACGCAGTCGCTCGGCGTCCAGCAGGGCCCGTGGCAGCGGCGCCTGGGCGTCGCGACGTTCGCCGCGCACTCGGTCCCCGGCCCCGTCACGCCGACCGTGCCGCACCTCGACCAGCACGTCGCGGGCGCGCTCATGGACGAGCAGGCGCGCAGGGCCCGCGAGGCCCGCGCGCACGCCGGGCCCGAGCTGTGGATGCGGCGGGACGAGGTGGCGGCCGTCGTCGAGACGATCGAGGACGACGACGCGCAGACCGCGCCGTACGTGGAGACCTCGTCCGCCGGGACGGCTGCCGACCAGAGGATCGAGGACGCACGTGAGTGACGGACGCCGGCGCCCGGGGCGCCTGGGCGTGGGCGTGGTCGGCGCGGGCCGCGTCGGCGCCGTCCTCGGCAGCGCGCTGCGCGCCACGGGCCACGCGGTCGTCGGCGCGAGCGGTATCTCCGAGGCGTCGCGCGAGCGGATCGAGACGCTCCTGCCCGGCATCCCCGTGCTCGAGGTCGAGGAGGTCGTGCGGCGTTCGGAGCTGGTCCTGCTCGCCGTGCCCGACGACGCCCTCCCGGGCCTGGTCTCGGGTCTCGCCGAGATCGGGGCGTGGCAGGGCGGGCAGATCGTCGTGCACACCTCGGGCCGCTACGGCGCGGGCGTGCTCGACCCGGCGCGCGCCCAGGGGGCGATCCCGCTCGCGATCCACCCCGCCATGACGTTCTCCGGCACGTCGCTCGACCTGTCACGCCTCGTGGGCACGACCTTCGCGGTCACCGCGCCGGGGCCCGTCCAGCCCATCGGGCAGGCGCTCGTCGTCGAGCTCGGGGGCGAACCTGTCATCGTCGAGGAAGAGGCCCGCGGGCTCTACCACGCGGCCCTCGCGCACGGCGCGAACCACCTCGTGGTGCTCGTCGCCCAGGCGGCGCAGGCCCTCGAGGCAGCGGGCGTCGAGCAGCCGGGGCGCGTGCTGGCCCCGCTGCTCTCGGCGGCGCTGGACGGGGCGACCCGGTCCGCCGACGCCGGGGACGGCGGCGGTCCCGGAGCGATCTCGGCCCTGACGGGCCCCGTGTCGCGCGGGGACGTCGGGACCGTCGCGGAGCACCTCGAGGTGCTGCAGGCCCTGGCCGTGACCTCGGCGCACGAGACCGCCCCGCGCGTCGCCGCGACCGACGTCCCCGCGTCGTACCGCGAGCTCAGCCGCGGAGCCACCAGCCGTGCCCTGGCCGCCGGGCGCATCGACGCCCGCCAGGCCCAGGAGCTGCTCGACGTCCTCGAGGAAGGTCAGTGATGTCCGTGCCCACGCCCCCCGCCGGTGCGCTCCCGCGCGTCGTGCGCACGCGCGACGCGCTGCGCGAGGCCCTGGCCGCCCCCGCCGGCGCGGCCGTCGACGCGCCTGCCGGTGCGGCGCCGTCGGGCAGCGAGCGCTCCGCCGCGGCGGGCAGCGCGGCGACCCGCGCCGTCGTCATGACCATGGGCGCGCTCCACGACGGCCACCTGCAGCTCGTGCGTGCGGCGCGCGAGCGCGTCGGCCCCACGGGGCAGGTCGTCGTGACCGTGTTCGTGAACCCCCTGCAGTTCGGGCCGGGCGAGGACCTCGACCGGTACCCGCGCGACCTCGACGCCGACCTGGCGCTCCTCGCAGGGCTCCCCGAGCCCGTGCCGGGGCGGTCGGCCGTGGACCTCGTGTTCGCCCCGTCGGTCGAGGAGATGTACCCCGGCGGCGACCCGATCGTACGCGTCACGTCCGGACGCATCGGCACCGTGCTCGAAGGTGCGTTCCGGCCCGGCCACTTCGACGGCGTCCTGACCGTCGTGCTCAAGCTCTTGCACCTCACCAGGCCCGACGTCGCGTTCTACGGCGAGAAGGACGCGCAGCAGCTCCTCGCGATCCGTCGCATGGTCGCCGACCTGGACGTCGACGTCGAGGTCGTCGGCGTCCCGATCGTGCGCGACGACGACGGGCTCGCGCTGTCCTCGCGCAACGCCTACCTCTCCGAGACCGAGCGGTCCGACGCGCTGACCCTGAGCCGCGCGCTGCGCGCCGGGGCGGCCGCCGCCGCGGCCGGACGGGGGGCCGCAGCGGCCATCGAGGTGGCCTCGGGAATGCTCAACGAGCACCCCGGCGTTGTGGTCGATTACCTCGCACTGGTCGACCCGACTACCGTGGACGACCTGGAACCGGAGTACGTGGGACCGGCGCTGCTGCTCGTGGCGGCACGCGTGGGCACCACCCGACTGATCGACAACCTGGCCGTGGACGTGGCAGACCCCGCCGCGAGCACGGCCCGCCCAGGAGGCACGCAGTGACCCAGACGGGACCGCAGGCCGGCACGCGCCGCCCCGCTTCCTTGCAACGACCCATGATGATCGGGAAGATCCACCGCGCCACCGTGACGCAGGCGGACCTCCACTACGTCGGGTCCGTGACCGTGGACGTGGACCTCCTCGAGGCCGCCGACATCATCTCCGGCCAGCAGGTCGACATCGTCGACGTCACCAACGGCTCACGCCTGACGACCTACGCGATCCCCGGCGAGCGCGGCTCGGGCAAGGTCTGCATCAACGGTGCCGCCGCGCACCTCGTGCACCCCGGCGACACCGTGATCCTCATCGCCTACGGCATGATCGCCGACCACGAGGCGCGCCACTTCCTGCCGAACGTCGTGTTCGTCGACGGGGACAACCGCATCGTCGAGGTCAGCGAGGAGCCCGGACTCGTCCCCGAAGGCTACGACCTCGAGCCGAGCGGCCTGCCCATCGCACCGTTCCAGTCCGCCACGGCCGAATGACCCAGGCCGCGGGGACGCGCGTCTCCACCGACGGGGCGCCCGCCGCGGCCCCCGGCACCGCTCCCGTCGAGGCAGGCGGCGGCTCGCGCGCGCGCCGCCGCCTGGCCCGACGCCTCGCCGCCCCGGCCCCCGGCTGGACGACCACGGTCGACGCGATCGTCGTCGGCTCCGGCATCGCCGGCCTGACAGCCGCGCTCGAGCTGCGCACCCAGGTGCCGCGCGTCCTGCTCGTGACCAAGGGCGAGCTGTCGTCCGGGTCCACGGTCTGGGCGCAGGGCGGCATCGCCGCGGCGCTCGACCCCTCCGACTCCCCGGCCGCGCACCTCGAGGACACGCTCGCCGCAGGCGGCGGGCTGTGCGACCCGGCCGCGGTCGAGGTCCTCGTGACCGAGGGACCCGAGCGGGTGCGAGAGCTCGTCTCGCGCGGCGCGAACTTCGACCTGGCCCCCGGCGGCGACATCGCCCTGACGCGCGAGGGCGGGCACCACGCCGACCGCATCGCGCACGCGGGCGGCGACGCCACGGGCGCCGAGATCTCCCGGGCGCTCGTCGCCCAGCTCGAGGCCGTCCTCGCCGACCCTGGTATCGAGGTCATCGAGAACGCGCTCGTGCTCGACGTGCTCACCACGTCCCCCGCCGAGCCCGGCGGTCCGCGGGCCTGCGGCGTGACGCTGCACGTGCGCGGCCAAGGGTCGCGAGACGGCGTCGGAGCCGTCCTCGGTCGGGCGGTCGTCCTCGCGACGGGCGGGATCGGGCAGGTCTTCCGGTCCTCGACCAACCCGCCCCAGGCCACGGGCGACGGCATGGCCGCCGCGCTGCGTGCCGGGGCGACGCTCGGGGACGTCGAGTTCGTCCAGTTCCACCCCACCGTGCTGTGGCTCGGCCTGGGCGCCAAGGGGCAGCTCCCGCTCATCTCCGAGGCGCTGCGCGGTGAGGGCGCGATCCTCCTCGACACCGACGGTCACCGCTTCATGCCCGCGGTCCACCCCATGGCCGAGCTCGCACCGCGCGACGTCGTCGCGCACGCGATCGTGCGGCAGATGGCCGCGACCGGCTCGGACCACGTGCTGCTCGACGCCCGCCACCTCGGCGCCGAGTTCCTGCGCAAGCGCTTCCCGACCATCACCCAACGGCTGCTCGACCAGGGGATCGACCTCACCGAGGAGCCGGTCCCCGTCGCGCCCGCCCAGCACTACCACTCGGGTGGCGTCGTGACCGACCTGCACGGCCGCTCGACGCTCGACGGCCTGTACGCCGTGGGGGAGGTCGCGTGCACGGGCGTGCACGGGGCGAACCGGCTCGCGTCGAACTCGCTCCTGGAGGGGCTGGTCTTCGCGTACCGGGCCGCTCAGGAGATCACGGCTCGGGTTGCTGCGGGCGAGCTCCCGCTCGGGACACCCGTCGAGCGCGACGGCGAGGCGGCCCTCGTGCCGGCTGCCGCACGGTCCCGGGTGCAGTCGGTCTCGTCGGCCGGACCGGGCGTGATCCGCAGCGGCGAAGGCCTGCGGGTCGCTGCCGACAAGCTCGCGGCGGTACGCACCGACGCGCACCGGTCCACGGACGTGGTCGCGGCCCCGCAGACCGCGGAGTGGGAGACGACCAACGTGCACCAGGTCGCCACGGTGCTCACCGAGGCCGCGCTCCTGCGCGAGGAGAGCCGCGGTGGCCACTTCCGCACGGACTTCCCCGAGGTCGAGCCCGCGTGGGCGCGGCGGATCGAGATCACGCTGGGGGCTGACGGCGAGCTGCGGGTCGTCTGAGGCGCTCGCCCCCGTCACCGTCGGCCGCCAGCACGGTCACCCTCGGCGGCGGTAGCGTGAGCGCCGTGAACTCTCCCTCTCTCATCGAGCCCGGTCTCGACCCTCGGTGGGTCGCCGACATCGTCACGCGCGCCCTCGACGAGGACCTCGGCCCCACGCCCGGTCGGGACGTGACCACCCAGGCCACCGTGGCGCCGTCGGGCACGGGGACGGCCCACCTCGTGGCACGCGCCGACGGCGTCGTGGCGGGTCTCGTCGTCGTCGAGGAGGTGACCCGGCAGGTGGCCGAGCGCTTCGGGCTGCCGCCCGTGACCGTGACGTTCACCGCGCAGGACGGTGACGCCGTGACCCGCGGGCGCGTCCTCGCGGCCCTCACGGGCCCCGTCCAGGTGCTCCTGACGGCCGAGCGCACCCTTCTCAACCTCGCGAGCCGTGCGAGCGGCGTCGCGACCGCGACGAGGGCCTGGGCACGCGAGCTCGACGGCACGGGCGCGCAGGTCCTCGACACCCGCAAGACCACCCCGGGCCTGCGCGCCCTGGAGAAGTACGCGGTCCGTGCGGGCGGCGGCACGAACAAGCGCATGGGGCTGTACGACGTGGCCATGGTCAAGGACAACCACGTCGTCGCCGCCGGGTCGGTGAGCGGCGCGATCGACGCCGTGCGCGCGATGTTCCCCGACGTCCTGATCCAGGTCGAGGCCGACACGACCGACCAGGCCCTGGAAGCCCTCGACGCGGGCGCGGACTTCCTCCTGCTCGACAACATGCCGACCCCGGTGCTGGCCGAGACGGTCCGGCTCGTGCGCGAGCGGGAGGGTGCCCCGGGCGGCCCGGCGAAGATCGAGCTCGAGGCGACGGGCAACCTGACCCTCGACCGTGCGCGGGAGGTCGCAGGGACCGGGGTGGACTACCTGTCGGTGGGGGCGCTCACGCACTCGGCGCCGATCCTCGACCTCGCGCTCGACCTGATCGGCTGAGGCGCCGGGCCGGGGGCCCGCAGCCCGGTCCGGCCCGGCCCAGGACGGGGCCGGAACCTGCCCTGCTCGGCCCCGGTAGAATCGTCGCGTGACTTCCCCCGATCCTGCTGCTGCCGCCGTGCCCGCCGCCGATGCCGCTCCCGTCGTGAACCCCGCCCCGGTCGAGGTCGACGAGACCGACGACCTTCCCGAGCAGCTCCGGGTCCGGCGCGAGAAGCGCGAGCGGCTGCTGGCGCAGGGTGAGGAGGCGTACCCGGTCTCGGTGCCTCGCACGCACACGATCGCCCAGGTCCGTGAGGCCTACGACCACCTGGAGAGCGGCCAGGAGACGGACGACGTCGTGGGCGTGGCGGGCCGTGTCGTGTACCTGCGCAACACGGGCAAGCTCTGCTTCGTGACGTTGCAGGACGGCGAGGGCAACCGCCTCCAGGTCATGCTGAGCCAGGCCGTGGTGGGCGAGGAGTCGCTCGCGGCGTTCAAGGCGGACGTGGACCTGGGGGACCACCTGTTCGCGCACGGCCGGGTCATCAGCTCGCGTCGTGGTGAGCTGAGCATCTTCGCGGACGAGTGGAAGATCGCGGCGAAGTCGCTGCGCCCGCTGCCCGTGCTGCACAAGGAGCTCTCGGAGGAGAGCCGCGTCCGTCAGCGCTACGTCGACCTGATCGCCCGCCCTGCGGCGCGCGACATGGTGCGGCTGCGCGCGGCCGTGGTGCGGTCGCTGCGCGAGAACTTCCACGAGCGTGGCTACCTCGAGGTCGAGACCCCGATGCTCCAGACCATTCATGGTGGTGCGGCGGCGCGTCCGTTCACGACGCACATGAATGCGTTCGACATGGAGCTGTACCTGCGGATCGCACCCGAGCTGTTCCTCAAGCGCGCGGTGGTCGGTGGCGTGGAGCGGGTGTTCGAGATCAACCGGAACTTCCGCAACGAGGGCGCCGACTCGACGCACTCGCCGGAATTCGCGATGCTCGAGGCGTACGAGGCCTACGGTGATTACAACACCATGGCCGAGCTGACCCAGAACCTCGTCCAGCGTGCCGCCCAGGATGCGCTGGGAACCACGACGATCGAGCTTCCGGACGGAGAGCAGTACGAGCTCGGCGGCGAATGGGCGCAGCTCAAGATGTACGACTCCTTGTCGGCGGCGCTGGGTGAGGAGATCACCCCGGAAACGTCTGTGGAACACCTGTCCAAGATCGCGGACCGCCTCGATATTTCCTACGACACGAAGCGTGCGGGGCACGGCAAGCTCGTCGAGGAGATCTGGGAGCACCAGGTGGGTGACCACCTGTATGCGCCGACATTCGTCCGCGACTTCCCGGTCGAGACCTCGCCGTTGACGCGTGACCACCGCACGGTCAAGGGGCAGGTCGAGAAGTGGGACCTCTACGTCCGAGGATTCGAGCTCGCGACTGCCTATTCCGAGCTCGTCGACCCCGTGATCCAGCGTCAGCGTTTCGAGGCCCAGGCGATCCTGGCAGCCGCGGGCGACGACGAGGCCATGCGTCTCGACGAGGACTTCCTCACAGCCATGGAGTATGCGATGCCTCCCTCCGGGGGCATGGGGATGGGCCTCGACCGCCTGCTCATGGCGCTGACGGGCCACGGGATCCGCGAGACCATCCTCTTCCCGCTGGTCAAGCCCGCGCAGTGATTCCCGCAGCGCCTCGGGGACGGGCAGCCGTCCGGGGTGCAGCGACGCGGACCGTCAGGGCCGCGTGCGGGGTGCCACCGACCGGTCGGCACCCCGCGCGCGTCCGGCGGTCGTAGACTTGCCCGCATGAGCGATTTCTGGCCGGCCGTCTATGCCTTGATCCCCTCGATCGGGGTCGGCATCCTCTTCTATTTCGCGATGCGCGCCATCATCCGCGCTGACCGCAACGAACGCCTCGCCATGGCCGAGCTGGACGCCCAGGCGGAGCAGGCGCAGGTGCGTGCGCGGGCGTCGGAGAATTCTTAGGTTCCTTACGAGTCGCCGCGACACGCGCTTTGACTTTGACGTCATTCCCTCGTAATGGCACACTTCGAGATACCAGCATCAATTCTCGAAGACGCGAGGTAGCACAGTGGCACAGAAGGTCCAGGTAATTCTCGTCGACGACGTCGACGGTGGAGTGGCGGACGAGTCCGTGACGTTCGCCCTCGACGGCGTCTCCTACGAGATCGACCTCAGCTCGGCTCACGCCCAGGAATTGCGTGACGCCTTTGCGTCATGGGTCGGTCACGCACGCAAGGTCACGCGCGGCGGCGCTCGCCCCGCAGCACGCAAGACGCGTTCTTCCGCAGCGGGTCCGTCGCGGGCGACGGAGATCCGTGAATGGGCTCGTTCGAACGGTTACACGGTCAGCGAGCGCGGCCGTATCTCTGCCGACGTCCAGCAGGCCTACGACGCGGCGCACTGATTTCTTTTCGCTGCTTCTCGCCAGGGGCGTCCTGACCGGTTCTCCGCACCCCGGAGGGCTGGTCTGGACGCCCCTGACGTATGCCCGGTGCTACTAGGCTCTGGTCATGACTTCTACCTCGTCGCCCGGGGCCGCAGGTGCGGACTCGCGGACCCTCTGGCTCGGCACGTACCCCGACGGCGCGGAGCCCGGGAGCGGTGAGGGGATCTGGCGGCTGTCGGTCGACGGGTCGACGGGTGAGCTCGGGGAGCCGGTGCTCGCGGCCGTGACGCCGTCGCCCTCGTTCGTCGCGCTCGCCCCGGGCGGCACGCGCCTGTATGCGGTGTCGGAGACCGAGCCGGGTGCGGTCAGCGGCTTCGAGATCGCACCGGACGGGGCCCTCGCGCCGTCGGGCACGGTCCCGAGCGGGGGCACGTTCCCGTGCCACCTGGTCGCGACGGACGACGCCGTGCAGGTCGCGAACTACGGCGACGGCACGTTCGCGGTCCTCCCGCTCGACGCGTCGGGCGCGCTGACAACCCCGCTGCGCCTGGGGCACCGGGGGACCGGGCCGGACACCGAGCGTCAGGAGGGGCCGCACGCCCACTTCGTGGCGGAGGTCGCGGGGGAGGCGGTCGTGGTGGACCTGGGTACGGACGAGCTGCGTGCGTACCCGCGTTCTGTCGCCGAGCTTCGCTCCCTCGCCGAGGGGCCCGACGGCGCAGGTCCGGCCCGGGTCGCCGCCACCTTCCCGGGTGGGGCAGGGCCGCGGCACCTCGCGGTCCTCGACGGCGAGCACGGCGCACCCGCCGCACTCTTCGTGGCGACCGAGCTCGACGCGCGCGTCTACGTCCTGGTCCCGGCGGGCGACGGTGCCTTCGAGGTGGCCTCGTCGGTCGAGGCCACGGCCGCCCCGCTTCCCGAGGGCGGTCGCAACTACCCGTCGCACGTCGCGCTGAGCGCGGACGGTACGCGCCTGTTCGTCGCGATCCGTGGTGCGGGCGTTCTGTCGACGTTCGCGGTCACCCGTGCGGTCTCGGGGCCCGACGACGCCGCTCCCGTCCTCGAGCACCTCGCCGACACCCCGCTCGGCGGTGCGTGGCCGCGTCACTTCGCGGTGCTGGCGCCTGCGGGCGAAGGCACCCCCGACGCCGACCTGGTCGTGGTGGCGAACCAGAACTCGTCGAACCTCACGGTCCTGCGGATCGACCGAGCCGACGGTGCGGGCACGCTCGTCGACGAGCTCGCGATCCCCGTCCCGGCCTGTGTCGTGGAGGCCTGAGCGCCGTGAAGGACTCGCCGCGCATCGCGATGCTCTCGGTGCACACCTCCCCGCTCGACCAGCCCGGCACGGGCGACGCGGGCGGCATGAACGTGTACATCACCGAGCTGTCGCGGGCGCTCGCGCGGCGCGGGGCGAAGGTCGAGATCTTCACGCGCGCGACGTCGTCGGCCCAGCCTCCCGTGGTCGAGGCCGAGGACGGCGTCCTGGTGCGCCACGTCGTCGCCGGTCCGTTCGAAGGGCTCGACAAGAACGACCTGCCCGGCCAGCTCTGCGCCTTCACAGCCGGGGTCCTGCGGGCCGAGGCACGGCGGGACGCGGGCTGGTACGACGTGGTGCACACGCACTACTGGTTGTCCGGCCAGGCGGGCTGGCTCGCGGCCGACCGGTGGGACGTGCCGCTCGTGAACTCGATGCACACCATGGCCCGCGTGAAGAACGCGGCACTCGCCCCGGGGGACGCCCCGGAGCCGCTCGGGCGGATCATCGGCGAGGAGCAGGTCGTCGCGGAGGCCGACGCGCTCGTGGCGAGCACGCCCGAGGAGTTCAAGGACCTCGTCGAGGAGTACGGGGCGGACCCCGCGAAGGTGCACGTCGTGCCGCCGGGTGTCGACCTGGAGCTGTTCTCGCCGCCCGCCCCGGGTGAGACCAAGGAGTCGCTGCGGGCTGCGCTCGGGCTGCCCACGAGCGGTCGGCTCGTGCTGTTCGCGGGGCGGGTCCAGCCGCTCAAGGCGCCTGACGTGCTGGTCCGGGCGCTGGGCGTCCTCGCGGACCACGACGAGCCGCTGCCGACGCTCGTGGTCCTCGGCGGTCCGAGCGGGCGCATGACGGCCGTGCGCGAGCTCGAGGCGCTGGCCTACCAGATGGGGGTCTCCGACCAGGTGATCGTGCGGCCTCCGGTGCCGCGCGACGAGCTCGTGCGCTACTACCGCGCGGCGGACCTCGTCGCGGTGCCGTCGCACAACGAGTCGTTCGGGCTGGTCGCGGCCGAGGCGCAGGCGTCCGGTACGCCCGTGGTCGCGGCGGCCGTGGGCGGCCTGCGGACGGTCGTCGAGGACGGCGTCTCCGGGATCCTGGTCCCCGACCACAACCCGTGGACCTGGTCGCGGACGCTGAGCGACCTCCTCGCCGACGACGCGCGCCGCGCGGCGCTGGCCTCGGGTGCCCGGCGGGTGAGCGAGCGCTACGGCTGGGACGCGACGGCAGAGGCCATGCTCGCGGTGTACGAGCAGGCGGCCGAGGTGCGGGCGCGCAGGCCGCGCTGAGCAGGGCGACGGTGCTGGGCCCGGCCCCGGCCTGGTCGGCCTGCGGTCAGTCCCGCCGCTCCAGCACGAACACCGGGATCTCGCGGTCGGTGCGTTCCTGGTAGCTCGCGTAGTCGGGGTAGGCCGCGACGGCGCGCTCCCACCACAGGGCCTTCTCCTCGCCCGTGACCTCGCGGGCCGTGTAGTCGTGGCGCTCGGGCCCGTCCTGGAGCTCGACGTGCGGGTTCGCGACGATGTTGTGGTACCAGACGGGGTGCTGCGGGGCCCCTCCGAGCGAGGCGACCACGGCGTACGCGCCGTCGTGCTCGACGCGCATGAGGGGTGTCTTGCGGATCTTGCCGCTCTTCGCGCCGAGGGTCCACAGGATCACGACGGGCATGCCGCGCAGGGTGGTGCCCTTCGTCCCTCCTGACGACTCGTACAGCTCGGCCTGCTTGCGTGCCCAGTCGCTCGTGCTGGGTGCGTACTCTCCGGTGATCGGCATACCTGGTGCAACGCGTGGCGCGCGTCACCATTCCCGGGCCGCGTGCCGACGAGAGATTCCCGTTCCGTAGATGTTCGGTGACCATTTCCCGGGACAGCGCGGTCGCCGGGTCCCTCGTGCGGCAGGATGGTCACCATGACCTACACCCTCGTGCTGCTCCGCCACGGCGAGAGCGAATGGAATGCCAAGAACCTGTTCACCGGCTGGGTGGACGTCGCACTCTCGGAGAAGGGCGTCGAGGAGGCGAAGCGCGGCGGGAGCCTGCTGACGGACGCGGGCGTGCTCCCGGACGTCGTGCACACGTCGCTGCTGCGTCGCGCGATCACCACGGCGAACCTCGCCCTGGACTCCGCGGACCGTCACTGGATCCCCGTGAAGCGCTCGTGGCGTCTCAACGAGCGCCACTACGGTGCGCTCCAGGGCAAGGACAAGAAGCAGACGCTCGCCGAGTTCGGCGAGGAGCAGTTCATGCTGTGGCGTCGTTCGTACGACGTGCCGCCGCCCGCGATCGAGCTGGGCTCGGAGTTCTCGCAGGACACGGACCCGCGCTACGCGGACGCCCCGGTCGTGCAGACCGAGTGCCTCAAGGACGTGCTCGAGCGCGCTCTTCCCTACTGGGAGGGTGAGGTCGTCCCCGACCTCAAGGCCGGCAAGACGGTCCTCGTCGCGGCGCACGGCAACTCGCTGCGCGCGATCATCAAGCACCTCGACGGCATCTCGGACGAGGACATCGCGGGCCTGAACGTGCCCACGGGCATCCCGCTCGTCTACGAGCTGGACGAGAACCTGGTCCCCGTCGTCAAGGGCGGCAAGTACCTCGACCCGGCTGCTGCGGCGGACGCGATCGCCGCGGTCGCGAACCAGGGTCGCTGATCGTCTCGTCGCTCTGACGCGAACGCCCGACGGCGCCGCTCCCCTCGCGAGGGGAGCGGCGCCGTCGGGCGTTGGTGGAGCGGGAGGGCTCGCGGGACGGCTACGCGCGCATGGCCTGGCCGCGACCGTCCACGAAGTCACCCGTGACGAGGAACGTCACGCGCTTGGCGATCGAGACCCCGTGGTCGCCGAACCGCTCGTAGTAGCGACCCACGAGGGTCACGTCGATCGTCTCCTGGGCGGTGCCGGTCCAGTCCGGTCCCAGGAGCGCGGCGAACGTGTCCTGGTGGAGGTGGTCCAGCAGGTCGTCGTCGCGCTCGACGTTGGCCGCGACCGTCAGGTCCCGCGTCGTGAGCAGCGTCGTGGTGCGGCGCGCGACCCGGGTCGCGGCGTCGTGCATCTGGGAGAACGTCCCCTCCAGCAGGGGGTGGATCGCGTGCGCCGGGTAGCGGCCCCGTGCGACCTGGGCGACGTGCCGGGCGAGGTCGCCCATGCGTTCCAGGGTCGCGCTCATGCGCAGGGCGCTCACGACGACGCGCAGGTCCGTCGCGACGGGCTGCTGCTGCGCGAGCAGCAGCACGCACCGCTCGTCGAGCTCACGCTCCAGGGCGTCGATCGCGTGGTCCGACGCGATGACGGACTGCGCGAGCTGGAGGTCCGCGGTGAGCAGCGCCGTCCCGGCTCGACTGATGGCCGATTCGACCAGCCGACTCATCTCGGCGAGGTCGTCGCCGACCTGCTTGAGCTCGGCCTCGAAGATTTCCCGCATCGCTTCCCTTTCCTGGTGACCAGCAGAGTCCACCATGACAGGCGCGGTGAACGGGAAGGTGAACGGCCAGGTGAACGGCTGGACGACGCCGCGTGAACTCTTGGACACGCGTCGTGCGAACCGCCCCGCGTGGTCGGGCGGCCTCATGGGTCGACCGTACGCTGGTGAGGTGGAAGGAATCCAGGAGGGCGTCGGGTTGCTCGTCGCAGGGGTCATCGGGCTCCTCGTCGGCGTCTTCGCGACGCTCGCGTTCCGGTTCAGCGAGCGGACCCTGCGGCGCATGCCGGACGAGGAGGCGCCCGAGCTCGACGAGGGGCTGGTCCGTGTCCTCGCGGTGCTGCGCTCCGCGGCCGTGGTGCTCGACGCCGAGGGCGAGGTCGTGCGGGCGAGCCCGCCGGCGTACGCGCTGGGCGTGGTCCGCGGTGACGCGATCGTGCACACCCCGATCCTCGACATGATCGAGGAGGTCCAGCGCGACGGCGTGATCCGCGACGAGGAGCTCGAGCTCCCGCGCGGACCGGTCGGGCGGGGCATGGTCATGCTGCAGGTCCGGGTCGCCCAGGTCGGCCCCCACCACATCCTGGTCCTCGCCGAGGACCGGACCGAGGCGCGTCGCGTCGACGCGATCCGCCGCGACTTCGTGGTCAACGTGTCCCATGAGCTCAAGACACCCGTGGGCGCGCTCGCCCTGCTGGCCGAGACGGTGCAGGACGCCGCGGACGACCCGGTCGCGGTCCGCCGCTTCACGGGCCGCATGCAGCAGGAGGCCACGCGCCTGTCCGCCCTGGTCCAGGAGATCATCGAGCTCTCGCGGCTGCAGGTGGCCGGAGCCCTCCAGGCCGTCACGACCGTGCCGGTGCGCGGTGTCGTGGAGGAAGCGGTCGACCGGGCACGCACCACCGCTCAGGGCAAGGGCATCGTGCTGACCGTCGGCGGCGACCTCGACGCCGTGGTCTACGGGGACCACGCGCTGCTCGTGACCGCGGTGCGCAACCTGCTCGACAACGCGGTCGCCTACTCGGGCGACAACACCCGTGTCGGGGTCGGCGTGAGCGTGGTCGGCGACCTCGTCGAGATCGCGGTCGTGGACCAGGGCATCGGCATCTCCGAGGGGCAGCAGCAGCGTGTGTTCGAGCGCTTCTACCGCGTGGACCCCGCGCGCTCGCGCGACACGGGCGGGACGGGCCTCGGGCTCAGCATCGTCAAGCACATCGCGGCCGACCACGGCGGCGAGGTGACCATGTGGTCCGAGCCGGGTCGGGGCTCGACGTTCACGCTGCGCATCCCGGCGGCGAACCTGACCGCCGAGGGGTTCGAGAGCAGCGCGGACCCCTCAGGCGACGGCGCGGCCGAGTCCTCCGACGCCTCCGACCCCTCCGAACCTTCCGACGTGGCCGCGACGACCACCTCGGGCGACTCAAGCGACTCGGGCGACTCGGGCGACGACCAGGCCGCCCAGGCCGCACTGCTCGACCCGGGCGCCGCAGCCGACGCAGCCGACGCCCCCACCGATCCCCCGCAGTCCGGCCGGACGCCCACCCGGGCGCAGGCCTCCCAGACAGCTCCCCATCAGGGCACGTCCCCCAGAACCAAGGAGGTGGGTGCGTGACGCGCATCCTGGTCGTCGAGGACGAGGAGTCGTACCGCGACCCTCTGACCTATCAGCTGGCCCGCGAGGGCTTCGACGTCGTCGAGGCGGCGACGGGGCCCGAGGCCCTGGCCGCGTACGACGCCGGGGGAGCGGACCTGGTGCTCCTCGACCTCATGCTCCCGGGCCTGAGCGGCACGGAGGTGTGCCGGGAGCTGCGACAGCGCGGCAACGTGCCCGTCATCATGCTCACGGCCAAGGACTCGGAGATCGACAAGGTCGTGGGCCTCGAGCTCGGGGCCGACGACTACGTGACCAAGCCCTACTCGTTCCGCGAGCTCCTCGCGCGGGTGCGTGCGGTGCTGCGGCGCCAGGGCGGCGCCGAGTCCCCTGCCGAACCCGAGGTCGACGGGGCGCTCGAGGTCGGGCCCGTGCGGATGGACGTCGACCGGCACGTCGTCACGGTGCACGGCGAGCTCGTGTCGTTCCCGCTCAAGGAGTTCGAGCTGCTCGAGCTCCTGCTGCGCAACGCCGGACGCGTGCTCACGCGTGGACAGCTCATCGACCGGGTCTGGGGCGCCGACTACGTGGGCGACACCAAGACGCTCGACGTGCACGTCAAGCGCATCCGCTCCAAGATCGAGCCCGACCCCGCGACCCCGCGGTACCTGCTCACGGTCCGCGGCCTGGGCTACAAGGTGGCCGACGGCGCCGCGTAGGCCGGGTGCGCGGGGTCGCCCCAGGGGGCGCCCCCGCGCCGCGTGCTCGGCCGGCCCGTGACCGCGTGCGGCGCGCGCCCTCGTCAGGCGGGCGGCTGCCCGCCGGGCGGTGCGTCCTCGTCCGCGCGGCGCCGGGGCCGTCCGATGAGCGCGGCTCGCCGCTCGGCAGGCGACCTCTGAGGCTTTGCGGGCTTGGGCGGCTTGCGCCCGTCGCTGCCGTACAGCTCGTCCCACTGCTCGGAGATGGACTCGGTGACGCGGCGCGTGACGTGCTGGGTGAGGGCCAGCCGGGCCTGTGCCCGTTCGGCGCGCAGGATCGCGCTGTGCTCCTCGCGCAGCGCGATCACGGTGGACAGAGCCATCCCGATCATGACGACCGAGAACGGCAGGGCGATGAGGATCGCAGCCGTCTGCAGCGCGGTGAGCCCACCCGAGATCAGGAGGGCGATCGCGAGGAGGCCGGACAGGACGGCCCACAGGATGCGGTTCCAGACCGCGGGGTGCGGGTCGCCACCCGAGGTCAGCATCCCCACGACGAACGAGCCCGAGTCGGCGGACGTCACGAAGAACACCCCGATGAGCACGATCGCGAGCACCGTGAGGACCGGGCCTCCCGGCAGGTCGCCCAGGAGCTGGAAGAGCACGGTGTCGGTGTCGACGCTCCCGTCGGCGCCTATGAGCCCGCCGTCGCCGAAGATCTGCCGGTACAGCGCGGAGCCGCCGAAGACCGAGAACCACAGGAACGTCACGAGCGTGGGGACCAGGAGCGTACCCATCACGAACTCGCGGATGGTGCGGCCCCGGGAGATGCGTGCGATGAAGACGCCCACGAACGGCGCCCAGGAGATCCACCAGCCCCAGTAGAAGATGGTCCACGACGACTGCCACTCGAGTCCCGCGTCGCCCTGGAAGGCCGTGGTGTCGAACGTGAGGCGGATGACGTTCTGCAGGTAGTACCCCATGGACTGCACGTAGTCGCGCAGGAGGAACAGGGTGGGTCCGACGACGAGCACGGTGAGGGCGAGGACGCCCGCGAGGACCATGTTCCCGTTGGAGAGCCACTTCATGCCGCGCCCCAGGCCCGAGGCGACCGAGAGGGTCGCGACGGCCGTGATCCCGATGATGAGCCCGATCTGGAGTCCGAGGCCCGGCTCGGCGACGTCCAGGAAGCCGAGCCCGGCCCCGATCTGCAGCACACCGAAGCCCAGCGAGGTCGCGACGCCGAACACGGTGCCGAGCACCGCGACCACGTCGACCACGTCGCCCAGGCGGCCCTTGACCCGGTCGCCGAGCAGGGGTTCGAGAGCCCACCGGATCGAGACGGGCCGCCCCTTGCGGTGGATCGCGTAGGCGAGAGCGAGGCCCGCGACGACGTAGATCGCCCAGGCGTGCACGCCCCAGTGGAGGTAGCTCTGCCCCATCGCGGCCTGCGCGAGCGCCGCCGGGTCGCCCGTGACGCCGGGCTTGGGCGACGCGAAGTGCGTCAGCGGCTCGGCCGCTCCCCAGTACACGAGCCCGATCCCCATGCCGGTCGCGAACAGCATCGCGAACCACACGGGCAGCCGGAACAGGGGGGTCTCGTCGTCCTTGCCGAGCACGATGTCGCCGAACCGGCTCAGCCCCATCCACAGCGCGAAGATGACGAACCCGGCCACGATCAGCACGTAGTACCAGCCGAACGCTCCGATGACGTCGGCCTGGAGCGTGCTCAGGACAGCGGTGGTCCCGTCGGTGAAGACCATCGCGAGGAGCACGAACAGCAGGATGAGCCCCGCGGCGGGGTAGAAGACACGGGGGTACATGCGTCCGGGCGGGGCAGGCAGGGCCGCCGTGCCCGACGCCGTCGCGTCCTCGGGCGGGGGAACGGTGCCGTCGGCGGCCCCGGCCTGGTCTGCGACCGGGGTCGCCGCCCGTTCCTCCGGCTCGCCCTCGGCCGGGTACGGACGGCTCGTGCCGTCGTCTGTCACAGGGGGTCCTCCTGACGTCCGTCGTGGTGCGGTCGTCGATCGACCTCGGATCACCGGGCCGTGGGTGACGGCAGGGTGACCTGTTCTCACCAGACTTCCCGACCCGTCCGGGCTGGGCAACCGGTGGGGCCCGTGGTGAGCGTGTTCTCGCTCACCGGGCCCTCGTAGGGCGCGCCGGCCCGGCTCTGTCCACAGGCCGCAAGAGTCTGTGCACTGTTCATCCGTCGTTCACCCGGAGCACCGGAGCGCGTCACCCGGGCTGCTTAGCGTCGTTGTTGTCACCGGCGCTCGCTGGTGCCTCCGCGTTGACAGGATGGAAGAAGAGAGTGAAGCTCAGCCGATTCACCCGCGCAGGTTCCGCAGCAGCCATCGGCGTGCTCGCGTTGACGTTGGCAGCGTGCGGCTCGAACAGCACCGACTCCGGTGGTGGCGCTGCCACCGACGGCGCAGAGAACGGCTCGACCGAGGACCTCACGGGAACGCTTGCCGGCGCGGGCGCCTCGTCGCAGGAGAAGGCCGTGGCCGGCTGGATCGCCGGCTTCGGCGACATCGCCCCCGGCGTGACCCTCAGCTACGACGCGGTGGGCTCTGGCGGTGGCCGCGAGCAGTTCCTCTCCGGCGCGACGCAGTTCGCCGGCTCCGACGCCGCCCTCAAGGACGACGAGCTCGCGACCGCGACCGACCGCTGCTTCGGCGGCGAGGCCATCGAGGTGCCGCTGTACATCAGCCCCATCGCCGTGATCTACAACCTGCCCGGCCTCGACGCCGAGCACCTCAACCTCTCGGCCGAGACCCTCGCGAAGATCTTCAACCGCGAGATCACGGCCTGGAACGACCCGGCCATCGCTGCGGAGAACGAGGGCGTCACGCTCCCCAGCACCGCGATCATCCCCGTCAACCGCTCGGACGAGTCGGGCACGACGGAGAACTTCACCGAGTACCTCGCGGACGCCTCGAACGGCGCCTGGCCGCACGAGGCCAGCGGTGACTGGCCGCTGTCGGGCGGACAGTCCGGCCAGGGCACCCAGGGCGTCGTCGACACGGTCACGGGCGCCGAGGGTGCCATCGGGTACGCCGACGCCTCGCGCGCAGGCGACCTGGGCACCGCCGCGATCAAGGTCGGCGAGGAGTACGTGCCGTTCTCGCCCGAGGCCGCGGCCAAGGTCGTCGACGCCTCGCCGCGCGCCGCGGACGCGACCGACAAGCGCCTGGTCGTCGAGATCGACCGCACCACGACCGAGGCCGGCGCCTACCCGCTGGTCCTCATCTCCTACTCGATCGCGTGCGACACCTACGACAAGGCGGAGGACGCCGCCAACGTCAAGGCGTACCTGACCTACGTCGCCAGCGAGGAGGGCCAGGCTCGCGCCGCCGAGTCGTCCGTCGCCGGCTCCGCCCCGATCTCGGACGCGCTGCGCACCGAGGTCCAGGCAGCGCTCGACTCGATCAGCGTCAAGAGCTGACCGAACAGCTGAACACGGTCACTCACCCAGGGGCGGGTCACGTCGAGGCACTGCGCCCGACGCGGCCCGCCACGGGTGCGTGACCACCGCAAGCCCGTCCCACCACCGCCGCACCTCAGTCATCGGAGCATCAGTGGCCGTCACCTCTCCTCCCTCCACCCGAGCCGGGCTCGGGTCCGAACCCACGGTCCCCGTGACCAAGGGCGGCCTGGCGGGCCGCCTGTTCGCGGGCCTGTCGACGGGCGCCGGGATCCTCATCCTGCTCGTCCTCGCCGCGGTGGCCGTGTTCCTCGTCATCGAGGCCTGGCCGGCCCTGACGGCGAGCCCTGAGGAGCTCCAGGAGATCTCCTGGTTCAAGGCGGACTCGCTGCTCGCCTACATCGGCCCGCTGGTGTTCGGCACGCTCCTGGCCTCGATCCTGGCGCTGCTGATCGCCGTGCCGGTCTCGGTGGGCATCGCGCTGTTCATCTCGCACTACGCGCCGCGGCGCCTGGCGCAGGGCCTCGGCTACCTGATCGACCTCCTCGCGGCCATCCCGAGCGTCGTGTACGGCCTGTGGGGCGCGCTGTGGCTGCTCCCGATCCTCAACCCGTTCTTCACGTGGCTGAGCGGCACGCTCGGTTTCGTCCCCTTGTTCGAGGGCTACCAGGCCCCCGCGAAGAACATCATGTCGGCCTCGATCGTCCTGGCCGTCATGATCCTGCCGATCATCACGGCGGTCTCGCGCGAGGTGTTCCTCCAGACCCCGGTCCTGCACGAGGAGGCCTCGCTCGCGCTGGGCGCGACGCGCTGGGAGATGGTGCGCATGGCGGTCCTGCCGTTCGGCCGCTCTGGCGTGATCAGCGCGTCGATGCTGGGCCTGGGCCGCGCGCTCGGCGAGACCATGGCCGTGCTCATGGTCATCTCGCCCGGGTTCCTCTACTCGCTGTTCCTGCTCAAGCCGGGGCAGCAGCAGACGATCGCCGCGAACATCGCCTCGAAGTTCCCTGAGGCGAGCGGCCTCGCGGTGAGCACCCTCATCGCGACGGGGCTCGCGCTGTTCGTCATCACGTTCGTCGTCAACATGATCGCGCGCTGGATCATCGCGCGCCGCAAGGACTTCTCGGGAGCGAACTGATGACGGCCACCGACCTCACCCCCACCACGCCCGCCGCCCCCGACGGCTCGGGCTCCCTCCAGCTCGTCCCGACGCAGAAGCGCCTGCCCCGCTGGGCCCCCTGGGCCTTCGCCCTGGGTGGTGTCCTCGTCGCGTTCGCGATCCTCGCGGTCGCCGGGAAGCCGACCGTCGCGGGGGTGCTGGGCCTCGGCGCGGTGCTCTACGCCGTCGGGCTGACGGTGACCTCGCGGTTCGTCGAGGGCGCCCGTTGGGCGACCGACCGCCTCGCGACCACGCTCGTGACGTTCGCGTTCCTGCTCGCCCTGATCCCGCTCGTCTCGCTCCTGTGGATCGTGGTCACGCGCGGAGCCAAGCTCTTCGGGGCGACGTTCCTGTCGACCGACATGGTCGGCGTCTACGGCGACATGACGAGCGGCGGGATCTGGCACGCGATCGTCGGCACGCTCCTCATCACGGGGGCCGCGACGCTCATCTCGGTGCCGATCGGCCTGCTCACCGCGATCTACCTCGTCGAGTACGGGCGCGGCGCCCTCGCCCGCTGGATCACGTTCCTCGTGGACGTCATGACGGGCATCCCGTCGATCGTCGCGGGCCTGTTCGCCTTCTCGCTGTTCACGCTCGTCTTCGGCCCCGCGTACCGGGCCGGGATCATGGGCGCGGTCGCGCTGTCGCTGCTCATGACCCCGGTCGTGATCCGCTCGGTCGAGGAGATGCTGCGCCTGGTCCCCAACGAGCTGCGCGAGGCGTCGCTCGCGCTGGGCGTGCCCAAGTGGCTGACGATCGTCAAGGTCGTGCTGCGCACGTCGATCGCCGGCATCGTCACGGGCGTCATGCTCTCGATCGCCCGCGTGATCGGTGAGACCGCACCCCTGCTGCTCACGGTCGGCCTCATCACACAGGTCAACTGGGACCTGTTCGACGGACGTATGGCGACCCTCCCGGTCTTCGCCTACCGCCAGTACGAGCAGGGCGGCGTCGGGATCGACCGGGCCTGGGCCGCGGCCCTGACCCTGATCCTCATCGTCATGCTGCTCAACCTGATCGCCCGGCTCATCAGCCGCCTGTTCTCGCCCAAGACCGCTCGCTGAGCCGAGCCCACCAGCCCGGCCGGGCAGCGCACCCCGCGCGACCGGCCGCCGGAAGGAAGCACATCATGTCGAAGCGAATCGACGTCTCCGACCTCAACGTCTACTACGGCGACTTCCTCGCCGTGGAAGGCGTGACCATGGCGATCGAGCCGCGCTCGGTCACGGCGCTGATCGGCCCGTCGGGCTGCGGCAAGTCGACGTTCCTGCGCACGCTCAACCGCATGCACGAGGTCATCCCGGGCGCGCACGTCCAGGGCAAGGCCGTCATGGACGGCCAGGACCTCTACGCGCCCGACGTCGACCCGGTCGCCGTCCGTCGCCAGGTGGGCATGGTCTTCCAGCGGCCCAACCCGTTCCCGACCATGTCGATCAAGGAGAACGTCCTCGCGGGCGTGCGCCTCAACAACAAGCGCATCTCCAAGTCCGACGCCGAGGAGCTGGTCGAGACCTCGCTCCAGGGCGCGAACCTGTGGAACGAGGTCAAGGACCGCCTCGACCGCCCCGGGTCGGGCCTGTCCGGCGGGCAGCAGCAGCGCCTGTGCATCGCGCGCGCGATCGCGGTGCGCCCGCAGGTGCTCCTCATGGACGAGCCGTGCTCGGCGCTCGACCCGATCTCGACGCTCGCGATCGAGGACCTCATGGCCGAGCTCAAGGACGAGTACACGATCGTGATCGTCACGCACAACATGCAGCAGGCAGCCCGCGTGAGCGACCGCACGGCGTTCTTCAACATCGCGGGCACGGGCAAGCCGGGCCGCCTGATCGAGATGGGGGACACGGCGACGATGTTCTCGTCGCCGTCGGAGCAGGCCACGGAGGACTACATCTCGGGCCGCTTCGGGTGACCTGACCACGACGAAGAACGACGCCCGACGGCGAGGCTCCCTCCCGGAGGGGCCTCGCCGTCGGACGTCACGGGGAGTGCTAGACGGCAGCGCCCTCGAGCGTGCCCGTCACGGTGTCCTCGACCGGACCCACGAAGCACTGGATCGTGCGGTCGTCCGCCATGTCCCAGCTCTCCTGCGAGGGGAACATGGCCCAGAAGTCGAGCGTCGACTCCTCGTAGCTGAGGCCGACGAACTCCTCGAAGACCGAGTAGCAGTGCTCCATGCCGGTGTCGGAGACGGCCTGGTCGCCGGGGAACTCGCCGGCCGGGAGCTCGTGCTCGGCGTAGACCTCGCCCGTGTGGGGGTCGGCGCACGGCACGACGGGGAGCGACTCGTACTCGACGGTCTCCTCCGTCTCCGCGGGGGCGGACTCGTTGATGCAGTCGCCGAGCTGGAGCGAGAAGACGTCGGCGTCGGACGCCGCGGTGACCTCACCGCCCGGCTCGTCGCGCTGGGCCTCGGACGGGCCGGTGATCGAGTCGATGATCGCGCCGCACCCGGAGAGCAGGAGAGCGGAGGTCAGGAGGCCTGCGGCGACCGCGACGGTGCGGACGGAGCGAGGACGGGCTGTTGCCATGGAAGGCCGCTTCTACGAAGGGGAGGCCACGTCGGCCGATCCCGATGACCGGGATGTTACTGGCAGTAGCCGACAGTCGTCGTCGTGTACGGCGCACGAGCCCTGGAAGCACGACGGCGAGGCTCCCTCCAGGAGGGAGCCTCGCCGTCGGGCACGGCTCGTCGTCCCTCGCAGCGCCGGTGCCGGCAGGGGGACGAACCGTCAGCCGCCGATCAGGGCAGGTAGTCCTTGTACTCCTCGAGGGCGCCGTTGACGACCGGGACCTGAGCGGTCTCGGACTCGCCCGTGCTCGCGGTGACCGTGACGGAGATCGTCGCACCGGGCGCGGCGTCGATGTTCCCGAACTGCGCCTCGAAGCCGTCGTCGACGCTGAAGTAGACCGTCTCGCCGGCCTCGAGGGGGACGTCGACCGGGTCGGTGCCCTCGGGGGCGATGGTGATCTCGACGGGCTCGTCGGAGTCGTTCGCGGCGCCGCCCAGCAGCGTCCCCGGCTCGCCCTCGGCCTCCGAGACGATGAGCAGGTTCAGCGCCCGGACCTCGTCGGTCAGGTTGACGCGGATGCCGTCGGACGGCGAGTAGGCGATGTCCGTCGTGATGGGTGAGCAGGCCGACACGGCGACGGCGCTCGCCACGATCACGGGGATCGCGAGCATGAGCGACCGGCGCGGCGTGGTCGGGCGGGACGGGGTGCGGGTCACGTGCGCTCCAATGTGCTGCGGTCAGTCTCGGTGGGCCCAGGAGGCGTTGCCGGGCGGGCTCGTGCGCCGCCGGCGCCCCCCGGGCGCAGATGACCACAGCCTAGTCGCTCGCCGGGGGATCCGGCTCGGCGGTCTGCGGAGGGTCTCTCGAGGGCGGCAGGGGGCCCCGCTCGCGCGCTGCGGGCGGTCCGCAGGCATGGCGGGCGGTAGGTATTCGTGCCGGGCTGCTGGCCGGACCGTGGCGTGACCAGGAAAAACGCTGGCACGGTGCGCCTGCGGGCCGGGGCAGGGGCTCGGAACGGAGGTACCCCCCGTGGTAAGATCGACCTCCGCGAAAGGGGACATCTGCAGATGACGTTCACAGTAGGCGAGACCGTTGTCTACCCACATCACGGTGCCGCAAAGATCGAAGAGATCAAGACCCGCACCATCCGCGGGGAGGACAAGATCTACCTGAAGCTCAAGGTGGCTCAGGGCGACCTGACGATCGAGGTCCCGGCGGACAACGTCGACCTGGTGGGCGTCCGCGACGTCGTCGGCCAGGAAGGCCTCGACAAGGTCTTCGAAGTTCTTCGCGCACCATACACCGAAGAGCCGACCAACTGGTCGCGCCGCTACAAGGCCAACCTCGAGAAGCTGGCCTCGGGCGACGTGATCAAGGTGGCGGAGGTCGTCCGCGACCTCTCCCGGCGTGACGCGGACCGCGGCCTCTCGGCCGGGGAGAAGCGCATGCTGGCGAAGGCTCGACAGATCCTGGTCTCGGAGCTGGCCCTGGCCGAGCACACCGAGGAGGACAAGGCCGAGGCCATCCTCGACGAGGTCCTGGCTTCCTGAGCAGAGCCTCACCCACGCACCACCGACGACGCACGGACCTACCCGGTCCGTGCGTCGTCGTCGTTCACGGACGCCCCGCGCGAGGGTGCGCGAGAGCGGCTCCGCGCGACCGGTCGTCTCGTCAGCGGGCCGAGGACGGTCCGCAGGCCGAGATCGTCTACCGTGATCGGTGTGACGACCCTCGCCATCCTGACCGCCGCCGGATCCGGCACCCGCCTCGGTTTCGACCTTCCCAAGGCTCTCGTCCCGCTGCGCGGCCTCCCGCTCGTCCTGCACGCGGCCCGACGCCTGACCGCCTCGGGAGTGGTCGACGCTCTCGTCGTCACGGCACCGAACGGGCTCGTCTCGGTCATGTCGGACGTCCTGGAGCACGACCCGCACGTGAGCGTGCCCGTGGTCGTCGTCGCCGGCGGGACCACACGCCAGTCCTCGGTCGCGGCCGGGCTGACGCGGGCACGCGCGGACATCGACACGGTCGTGGTGCACGATGCCGCGCGCCCCCTCGCGCCGGCCGCGATGATCCGTCGGGTCGTCGAGACCGTCAAGGCCGGCCACCAGGCCGTCATCCCCGGGCTCCCCGTGATGGACACCGTCAAGATCCTGGCCCCGCGCGGCCCGGTGGAGGACGCCCGCGGCGCGCTGCCCGCAGGGGTCGAGCGGGTCGCCTCGACCCCGGCCCGGACGCTGCTGCGCGCGGTCCAGACCCCCCAGGCGTTCGACCGGGCGCTCCTGGTGCGCGCGCACTCCGCAGGCGCCGCGCGCGCCCGTACGGAGGCCACGGCGGCGACGGACGACGCCTCGCTCGTCGAGGCCCTGGGTGAGGACGTGTTCGTGGTCGACGGCGACGAGCTCGCGATGAAGGTCACGACCGCGCGCGACTTCTACTACATCGAGAAGCTGCTGACGGAGGACGGGCGATGAACCTCCCGCGGACCGGCATCGGGACCGACGTCCACGCGTACGCCCCTGTGGGCGAGGAACGCGACCTCTGGCTGGCGGGACTCCACTGGCCCGGAGAACGGGGCCTGGCAGGCCACTCGGACGCCGACGTGGCCGCGCACGCGGCCGCCGACGCCCTCTTCTCCGCAGCAGGGCTCGGGGACCTCGGCTCGAACTTCGGCACGAGCGCCCCCGAGTGGTCCGGAGCCAGCGGTGCGTCGTTGCTCGCCGAGGCCGCCCGACGGGTGCGCGCGGCGGGGTACGAGATCGGCAACGTGGCGGTCCAGGTCGTCGGCAACCGGCCCCGGCTCGGGCCGCGCCGTGCCGAGGGCGAGGCGGCGCTGAGTGCTGCCGCCGGCGCCCCCGTGACCCTCACGGCGACCACGACGGACGGGCTGGGGCTGACGGGGCGCGGTGAGGGCGTCGCGGCGCTCGCGACCGCCCTGGTCGTGCGCGCCGACTGACCGACCGGCCGGACGGCCCACCCGTCCCGGCCGCACCGGGGGGCGGACCAGGACATCAGCCCGCGGGCGTGACGACCAGGCTGTCGGTGACCGCGCGGGCCTGGGCCGCGCCCTCGGCGTCGCCCGTCGCGTAGGTCTCGGTGACGTAGACGAACGCCGACCCTGCGGGCGTCGGGACCTCGACGACCGTCTCGACCTGGGTCACGGGGATGCCGTCGACCGTGCGCGTGGCCCCGAGCCGGTAGGCGGGCAGACCCACGACCGTGACCGGGCCCGGCTGGGTCGGGTCCATCTGCACGTCGTCGGACGTCTGGAGAGCCTCGGCCGCCTCGGCGGTCCGCTCCGCGAGCGTCGCGGTGCCGGGCTCGCTCGTCGTGACGACGACGTTGGCCGTGAAGCCGGGGTCCCCGAAGGGGGTCGTCGACCGGACGACGAGCGGGGCGCTCTGCCCGGCGCGGTCCCAGGTCTCGGGGGTCGTCACGCTCGCGCCCACCGCGCTGTCGGGGACCTCGAAGGTCTGGGCGGTCGGGGCGGCGGGGGGAGCGCTCGTCCCGCACGCGGTGAGCAGTGCGCTCACGGTGGCGACGACCACGGCGACGGCGAGCGGGCGGCTCGGGTGGTGCACGGGGATCCTCTCGGCGACGGTCGGGCCCCTTCAGGGCCCCGGTCACAGCCTGCCACGTCCCGTCCACCAGCTGGACGCGAGATGGCCGGGGAAACGTCCCCCACGTGCGAAAATACGACATTGAAGGCATGGTGGACAGCGACGACGACGGCGCGTTCCTGCACCGTCGTGCTGCCGCTGCGTGGTCATGAGGGAGGTCGACGATGAACCGCATGTCGATCGAGGAACGTCGGGCGCAGATCGTCGACGCCGCGATGTCCATCGCCGTCCGGGACGGCGTCGAGGCCGTGACGGTCCGAGGCGTCGCGGCCGAGGCCGGGATCTCGTTGGGCACGGTGCACTACTGCTTCGAGGACAAGGACGCGATGCTCCGCGCCATGGGGCACAGCCTCGCGGTCGTCGCCTCGGAACCGGTCCGCATGGCGATGGACCCCACGAAGGACGTGTACGAGATCGCCCACGCGGCGGCCGACGGGCTGTGGGAGGGCCTGACACCGCGACGGCACATGCGCCTGCTGACGTTCGAGTTCGCGACCGCGGGCTCGCGCAACCGCGCGCTGCGCCCCGTGGCGAAGGCGCACCTCGAGCAGACCTGGGCCATGACGCAGGGCATCCTCGACCAGCTCTCGCGGATCGCGGGGATCACCTACTCGATCGACACGCCCTTCCTGTCGCGCATCGTCGCGGGCTACATCGACGGCATCGAGATCGCCTGGCTCGTCCAGCAGGACGACGACGCCGCGATCCGCAGCTTCCACGCGCTCGCGGACTACGTCCTGTCGCTCGTGGTGCACCCCGACGGGGCGGCTCCCGGCGCACGCCCGGTCGCTGGGCCTGGAGCACCGCCTGACGCAGGGCCCGACGCCGCCGCTCCCGCCGCGCGGTAGGCGCGCCTCAGCGCGGCCCGAAGACCTGGTCCGTGTACGGGTTGGCGAAGACGCCCGCAGGGTCGGCCTGCGCGCGGACCCGACGGAAGTCCTCGAAGCGCGGGTAGCGCTCGGCGAGGTCCGCGGCGCCGAGCGTGTGGAGCTTGCCCCAGTGCGGCCGACCGCCGACGCCCGCGACGATCTTCTCGACGCCCTCGAAGTAGCGTTCGTGCGGGAGCCGTGCGTACTGGTGGACCGCGACGTAGGCGCTGTCGCGGCCGTTGGCCGTGGAGAGCCACACGTCGTCAGCGGCCGCGAAGCGGACCTCGACCGGGAACGGGACGTTCTCGCCCGACGCCCGGACCCAGGCGTCGATCTCCTCGAGCACGTTCACGAGCTCGGCACGCGGCACCGCGTACTCCATCTCGCGGAAGCGCACGCGGCGCGGCGACACGAACACCTCGTGCGAGGGCGCGACGTACGTGCGCGGGGCGAGCGCTCGCGCCGACAGGGCGTTGATCCGCGGGGTCGCCCGGGGCGCCACGGTCGCCACGCGGTTGACGACCTCGAACAGCCCGTTGGACAGCAGCTCCTCGTCGACCCACGAGCGGGCGCGCGTCACGGCGCCGGGCCGCTCGCCGCGGGCCGTGCGCAGGACGGCAGCGGCCTCGTCGTCGGGTGCGAGGCGGTCGTTGCGCTTGGTGAGCGCTCGGCGCGTGTGCGGGAACCAGTAGAACTCGAAGTGGTCGTGCGCGTTCTCGAGGCCCTCGGCGTCCGTCCCGCCGCCGCGCCCGCCCGACGCCGTGCTGAGCTCCTCGAGGACCCGGTCGAGCGGCCAGGGCTCCTCCTGGGCGCGCAGGTGGAACGCGGGCACCACGTCGAGCGTCACCGCGGCCAGCACGCCCGTGCTGCCGAGGCCCAGGCGGCTCGCCTCGAACAGGTCGGGGTCCTGCTCGGGCGTCGCCTCGGTCACCGAGCCGTCGGCACCGACCACGCGCACGCCGCGCACCTGCGTCGCGAGCCCGCCGAGCGAGGCGCCCGTGCCGTGCGTGCCGGTCGAGATCGCGCCCGCGACCGACTGCCGGTCGATGTCCCCGAGGTTGCGCATCGCGAGGCCCGCGGACGCGAGCACCGCGTTGAGGCGGTGCAGGCGGATGCCGGCCCCCACGGTCACGCGCGCGCCGGTATCGGTCCGGGTCACGTCCTCGACGGTCCCGAGCGCGTCGAGGCTCACGAGCACTCCGTCGGTCACGGCGGCGCCCGTGAACGAGTGCCCCGCGCCGACGGCCCGTACCCGGTGGCCGTCGGCCGCGGCTCGTCGCACGACCTGGGAGAGCTCGTCGGTGTCGCGCGGGGCGGCACGGTGCAGGGGAACGGCGGTCTGGTTTCGCGCCCAGTTCGTCCATGAACCGGGAGCCTGCTGGCTCGTCACACCACGCACTGTCTCACGAGGGGTAGGTTTCTTTCCATGACGACGACGCCCGTGCAGCGCAGCGCGCAGGACCCGTCCACCCCGTCCTGGTCCCGGGGGCGGTCGAGCCCCGGGGGACAGGGAGCGCACGACGCGTCGGCCGCGGCCGAGGCCCGAACGCTCGGCGACCGGCTGTCGGCCGCGACCGAGCGCGTCCCGGGCCCCGTCGCGGTCGTCGACCTCGACGTGTTCGACGCCAACGCGCGTGACCTCCTGGCCCGTGCGGGCGGCGTGCCCGTGCGGCTCGCGTCCAAGTCGGTGCGCGTGCGCTCGCTCGTCCGGCGCGCGGGCGAGCTGGGCTTCGCGGGGATCATGGCGTACTCGCTCGCGGAGGCCCTGTGGCTCGTCGAGGAGGGCGCGCGCGACGTCCTGGTCGCGTACCCGACGGTCGACCGCCGGGCGCTCGCCGAGCTCGCCGCGGACCCGGCGGCACGCCGCGAGATCACCCTCATGGTCGACGACGTCGCGCAGGTCGCGCTCGTCGCCGCCGCGCTCGCGGGCCACCACCCGGGCGAGGACCGCGGCGGGGCGCCGGACGGGCCGCCCGTCCTGCTCTGCCTCGACGTCGACGCGTCGCTGCGCCTGGGCATCGGTCCGTTCACCGTCCACCTCGGGACCCGCCGCTCGCCCGTCCACACGGCCGCCGAGGCGCGGGCCCTCGCGCGGGTCGTCGCCGACACCCCCGGCCTGCGCGTGCGTGGCCTGATGTTCTACGAGGCGCAGGTCGCGGGCCTGCCCGACACGAGCCCCGCGGTACGGCTCGTCAAGAAGGCCTCGGTCGCGGACCTGGCCACGCGCCGGGCCGATGTGCTCGCGGCCGTGAGCGACGCCGTCGGGTACGAGCTGGACCTCGTGAACTCGGGCGGCACGGGGTCGCTCGAGACGTCCGCCTCGGACCCGGTCGTGACCGAGGTGACCTCTGGCTCGGGGCTGTACGTCCCCGGGCTGTTCGACGGCTACCGGTCGTTCGCCCCGCACCCGTCCGCGTACTTCGGGCTCGACGTGGTGCGCGTGCCCGCGCCCGGCTACGCGACCGCGTTCGCGGGCGGCTACGTGGCCTCGGGCCCCGCCGGGGCGCTGCGTGTGCCGCGCGTCGTCGAGCCCGGGTGGCGGCTCACGTCCTCGGAGGGCGTGGGCGAGGTCCAGACCCCGCTGCGGGCCACGCGCGGGGCCGAGCGACGGCTCGCCGTGGGCGACCGGGTCTGGTTCCGGCACGCCAAGGCCGGCGAGCTCATGGAGCGCTTCGACCGCGTGCACCTCGTGCGCGGCGACCAGGTGGTCGAGGAGGTCCCCACCTACCGGGGCGAGGGCAGGAACTTCGGCTAGCGGCGCCGTCGGGCACGGTGCGTGTCCAGGTGGTGAGAAGTCCGGTGTTTCGGGAATAGGCGTGCGGGCCGGGCGATTGAGCACGTCATGACGAGCCTTCCCGACGCCGCCAAGGCGCTCCTCGACGCCCCCGAGTTCGCGACCGTGGCCACGATCGAGGCCGACGGCAGCCCGCAGACCTCGGTCGTGTGGGTCGCGCGCGACGGCGACGACGTCCTCTTCTCGACGATCCACGGCCGCCGCAAGACCGACAACCTGCAGCGCGACCCGCGCCTGAGCGTGCTCGTCTACCCCCGCGAAGCGCCCTACCGGTACCTCGAGGTCCGCGGCGAGGCCGCGATCGAGGAAGACCCGTCCGCCTCGCTCATCCACGCCCTCGCCCAGAAGTACACGGGCGCCGAGCGCTACACGGGCGACGACGGCACCGACAACCGCCGCGTGGTCGTGCGCGTGCGCCCGACGAAGGTCCACTGGCGCGACTGACAGGGCTGCCCGACCCGCTCCGTCGGGTGAGGACGCGCACCCGGACGCCGCCCACGGGAGGGCGGGTTCTGCCGGGAGGGGTGCGCCCCGGTAACCTTGCGGGCGTGAGCCTTCGACTGTTCGACACCGCGACGCGGGACGTGCGCGCCTTCATCCCTCAGACCCAGGGTGAGGTCGGCATCTACCTGTGCGGGGCGACGGTCCAGTCGGCGCCGCACATCGGGCACATGCGCTCGGCCGTGGCCTTCGACGTGCTCGTGCGCTGGCTGCGCCGCACGGGCTCGCGCGTGACCCTCATCCGCAACGTCACCGACATCGACGACAAGATCCTCGCCAAGTCCGCCGACGCCGGCGAGCCCTGGTGGGCGTGGGCCGCGACCTACGAGCGCGAGTTCACCGCGGCCTACGACGCCCTGGGCGTCGCGCCGCCCACCTACGAGCCGCGCGCCACGGGGCACGTCACGGACATGGTCGAGCTCATGCAGCGGCTCGTCGACTCCGGTCACGCCTACACGACCGGACCCGGCGACGTGTGGTTCGACGTGCGCTCGTGGGCCGACTACGGCTCGCTCACCAACCAGCGGCTCGAGGACCTCACGCCTGCTCCCGCGGACTCGGCCGAGGAGTCCCTCAAGCGCGACCCCCGCGACTTCGCGCTCTGGAAGGCCCCCAAGCCCGGTGAGCCGGCCACGGCCTCGTGGGACACCCCGTTCGGGCGCGGACGCCCCGGCTGGCACCTCGAGTGCTCGGCCATGGCCCACCGCTACCTCGGCAGCACGTTCGACATCCACGGGGGCGGCCTCGACCTGCGGTTCCCGCACCACGAGAACGAGCAGGCCCAGTCCCGTGCCGCCGGCGACGGGTTCGCCCAGTACTGGCTCCACTCCGCGTGGGTCACGCAGGGCGGCGCCAAGATGAGCAAGTCCCTCGGCAACGGGCTGCTCGTGCGCGAGGTGCTCAGCACGACCACCCCGGCCGTGCTGCGCTACGCGCTCGCCGCGGTCCAGTACCGCTCGATGCTCGAGTGGACCCAGGACACCGTGACCGAGGCCGAGGCCACGTGGGAGCGGCTCAGCGGGTTCGTGCAGCGCGCGGGCGAGCGCGTCGGGACGATCGACGCGGTCGACGTGCGCCAGGCCGAGCTCCCGGCGGCCTTCGTGTCCGCGATGGACGACGACCTCAACGTGCCCGCGGCCCTCGCGGTCGTGCACGAGCACCTGCGCGCCGGGAACTCGGCGCTCGCCGACCGCTCGCCGGCCGCGGACGCCGTCGCGCGGCACCACCTCGTCGCCCTCCGGGCGATGCTCGACGTCCTGGGGCTCGACCCCGCGGGCGAGCAGTGGGCCGACGCCGGGGACACCCGGTACCGGCAGGCGCTCGACGCGGTCGTCACCGCCGAGCTCGACGCCCGCGCGCAGGCACGGGCCGCGCGCGACTTCGCCACCTCCGACGCGATCCGGGACCGCCTCGCGGTCGCCGGGGTCGTCGTCGAGGACTCCAGCGACGGGGCCCGCTGGTCCCTCGCTGCACGCCAGGGCACCTGACCCGGAACCCTGGCCCCACGGCAGGACGGGCCCACCCGGGCCCAGGGTCCGCCACCACAACTTCACTCGCACACATCGACCGACGGGGCAGACCCATGGCTGGAAACTCACAACGACGCGGCGCGACCCGCAGCAGCAACAAGAAGGGCGCCGTCGCCGGCACGGGCGGCAAGAACCGCCGCTCCCTCGAGGGCCGCGGCCCGACGCCCAAGGCCGAGGACCGCACCTACCACAAGGCCCACAAGGCCAAGGTCGCCGCCGAACGCCGCGACGCCACCTCGACGGGGCCGCGCGCGCACGACGCCAAGAGCGCGGCTCGTGGCGGGCGCCCGAGCGGGCGCACGCCGTCGCGCACGACGCGATCGAGCAGCGCGAACGAGGTCGTCAACGGCCGCAACGCCGTGCTCGAGGCCCTCCGGGCGTACATCCCCGTCTCCGCGGTGTACATCGCCACGCGCCTCGAGGCCGACGACCGCACCAAGGAGATCCTGAACATCGCCTCCGGGCGCGGGTACAACCTCCTCGAGGTCACCAAGGCCGAGCTCGACCGCATGACCGACGGCTCGGTCCACCAGGGCGTCGCGATCCAGGTCCCGCCCTACGACTACGCCGACCCCGAGGACCTCCTCGACCGTGCGCACGAGGCCGGCGAGCCCCCGCTCATCGTCGCCCTCGACGGCGTGACCGACCCGCGCAACCTCGGCGCCGTGCTGCGCTCCGCGGGCGCGTTCGGGGCGCACGGCGTCCTGGTGCCCGAGCGTCGCGCGGCCGGCGTCACGGCGTCCGCGTGGAAGGTCTCCGCGGGAGCCGCGGCGCGCGTGCCCGTGGCCCGCGCGACCAACCTCGTGCGCACGCTCACCGAGTACAAGGCCGCGGGCTGCTTCATCGTGGGGCTCGACGGCGGCGGCCCGGTCGCCGTGGGCGAGCTCGCGTTCGGCAAGGACCCGCTCGTGCTCGTCGTCGGGTCCGAGGGCAAGGGCCTCTCGCGCCTCGTGCGCGAGACGTGCGACGTCGTCGCCTCGATCCCGATCCTCTCGGACGTCGAGTCGCTCAACGCCGGCGTCGCCGCCGGGATCTCGCTGTACGAGGTCGCGCGCCTGCGCTCCGCGGAGGACTGAGACACCGCGCCTCGTTCGTCCAGGGCGCCCCGTCGCACCACCATCCCGGTGGGGCGACGGGGCGCCCTGCGTCGTCGGGAGCCGGGCGGTGCCGGGCGTGCGGGTGCGCCCTGGGACGGCCCGGGGGATGCTCGCGGGATGGACCCTCAGCCCGTGCACCGGCACTACAGGGTGCTGCTCCTGGTGCTGACGTTCTCGACGGGCATCATCGACGGCATCTGCTACCTGGCCCTCGACCAGGTCTTCACGGCCAACATGACCGGCAACGTGCTGATCCTCGGGATGGGGCTCGCGGGCGGCCCGGACGTGCCCACCGCCGGGCCGCTCGTCGCGCTCGCGGCGTACGTCGCGGGGGCGGCAGTCGCGGGGTTCGCGTTCAGGAACCAGAGGGCAGGCTGGCACCGGACGACGACGGGCCTGTTCGCGGGCGTCGGCGTCGGGGTGCTCGCGGCATCCGCCGTGGCCGCGGCGGTGGGCACCCCGAGGGGCTGGCACCTGCTCGTGGTCGTGGCCGTGCTGGGAGTCTCGATGGGGGTCCAGGCGGCGACCGCCCGACACCTGTCCGTCAAGGACCTGACGACCACCGTGGTCACCTCGACGCTCACGGGACTGGCCGCGGACTCCTTCCAGGGCAGCCACGGGCGCGAGGCCTGGGTCAGGCGGGTCTCGGCGGTCGTCGCGCTCGGGAGCGGCGCCGCCGTGGGGGCGCTCGTGCTGCGCGCGGGAACCGGGGCAGCGCTGGTGGTGCCGGGCGCGATCGCGCTGGGCACGGCGATCGTGGGCGAGACCTACCGGCGCCGGGACCTCGCGGGGATGCGTTCGGCGCCCTCGCCAGGGCCGTCAGGACAGGAGTGAGGGGGCTGCCTGCCTCCCGACGCCCCGCCCCGATCACTCCTGGCGGTCGACCTCGCCCGGCGCGAGGCCCAGGATCGCCTTCTCGTCGGGTCGGTGCCGGAGCACGTTCTCGACGTAGGACGCCGTGGCCTCGGGCATGGGGATGTCCCGGCCGGCCTTCTCCGAGATGAACCAGCGGTGGTCGAGGATCTCGTGGAAGAGCTGGGCGGGCTGCAGCTTGCGCCGCAGGTCGCGCGGGACAGCCTGGATCGTGGGCTCGAAGACCCCGCTGAGCCAGTCGTGCGCGACGAACTCCTCGTCGTCGTTCTGGCGCTCGGCGGCCGCACGGTAGGAGTCGAGGTCGTTGAGCAGGCGGCGGGCCTGGTTCTCCTGGACGTCCAGGCCGGTGAGGCGCAGCAGGCGGCGCGCGTGGTGGCCCGCGTCGACGACCTTGGGCTGGATCTGGACGGTCGTGCCGTCGATGTCGGTCGTGATGGCGAGCTCGCCCACGTCGAAGCCCAGGTTGTTGAGCCGGTCGATGCGCGCGGCGACGCGCCAGCGCTCGTCCGAGGCGAAGGTCTCGGCGTTGGTCAGGGCGTCCCAGAGCTCGTTGTAGCGTGCGACGAGCGCGTCGCCCACGAGGATCTCGTCGATGTCCTCGTCGAGCAGCTCGCCCGCGGACAGGTCCATGAGCTCGCCGATGATGTTCGTCCGCGCGAGGTCCACGTCGTAGTTGCGCTGGCCGGGGCTCAGCTCGCGGTGCAGGTCACCCGTCTCGGCGTCCACGAGGTACGCGGCGAAGGTCTCGGCGTCGCGGCGGAAGAGCGTGTTGGACAGCGACACGTCGCCCCAGTAGAAGCCGACGAGGTGCAGCCGCACGAGCAGCACCGCGAGGGCGTCGATGAGGCGCGTCGCGGTGTCGGGCTGCAGGGCCTGGCTGAACAGCGCGCGGTAGGGCAGCGAGAACTGCAGGTGCTCGGTGATGAGCACGGCCTCGAGGCGTTCGCCGTGCGCGTCGCTCCGGCCTGTGATGACTCCCACGGGCACGACGCTGGGGACGTCGAGACGGCTGAGCTGGCGCAGCAGCTCGTACTCGCGGTACGCGACGGACTCGCCGATCTCCTTGATCGCGATGACGCGGCCCGACAGGCGCACGAAGCGCACGATGTGGCGCGAGATCCCGCGGGGGAGGGCGGCGAGGACGCTGTCCGGCCACTCCTCCAGGGGGATGTCCCAGGGGAGGTCGAGCAGTGCTGGGTCGGGGGCTGACGCGGTGATCTGCAGGTTCTGCACCATGACAGGTCCTTTCTCCGCGGTGGCCGTTCGCGTGCGGGGGCGTGGTGGCGCGGACGTTCCGCACCACCGGGAAGGATATGCGAAAGGGGCGGACCCGGCTGTCGCCGAGCCCGCCCCGTGTCGCTGTGGGTCAGCTGAGACGCAGGCCCGTCGCGGTCGAGAAGATGTGCGTGTTGCCCGGGCGGATCGCCACGTAGATGCGCTCGCCCTTGGCGGGCACGTTGCGCGGGTCGACGCGGACGATGATCTGGTTGTCGCCGGCACCCGAGTGGATGTCCGCGTTGGTCGCCAGGTCGCCCTTGAGGGTGCCGTAGACGAACGCGTCGGAGCCGAGCTCCTCGACGATGTTGACCTCGACCGGGAAGGCGCTCTCGTTGGCCTGCGAGGTGACCTCGAGCGCCTCGGGGCGGAAGCCGAGCGTGATCTTGCCCTTGTCGGCGTCGGTGAGCTTGGCGGCGACCTCGCGCTCGAGCGGGATGCGGGCCGGGCCGACCTCGGCCAGGCCGTTGTTCACGGCGAACGTGCCGAGGTTCATCGCGGGCGAGCCGATGAAGCCGGCGACGAAGACGTTGGCGGGGGTGTCGTACATGTCGCGCGGCGTGCCGACCTGCTGCAGGAGACCGTCCTTGAGGACCGCGATGCGGTCGCCCATGGTGAGGGCCTCGGTCTGGTCGTGCGTGACGTAGACGGTCGTGACACCGAGGCGACGCTGGAGCGACGCGATCTGCGTACGGGTCTGGACGCGGAGCTTGGCGTCGAGGTTCGACAGCGGCTCGTCCATGAGGAACACCTGGGGCTGACGGACGATCGCGCGGCCCATGGCGACACGCTGACGCTGACCACCGGAGAGAGCCTTGGGCTTGCGGTCCAGGTACTCGGTGAGGTCGAGGATCTTCGCGGCCTCCTCGACACGCTGGCGGATGTCCGCCTTGGGCGTGCCGGCGATCTTCAGCGCGAAGCCCATGTTGTCCGCGACGGACATGTGGGGGTACAGCGCGTAGTTCTGGAACACCATCGCGATGTCGCGGTCCTTGGGCTGCACGTCGGTGACGTCGCGGTCACCGATGAAGATGTGCCCGCCGTTGACGTCCTCGAGGCCCGCGAGCATGCGGAGCGACGTCGACTTGCCACAACCCGAGGGGCCGACGAGGACGAGGAACTCGCCGTCCTCGATGTGCAGGTTGAGCTGGTCCACCGCAGGGCGCTCGGTCCCCGGGTAGAGCCGCGTTGCGTGGTCGAAAGTGACCGTAGCCATGATGGGTACATCCCTCCACCGGCAGGTACGTGCCGGACGATCCGTTGTGTAGTGACGTGCCGCGCTTTCACGTGGTGCGTGTCTGCTGTGACACAGAAGAAGTCGAACCTCCAGGGCTTCCGGTCTCCCGGGGACCCGGTGGTCCGACGTCATCGTTGCTCGGCATCCTACCCCCGGTTCCTGAGTCCTCCGTCACACCCAGGTCACGTCCTGGTCACGGTCCTCGGGCGCCGGGGGAGGCGGATGCTCAGACGTCCAGCAGGTCGGCGAGCGTCGTCAGGACGGCCGCGGCCTCGGCGGGGTCGGCGACGCGGTACGCGGCGAGGGTCTCGCCCTCTCCCACCTTGACGCCCACGTCGGCCGGGCCGAGCACCGCGAAGGCTCGTTCGTCGGTCACGTCGTCGCCCAGGTAGAGCACCGCCGGGGAACCGAGCCGCTCGCGCAGCGCGTCGAGCGCGATGCCCTTGGAGGTGCTCGTGACCGCCATCTCGACGACGTTCTTCCCGGCCATGACGTGCGCGCCCAGTCGTTCGCCGAGCTCGACCGCCGCGGCCGTCGCGGCCTGGGCCGCGTCGGCGGGGGACAGCCGGGTGTGGAGCACCGCGGCCGAGGGCTTGTGCTCGACCCAGGCGCCCTCGACGGGGGACGCGATCTCCTCGAGGCCGGCGGTGACGTGGGCCAGGAGCTCGCTCTGCGCGTCGTCGAGGGTCACGGGGATGAGGCGGACCCGGGCCGCGGTGCCGTCGGCGCGCACGCGGCGCTCGTCGTCGGCCCCGTCGCGGAGCGGTGCGAGCACCTCGCCCGTCTCCGCGCCGTGGCTGCCGACGAGCAGCGCACCGGGCGGCGGCGAGGCGAGGTGCGCGAGGTCCTCGATCCGCCGTCCCGACACGAGCGCGACGCGCACCCGGTCGGGTCCGCACGCCGCGAGCCGGGCGAGCGCGAGGGCGGAGCCCGGGGTGGGACGGGACGCGAGGGGGTCGTCCCCGAGCGGGGCGAGGACCCCGTCGAAGTCGCTCGCCACGAGGACGGGGCCGGGCCGTGCGCCCGTGCGCGCCGTCCCGGCCGCGCTCGCGAAGGCCGCGAGGGCCGCGGTGAGGTCGGCGGCCCCGCCGGTCGTGGTGTGCTCGGTGCCCGACGGCGTCACGCGCCCTCCCCCTCGACGGGCACCTCGTCCGCGGCGCGGGACGGGGCGTGGGTGCGCGGCGTGTCGCGCGAGGGCATGGCCTGGAGCACGCCGAGGAACGACTCGGACCACTTCGAGACGTCGTCGGCCAGGACACGGCGACGCAGGCGGCGCATGCGCTTGCGCTGCTCGCGCACGTCCATGTTCGCGGCCGCGACGATGATGTCCTTCATGCCGTCGATGTCGTGGGGGTTGACGAGCAGGGCTCCGCCCGCGAGCTCGTCGGCGGCCCCGGTGAACTCGGAGAGGACCAGGACGCCGCGGTCGTCGGAGCGGGCCGCGATGTACTCCTTGGCGACGAGGTTCATGCCGTCGCGCAGCGACGTGACGAGCATGACGTCTGCTGCGAGGTAGAGCGCGGCCATCTCCTCGGGCGGGTAGGAGTGGTGCAGGTAGTGGATCGCGGCGTGACCGATCTCGGCGTACTCGCCGTTGATGCGGCCCACGAGGCCCTCGACCTGCTCGCGCAGCTCCTGGTACGCGCCGACGTTCTCGCGGCTCGGGCTCGCGACCTGGACGAGCGTGACGTGCTCGACGTCGATGCGCCCGTCCTGCAGGATCTCGCCGTAGGCCTTGATGCGGTGGCGGATGCCCTTGGTGTAGTCGAGGCGGTCGACGCCCAGCATCATGCACTCGGGGTCGCCCAGGTCGGCGCGGATCTCGCGCGAGCGGGCCTGGACCTCGGGGGTCCGGGCGAGCTCGTCGAAGGTCCGGGAGTCGATCGAGATGGGGAACGCGGCGGCGCGCACGTTGCGCGACGGGCGGTCCTCGGCACCGGGCACGGTCACGATGGGGCCGCGGGTCGTGTAGCCCGTGAGGCGCCGCACGGCGCGGATGAAGTTCGACGCGTCCCCGGCCCGCTGGAAGCCGATGAGGTCGGCGCCCAGGAGGCCGTCGATCACCTGGCGCCGCCACGGGAGCTGCTGGAAGAGCTCGAGCGGGGGGAAGGGGATGTGGTTGAAGAAGCCGATCTTCAGGTCGGGACGCTGTTCGCGCAGCATGCGCGGCACGAGCTGGAGCTGGTAGTCGTGGACCCAGACGGTCGCGCCCTGCTCGGCCTGCGCGGCGGCGGCGTCGGCGAAGCGCTGGTTGACGCGGCGGTACGCGTCCCACCACTGCCGGTGGAACGCCGGGGGCGCGATGACGTCGTGGTAGAGCGGCCAGAGCGTGTCGTTGGAGAAGCCCTCGTAGTAGCGCTCGATCTCGGTCGCGGACAGCGTCACGGGTACCAGGCGCATGTCGTCGGCGTCGAAGGGGTCGACCTCGAGGTCAGGGGCGCCCGACCAGCCGACCCAGGCACCGTCCGACTTCTGCATGACGGGTTCCAGCGCGGTGACGAGCCCCCCGGGGGAGCGCTTCCAGTCGACGTGGCCCTCGTCGTCGACCGTGAAGTCGACGGGAAGCCGGTTGGACACCACGACGAGGTCGTAGCCGTCTTTGCCAGTCAATGGAGATCTCCTTGGTATTCGGTTGAACTTTGGTGAAACTCCACCCAGGTTATCGGTGTCGCGTCCTGCTTGCTCCCGGGAGCGCAGGGCACGGCCTCGATTTGTCGATACCTTGACACCATGGAGGAGGCCAGCAGCAGACCAGCCGACCCGGCGCGGAGCAACGGGGCCGCGCGGCGTGGGGGGCTGCCCACGGGCAGCGAGGTCGGCGGCTACCGCATCCTCGCCCGCCTCGGTGCCGGTGCCATGGGAGCCGTCTACGAGGCCGAGGACGGCGGCGGAAACCTCGTCGCGATCAAGTTCCTGCACGCACACCTCGACGTCGACGCGCAGGGGCGCGAGCGCCTTCGCCGCGAGGCCGTCGCGCTCCAACGGCTGCGGCACCCCGCGGTCGCGCAGATCCTCGACGTCGAGCTCGACGGCTCCGAGGCCTTCATCGTGACCGAGCTCGTCGACGGCCCGAACCTCGAGGAGGAGATCGCGACGGGCGGCCCGCTCGACGCACGCGACCTCTTCGAGCTCGCGGACCAGCTCGCCGAGGCGCTCGAGGCGGTCCACGCGGCCGGGGTCGTCCACCGCGACCTCAAGCCCAGCAACGTCCTGGTGACCCAGAACGGCCCGGTCCTCATCGACTTCGGCATCGCGCACGGGCTCGACGAGGCGCGCGCCACGTCGACCGGTCTCGTCATGGGCACGCCCGGGTACCTGGCCCCCGAGCTGCTCGAGGGTGCGGCGCCGAGCGCCAACAGCGACTGGTGGGGCTGGGCCGCGCTGCTCGCGTTCGCCGCGACCGGGCGGCCGCCGTTCGGCATGCGCCCCGTCGAGGCCGTGCTCGCCCGGGCCCGGACAGGGGAGGCGGACCTCGACGGCCTGGGCCCCCGCACGGCCGAGGCGCTCGCGGCGGCGCTGCGGGCGGACCCGGCGACCCGCCTCGGCCCCTCGGAGGTCGCGGCGGTCCTGCACCGCGCGGCGCAGGGCGGCGACGGCCCGACGGCGTCGCTCGCCACGGGCGCGACGGCGGTCGTCCCGCAGCAGTTCGGCGGAGGCGGGACAGCCCGTGGTGGGGGCGGCGCGGCCGGTGGTGCGGCGCTCGCCGGTGCCGCCGCCGTGGCGGCCGTCGGCGGGACGCTCGCGGCGGCCGAGCGGGCTGCCGCCGTGGGGCCCGCGGGCGCTGCTGCCTCGAACGGGGCCGGCGGCGCGGCCGGGGCCGCGGCGACTGTCGTCCTGCCCGCCTCGGCCGGTGACGTCCAGCCGACGAGCGTCGTCCCGACCGTCCGCTCGGCCGTGCCCGTGCCGCGGCCGACCCCGCCTGCGCCGTCGATCCCGCCCCTCGCCGCGACCCAGGTCATCGCGAACGACGGCCGGACCTTCGCGGTGCCCACCGTGCCACCGGCACCACCCGTACCTCCTGCCGCGAAGCCCGCTGGCCTGCAGCCGACCGCGGTGCAGCCCGCCGTCCAGCAGCCCACCCTGCGGCAGCCTGCCGTACCTGTAGCGCCGCCCGGGGCGTACCCGCCGGCGCAGGGCCCGTACCCTCCGCCGACCCAGAACCCGTACGCGCCGCAGCCCGCGCCGCCCGCGAACGCTCCGCCGTCGGGCGGGAAGAAGGGGCGCGGCGCGCAGGCGGCCGAGCGCGAGGGCGGGGACCCGCTCGACGCGTTCGGCCGCCCCCTCGGCGTGATCTCCGCCCCCGGCTACGCGCGCCCCGCCCACCGCCGCCGGGCCGGGACCGTGGCTGCGCTCGGGCTGCCGCTCGTGCTGCTCGCGGGGTCGCACCCGGGCCTCGCGTTCGTGCTGCTCGCGCTGGTCGTGGTCGTGCTGCGCGTCGTCGGCGTGGGCGCGGACTCGCTCCACGGCCGCCGCGAGCGCAAGGGCGTGCAGCGCGGCGACGGGGCACGCACCGCGATCGCCGCGCCCTGGTACGCGCTGCGCGCCGTCGTGGGCGCGGTGCCGTCCCTGCTCGTGGCGCTGTGCGGGGGAGTGCTGCTCGTCGTGGGCTCGTGGTGGCTGCTCGCGCCGGGGATGCTCGTCCTCGCGCCCCAGCAGACGGTCGAGGCCCGCTCGGTCGGCGGTGCCAACGAGTCCTGGGTCTTCACCGTCGTGCTGTGCGCCGCGATGGCGGTCACGGTGCTGCTCGCCTGGTTCGGGCCGCTGTCCGGCCTCACCCGGTACGGGGCGCGCACCACGCTCGCGCACGTCGCGCCCGGTCGCGTCGGGGCGATCTTCCTGGTGCTCGCCGGGCTCGTGCTCGCGGCGATCGTGCTCTTCTCGCTCGGCGACGGCACGCCGATCGACTGGGCGCCCTTCCCCGGTCCGCCGCCGAGCCTGTGAGTCCACGTGCCTCACCGGAAACTCTCAGACAGCGCGGGTACCCTGACCCCGTGACCAGGACGTCCGCCCCGGGAGCGCCGACCGGCGCGACCTCCGGGACAGCCCCGAACGAGGCCGCGACCGCGGCCCGCTCGCGCGTGCGCACGGACGGCCCCGAGCGTCTGCTGACGCGGTCGCTGACCGCCGCGACCTCGCTCGTCGTCGCCGGCTTCCTCCTGGTCGTCGGGACCCTGACGCTCCTCGCGGACCGTGGTTTCAGCCTCGTCCACCAGTGCGTGCCCGCTCCGGGCGGCTGGGGCGTCGCGGGCGTGCACCTGGCCCTCCTGCGGGAGACCGCCGACTGCCCCGCCGGGACCGCCGCGCTCGGGGGAGACCCCGCCCGCGTCGTCACCGTCGTCGGCGTGCTCGCGCTGCCCGTGCTGCTCGCCCACCTCGCGCTGCTGCTCGCCGGGTGCGGGCTGGCCGCCGTGGCCCTGCGCGTGCGTGACCGCCTCACCGCGGTCCTGAGCCCGCGCCGCGCGGTCGCCCTGCTGCGGGCGCCGCTCGCACCCGTCGCCTTCTCCTGCCGGCAGGTCGTGCGGTCCGCGACCAAGGTGCTGCCCCATCTCGCGCTCGCCGCGGTGCGCTCGCTGCGCGGGCCACCTGCCGCGCTCGCGGCCGCCTGACGACTCGATCCCGACTCGTCGCCGCCACGCGACCCGGTGCCCCGCACCCTGGGCTCGCGTGGCACGGACCGCTACCCTCGCGACCAGTGCGGCCCTGAGCGGGACCGCGCCACCACACGACTCCAAGGACTCCCATGTCGAACGAACCCCGTCAGACCAAGGCCGACCGCCGCGACGCGGCCCGTGCCGAAGCCCTCGCGCTGCGCGAGGCGCAGGCCAAGCGCGACAAGCGCAACCGTGCGATCACCATCGGCGCCCTCGTCGGTGGCCTGGCCGTGCTCATCGGCGCCTTCCTCTGGGTCTTCATCCCCGCGATGAACCAGAAGGACGCCCAGAAGACCGAGCCGCTCACGGGCGTCACGGCGCCCGCCGCGGCCAACGACACGGGCGGCATCCCGGTCGGTACGGACGGCGTCGCGGGGACCAGCACCGAGGGTGCCGTCGAGCTCGGCGTGTACTTCGACTACATGTGCCCCATCTGCGGTGACTTCGAGTCCGTCAACGCCGCCTCGATCGACGAGATGCGCACGGCCGGGGACATCACCCTGGTGCAGCACCCGGTCGCGATCCTCGACCGCTTCTCGTCCGGCAGCCAGTTCTCGACGCGCTCCGCCTCCGCGGCCGCGTACGTCGCCGAGCACGCCCCGGAGCAGTTCAACGCGTTCAACGAGGCGATGTTCGCCAACCAGCCCGAGGAAAACACGGCCGGCCTGACCGACGCGCAGATCGCCGAGATCGCCACGACCGCAGGCGTCCCGGCCGACGTGGCGGACAAGATCGCCGCGGGCGACGCGACCAAGGAGTTCGGCAAGTGGGCCGAGGGGGCGACCAACCTCGCCACGCAGAACCCCGACCTCGCCAACCCGCAGACCGGTGGCTTCGGCACGCCGACCATCACGATCAACGGGGAGCGCTGGGACGGCAACTGGACCGACCCGGCCGAGCTCAAGAAGGCCGTCGAGGCAGCCAAGGGCTGACCCGCCCGGTCGGCGTCCGTCCCAGGTGAGGGACGGACGCCGACCGCCTGCTCGCCGCGCGTCCACCGCGCGCGCAGCACCCGGTAGGCTGTTCGCGCACCTCACGGTGCCGCTGCCCTCGGGTGGCGTGCCGCCTTAGCTCAGCTGGTAGAGCACTCGCCTTGTAAGCGAAAGGTCGTCGGTTCGAACCCGACAGGCGGCTCCGGTCCCACCACGAAGGCCGGCGTCGCGCAGCACGAGCTGCGCGACGCCGGCCTTCGTCGTCCGGGGACGTCGGCGGCCCGAGCCCGCAGGCCGGGCGCCGCGCTGTCCTGTCGGGCTGCCTACTGCGACTGCACCGGCGTCAGCACGGGGGCCTTGGGCTCGCGCAGGTCGCCCGACGAGTGGCCCCGCAGGCGCCGCGTCGCCCACGGGTACACGTGCACGCGCACCCACTCGGCGTTCTGCCGGGCACGGTCGAGGAGCGGGACGGGCGGCAGGGGAGACAACGGGTCGTCCCACGCGACGTCGTCGGGCGCCTGGCCCAGGCCCACGAGCGCGGCCTGCGCGACGCGCCGGTGCCCGTCAGGCGTGAGGTGGATCCGGTCGTCGGACCACATGCGCCAGTCGTGCAGCGACGCCATGCCCCACAGGTCCAGGACGTGGGCGCCGTGGCGGCGCGCGATCGACCAGATGTGGGCGTTGAACACGCCCACCCGTCCGCGCGTGAGGCCCACGAGGGGCGAGCCCGACGTGTCGAAGCCCGTGCCCAGCAGGACGTCGATGCCCTCGGCGCGCAGGCGTCCGACGGCGTGGTCCAGGTTGCGGGCCAGGCGGTCGATGTCGGCGGCGGGGCGCAGGATGTCGTTGCCCCCGCCGATGAGGCTCACCAGGTCGGGCTTGAGCGCGAGTGCGGCCGGTACCTGCTCCGAGAGGATCGAGCGCAGGAGCCGGCCGCGGATCGCGAGGTTGGCGTACTCGAGCGGGGCGTGGCCTGCGGCGCTGCGTCGCGTCGACAGGTGCCCTGCGAGGAGGTCGGCCCAGCCGCGCTGGCGGTCCGGGTCGTTCGGGTAGGGGTCCCAGAGACCTTCCGTGAACGAGTCGCCGATCGCGACGTAGCTGGCCCAGCGGGGCGCGTTGTCTCTGTCCGGGTGCGAGGTGGTCACCGTTCCATTGTGTGACACGGGCCGCGCTGCGTCCCGGGGATTCCCGACGGCGCAACGCGGCCGGTCCGACGACGTAGCGCTGCCGTGGCCCGGCGGGGTGCGTCAGGCCGTCGGCAGCGTCCAGTCGACGGGCGCCGACCCCTGGGCCACGAGCAGCTCGTTGACGCGCGAGAAGGGCCGCGACCCGAAGAACCCGCGCCGCGCGGACAGCGGGCTGGGGTGCGCGCTCTCGACGACCGGGGTGTCGCCCAGGAGGGGCTTGAGCGTCGCGGCGTCGCGGCCCCAGAGGATCGCGACGAGCGGCTGGTCGCGGGCCACGAGGGCGCGGATCGCGGCCTCGGTGACGACCTCCCAGCCCTTGCGGCGGTGCGAGCCGGTGTCGCCCGCGCCGACCGTCAGGACCCTGTTGAGCAGCATGACGCCCTGGTCGCTCCACGCGGACAGGTCGCCGTGCACGGGCGTGGGGGTGCCGAGGTCGGTCGCCATCTCGGCGTAGATGTTCTGGAGCGAGCGTGGGACCGGTCGCACGTGCGGTTGGACCGAGAAGGACAGTCCCATGGCGTGCCCGGGCGTCGGGTACGGGTCCTGGCCCACGATCAGGACGCGCACGTCGGCGAGCGGTCGCTGGAAGGCGCGCAGGATGTCCGACGGCGCCGGCTCGTACGGGCGTCCGGCCGCCGCTTCCGCGCGCAGGAAGTCGCCCACGGCCCGGAGCTGGGGCTCGACGGGGGCGAGCGCCTCGGCCCAGTCGGGGGCCATGATCTCGGCGAGCGGACGGTGGGGGGCGCCGGCACCGGCCGCGCCGAGCGGCGGGCCGGCCGGGTCGGCCTGGTCGGCCTGGTCAGAGGTGACGGACGGGGCCTGCTCGAGGGACCCCGAGGACGGTGGCGTCGCGAAGCTGTTCACGCGGCGAGGGTACGCGAGCGGGTGAATGACACGGGTGTCGTTCGCGCGTAGGCTGGTGCGGTCCAGGTATCCGCTCCGTGAGCGGGTCGCGTCCCGACGAGTGAGGATCCCGCCCATGAGCGAAGCGTTCGCCGCGACCGAGCACCTCGTCGCGCCCGCCGAGGCGGACGACGCGCCGGCCACGGACTCGGGGCTCTCGGCCCGCGACCAGGAGATCCTGGCCTTCGAGCGGCAGTGGTGGAAGTACGCCGGGGCCAAGGAGCAGGCGGTCCGTGAGCTCTTCGACATGACCGCGACGCGCTACTACCAGGCGCTCAACTCCCTGATCGACTCGCCGGCGGCCCTCGCGCACGACCCGATGCTCGTCAAGCGGCTGCGTCGGATGCGGTCCACCCGGCAGCGCGCACGCTCCGCACGTCGCCTCGGCGACATTTAGTCGCTGGGCCAAGTCGGGCTAACCTGTCGCCGTGAGCAAGAGCGATTACCCCTACGCGCCTGACGAGTTCGACGTCCCCGCGCCCGAGGGCGCGCCCGTGGGGGTCTATCGCGCTCCACGCAGCGGCTGGAGCAAGACCTGGCCCTTCCTCCTCGTCGCGGTGATCTTCGCTGGTCTCGCGGTCGGCGGGGTCGCTGCCATCTCCGGTGGGTTCAGCCAGAAGCCTTCGGCCGAGGCGGAGCAGCCCGCCGCGCAGCCCCCGGCCGACGACGCGGGTGCCGAGGAGCCTCCGACGGACGACGGAGCGGCCGAGGAGCCTCCGGCGGACGGCGAGGGTGCCGAGGAGCCCCCCACCACGGAGGAGACGCCGGCACCTCCCGCCACGGACGTCACGGCCCTGCTCGCGGCCGCGGACAAGGGCGCGTACGTCCGCGTCCTGAACGACGACGGTCCCGAGGGCGAGTCCCGCGTCGGCAAGGACGCGCTCCAGGCGAAGGGTTTCACCAAGGTCGAGTTCGCGCCCTACCCCGGTGACTCCGGGCTCGCGGCCAACACCGTCTGGTACACCGCGAACCGCAAGGAGACGGCGACGGCCGTCGCCGCGGTCCTCGGCATCCCCGCGGAGCAGATGACCCAGACGCAGGTGCGCGAGGGCGACGTGGTCGTGGTCGTGAAGACGGCGCTCACGCCCGCTCCCTGATCAGCCGCTCCAGGTCCTTCACGCTCGGCGGTCTGCTTTCCTCGTGTGACCCGGGCCACTAGGCTCGGTCTCGTCCCGGGGCACGACGTGTCTCGACGTCAGCACCGCACGAGGAGACGCAGATGGCACAGGGCACCGTCAAGTGGTTCAACGCCGAGAAGGGCTTCGGGTTCATCACGCCGGACTCGGGCGGGCAGGACCTCTTCGTCCACTACAGCTCGATCCAGAGCGACGGCTACCGCTCGCTCGACGAGGGTCAGCAGGTCGAGTACGAGCAGGGGCAGGGTCAGAAGGGCCCCCAGGCCGAGCAGGTGCGCGCGCTCTGAGTGCCGTGACCCCCGCCCGGCACCTGACCGAGGTGGACGTCGTCGTCGTGGGTTCGGGTCCCAACGGGCTCGCGGCGGCCGTGACGTGCGCCCGGGCCGGACTGTCCGTGCGCGTCCTGGAGGCGCAGCCCACGGTCGGCGGGGGCTCCCGCACGCTGGACCTCGGGCTGGCCGAGGGCATGGTCCACGACATCTGCTCGGCCGTGCACCCCATGGCGTGGGCGTCGCCGTTCTTCCGGGCGTTCGACCTGCCGTCGCGTGGCGTCGAGCTGCTCGTCCCGGAGGTCTCGTACGCCCAGCCGCTGCCGGGCGGCCGCGCGGGGATCGCCTACCGCGACCTCGACCGGACGGTCGACGGCCTGGGGCCCGACGGCGCCGCGTGGCGCTCGCTCCTCGGCTCGCTGTCCCGGAACCCCGGGCACGCGGTCGCGACGGCGCTCGGTGACAAGCGCAGCGTCCCCGCGGGCCTCGTTCCTCGTGGGATCCCGACCGCGGCGCGTTTCGGCCTCGGGGTCCTCGAGCAGGGCACGGGGCTGTGGGACCGGCGCTTCGTGGGCGACGTCGCACCGGCGCTCCTCACGGGGGTCGCCGCGCACGGGATCGCCCCCGTGCCGTCGCTCGCCTCGGCCGGGGTCGCGATGCTCCTCGCCTCGCTCGCGCACTCCGAGGGCGGCTGGCCGATCCCGCGCGGTGGTTCGGGAGCGATCGTGACCGCGCTCGTCGCGGACCTCGAGGCGCACGGTGGCCAGGTCGTGACCGACCACCCGGTCCGCTCGGAGTCGGACCTCCCGCCCGCGCGCGCGATCATCTTCGACACGACACCGCGCACGGTCGTCGAGGTCTTCGGGTCCCGCCTGACCGGCCGGGCCGCGCGCGCGCTCACGGCGTTCCCGTACGGCAACGCGGCGGCCAAGGTCGACTTCGTCCTGCGCGGCCCCGTGCCGTGGAAGCACGCCGACGTCGGACGGGCGGGCACCGTCCACGTCGGCGGCACGCGCGCCGAGATGGCCGCGGCAGAGGGCGCTGTCGCCGAGGGCAGGCACGCCGAGCGTCCCATGGTGCTCGTGAGCGACCCCAGCGTCGTCGACCCGTCGCGCAGGGCGGGAGACCTCCGCCCCCTGTGGGCCTACGCGCACGTCCCCGCCGGCTCGACCCTCGACGTCACCGAGGCGATCACCGCACAGATCGAGCGCTTCGCACCCGGCTTCCGCGACGTCGTCGTGACCTCGCGCTGCGTACCCGCAGCGCGCATGAGCGAGCACAACGCCAACTACGTGGGCGGGGACATCGCGGCGGGGGCCGTCAACCTGTGGAGGGTGATCGCCCGCCCGACGGCACGGCTCGACCCGTACGCGACCGGCCTCGACGGGGTCTACCTGTGCTCGGCCTCCACACCACCGGGACCGGGGGTGCACGGGCTCGGCGGCTGGTACGCGGCCCAGCGCGTGCTGCGGCGAGAGTTCGACGTGCCGCACCTGCCTCGCCTGGCTCCCTGAGGCTCCGGACTCAGGGCAGCGTCGCTGCTGCGGCGCGCTGGTCCTCGAGCTCGACCAGGGTCAGCACCACGAGCGCCGAGCTCCACGTGAGCGGGGCGACCGCCGCGGGCGAGCCGTCCGCGAGGACCTTCTCCGGGATCGCACCCGAGGCCGTCCGGTGGGTGGCGAGCCAGTCGAGCCAGCTCTCGGCGGCCTCGACCTCCCCGGTCGAGGCCCCGGCCAGCGCGAAGAGGGCCGTCTGGGGCGTCCACGAGATGCCGTCGGTGCGCCAGCCCGCCCCCGGTGCGACCCCGCCCGCGGGCCGGAGCATGGACATGACCGACGACCGCCACGCGTCCTGCGCCCCGGCAAGGGCCGTGGGCTGGAAGGGCGGCAGGGTGAACGTCGTCGCCGCGTCCTGCGGACCTCCCGACGCGTGGCGCGGGTATCCCTGGGGCCCGAACCGTTCCTCGACCGCCGTCCGCAGGCGGGCGGCGGCACGAGCGGCGTCGGCGGCCGGTGCCCACTGCTCGCCGTCGGCGTAGATCGAGCGAGCGGCCTCAAGGCCGGCGAGCAGGGGGGCCGCGGTGCCGAGCGTCAGCTCGGTCGGGTGGACCTCCCAGTAGTCGCTCGACGGCGGAGGGAGCGCCGTGTCCTCGTCGAGGACGCCCAGGACGTAGTCCGTCGACGCGTCGACGAGAGGTGCGAGCCGAACGCGCGCCGCCGCACGGTCCTGGGGGTCCTCGATCGCGTCGACCACGGTCCAGGCGGACCACAGGGCCCACCCGTTGCCGTCGGACTGGCTGCCGCGGTCGTCGGGCACGCCCGCGGCGTCGGGCCGGTAGCGCGCCTGGAACGACCCGTCGGCCTCCTGGACCGAGCGCAGGAAGTCGAGCACCCGCAGGGCGTCGTCGACGTGCCCGGTCCGCGCGTAGGCGGCCGCCGTGAAGGACGCGTCCCGCGGCCACACGAAGCGCCACCTCGGGGAGGGGGCGGCGAGCGAGGCGCCGTTCTCGAGCGTGAGGGCGTGCAGGTCGAGCAGCGCGTCCTGGCCGAGGGCCGCGAACCGGGTGCCTTCCCCGGGGACGTCGCCCGCGGCGAGCCACGCGCGCGAGGCCTCCGCGGCGCGGGTCGCGGCCTCGGCGTCCCGGAGCTGGTCCGTCGCGAGCGGAGGGCCGGCGATCACGGTCAGCCGGTCGACCTCGCCGTCGCGGGGGTCGAGACCGCCTGCGAGCCACCCAGGGTCGAGAGCGGCAGGGTCGAGGACCCTGCTGCCGTCGAGGTAGGTGGCCGCCATCCCGTCCGGGAGGCGCAGCAGCGAACCGTCCCCGGCCGTCGCGACACCGTCCTGGTAGAGGTCGACGTGCACGTCGGTCGGGCGGTGAGGCGGGGTCGCGCCCGCGGTCACGAGCACCACGACAGGGGCGATCGCTGCACCCAGCACCGCCAGTCGCCACCGCGTCGTCGCGAACCTCACAGTGCGCATCCTAGGACGAGCCGGACGCTCGTCGTTCCGCTACGGGCGATAGGGGGTGCCTGGTCTTGCACTCGCACCGGCCGAGTGCCAATAATGGCGTTAGCACTCTCGTCATGAGAGTGACAGTTTTCTCTGGTCGTCAGGTGAGGCCCGCGAGTCGGCGTGACATGAACGTCGGCGTGCGCGAGCCGTCCGTCGCGGGCGCCGACCGACCGTCACACGCCACCAGCGGAGGATCAATCCCCATGGCAAAGATCATCGCCTTCAACGAGGAGGCTCGTCGCGGGATGGAGCGCGGGCTCAACGTCCTCGCCGACACCGTGAAGGTCACGCTCGGCCCCAAGGGCCGCAACGTCGTCCTCGACAAGAAGTGGGGCGCGCCCACCATCACCAACGATGGTGTGAGCATCGCCAAGGAGATCGAGCTCGACGACCCGTACGAGAAGATCGGTGCGGAGCTCGTCAAGGAGGTCGCCAAGAAGACCGACGACGTCGCGGGTGACGGCACCACCACCGCGACCGTGCTCGCCCAGGCGCTCGTGCGCGAGGGCCTGCGCAACGTCGCGGCCGGGTCCAACCCGATCGCCCTCAAGCGCGGCATCGAGAAGGCTGTCGAGGCCGTGACGGCCCAGCTGCTCGTCGCCGCCAAGGACATCGAGACCAAGGAAGAGATCGCCGCCACGGCCGCGATCTCGGCCGGTGACCCCGCGATCGGCGAGCTCATCGCCGAGGCCCTCGACAAGGTGGGCAAGGAAGGCGTCATCACCGTCGAGGAGTCGAACACGTTCGGCCTCGAGCTCGAGCTCACCGAGGGCATGCGCTTCGACAAGGGCTTCCTGGCCCGCTACTTCGAGACCGACCCCGAGCGTCAGGAAGCGGTCCTCGAGGACCCGTACGTCCTGATCGTCGAGTCGAAGATCTCGAACGTCAAGGACCTGCTGCCGCTGCTCGACCAGGTCATGAAGGCCGGCCGCAGCCTCCTCATCATCGCCGAGGACGTCGAGGGCGAGGCCCTGGCCACCCTCGTGCTGAACAAGATCCGTGGCACCTTCAAGTCCGTCGCCGTCAAGGCTCCGGGCTTCGGCGACCGCCGCAAGGCCATGCTGCAGGACATCGCGATCCTGACCGGTGGCCAGGTCATCTCCGAGACGGTCGGCCTCAAGCTGGAGACCGCGACCCTCGACCTGCTCGGCCAGGCTCGCAAGGTCGTCGTCACCAAGGACGAGACCACGATCGTCGAGGGTGCCGGCGACGCCGACCTCATCGCGGGTCGCGTGAACCAGATCCGTTCCGAGATCGAGAAGTCGGACTCCGACTACGACCGCGAGAAGCTCCAGGAGCGCCTCGCCAAGCTCGCCGGCGGTGTCGCTGTCATCAAGGCCGGCGCCGCGACCGAGGTGGAGCTCAAGGAGCGCAAGCACCGCATCGAGGACGCCGTCCGCAACGCGAAGGCTGCCGTCGAGGAGGGCATCGTCGCCGGTGGTGGCGTGGCCCTCATCCAGGCCGGCGCCGTCGCGTTCGAGACCGCTGCGATCACCGACCTGGTCGGCGACGAGGCGACCGGCGCGCAGATCGTGCGTGCCGCGATCGACGCTCCGCTCAAGCAGATCGCGATCAACGCCGGTCTCGAGGGTGGCGTCGTGGCCGAGAAGGTCCGCAACCTCCCCTCGGGCCACGGCCTGAACGCCGCGACCGGCGTCTACGAGGACCTGCTCGCCGCAGGCGTCAACGACCCGGTCAAGGTCACGCGCTCCGCGCTGCAGAACGCTGCGTCCATCGCAGCGCTCTTCCTGACGACCGAGGCCGTCGTCGCGGACAAGCCGGAGAAGAACCAGCCGATGCCGGGTGGCGACGGCGGCATGGGCGGCATGGACTTCTGATCCGTCCGCTCACGCGGCCGGGCTCCTAGGAGCCCGCGCAGCTGACACGAAGGGCCGTCCGGCCAGGGAGACCTGGCCGGACGGCCTTTCGGCGTTCTCGGGGGGACGTCCACGTCAACCCGTGAACGAGATGGCAGATTGTCGGCATCTGTCCGTTCCGTGGACGGGTCTTCCCAGGCGGGTGAAGTCTGTGCTTAGGTCTACCTCAGTGAGGAAAGGTTTACCTAACCCACTCAACTAACCTGCTCGATACGCCCGGCTCTGGGGGGACCATGGGACTGCCGACGATCGCCGCCTACGACGGCCCGGCACCGCACGAGTACCCGAGCAACCGTGTGGCGTGGCAGGTCGACCCTGCCCGCGCGGTGCTCCTCGTGCACGACATGCAGCAGTACTTCGTGAACGCGTTCGACCCGGCGTCGCCCGTCCTGCGGGACGCCGTCCGCAACATCTCGCGCCTCGCCACGACGGCGCGCGAGCTCGGCGTACCGGTCGTCCTGACCGCCCAGCCGCCCGCGCAGCGCCCCGCCGACCGCGGCCTGCTCACCGACTTCTGGGGACCCGGCATCCCGGACGACGGCTCGGCCCTCGTGATCGACGAGCTCGCCCCGCAGCCGGGGGACGCCGTGCTGACCAAGTGGCGCTACGACGCGTTCGTCCGCACGGGCCTGCGCGACCTCCTGCGCGAGCAGGGGCGCGACCAGCTCGTCGTGACGGGCGTCTACGCCCACATCGGCTGCCTCGTCACGGCGTGCGACGCGTTCATGCACGACGTCCAGCCCTTCCTCGTCGGTGACGCCGTCGCGGACTTCTCGCTCGCCCACCACCGCCAGGCCCTCGCCTGGGCGGCGGACCGGTGCGCCGTCGTCGGGACGACGGACGACGTGCTGACCCACCTCGGGGCGCGCGTCCCCGCGGCGGCGGGGGCATGAGCGCTCGCGTCGCCCTCGTGACCGGCGCCGCGGGCGGCATCGGGACCGCGGTCGTGCAGGCGCTGGCGGCACAGGGGTACGTGGTCGTCGCGGGAGACCTCGACGGCACGGTCCCGACGGCGCCGCTCGGGAAGGCAGCGGCGGCCGGTCACGTCGTCCCGGTGCGCCTCGACGTGACCGACGAGGCGGACGTCGTGCGCCTCGTCGCCCGGGTCGAGGCCGAGATCGGTCCGCTCGAGGTGCTCGTGAACGCCGCGGGCGTCCTGAGTCCCGGTGTCGTGACCGAGTCCTCGCTCGCGGACTGGGAGCGCATGCTCGCGGTCAACGCGACGGGCGTCTACCTCGTCTCTCGCGAGGTCGCGCGATGTCTGTCCTCCCGTCGGCGGGGCGCGATCGTCACGGTCGCGTCGAACGCCGCGGGCGTCCCGCGCGTCGGGATGGCGGCGTACGCGGCCTCGAAGGCCGCGGCGTCGAGCCTGACCCGGTCGCTCGGTCTCGAGCTCGCGCCCTACGGGGTGCGCTGCAACGTGGTCTCGCCGGGCTCGACCCGCACGCCCATGCTCGCGGCGCTCGCCGGGTCGGGAGGCCCGGACGACCTGCGGGTCCTCGACGAGTCGGCCGAGGCGCGGGTCGTGGCCGGGGTGCCGGAGGACTTCCGGCTCGGCATCCCGCTGGGCCGCCTCGCCGAGGCCCGCGACGTGGCCGACGCGGTCGCCTTCCTCGCCTCCGACGCGGCCCGGCACATCACGGTGCACGAGCTCGTGGTCGACGGCGGCGCCACGCTCCGCTGACGGCGGGCACCCCCACCCTCCCCCCGCACGACCTCTCGCCCGTCCTCCTGCGGACGACCGCGCAGGCTCACGCACCCCATCGACACCGAGGACGCCTCATGACCGGCTTCACCGTGCTCGACGACCCGGCAGGTTCCGCGGTCGCGCTCGACCCGGCGCACGCGCGCCGCCACCACGTCTCGACCGCCTCGACCCGCAGCACCCTGCCCGACGACGGCGGTCCCCTCGGGCACGCCGAGTTCCGGCTCGCGTCGCCCGACGTGGGCCTCGTCGCGCACGGTGTGCGCGACCGTCTCGACGTGCGGTCGTGGGACGGCCCGACCGTCGCGGCCGCGGCACGGGACCTCCTCGCGCGGGCGGCCTCGGCCCGCTGGGCCGGAGAGCCCGCCCCTGTCCTCGTGGGCACCATCCCGTTCGACTCCTCGCGTCCCGCGCACCTCGTCGTCCCGGCGCACCAGTCGTGGCAGTCACGGCAGCCCGCCGGGGGCGGACGAAGCGCCCACGGCACCGAGGGCGAGCACGGCACCCCCGCGACCCGACCCGTGCCCGCGCTGCTCGGACGCGACGACGCGGTCTTCCGTGCCGCCGTCGGGCGGGCGGTGGCCCAGCTCGAGGACGGCGTCGCCGAGAAGGTCGTCCTGGCGCGCACCCTCGACGTGTCCGCGCAGGGGCCGCTCGACCGTGGCGCGGTGCGGGCGGCGATGCGGCGCGCGAACCCGGACGCGTACGTGTTCGACGTCGAGCTGCCGGGCGACCAGGGGCACCTGGTCGGGGCGAGCCCCGAGCTCCTGGTCTCGGTACGCGACGGCGTGCTGCACAGCCACCCGCTCGCGGGGTCGGCGCCGCGCTCTGCCGACCCCGCGGAGGACCGTGCGACGGCCCAGCGGCTCCTGACCTCGGAGAAGGACCTGCGCGAGCACGCGTTCGTGACCGACGCGATCCGCGACGTGCTGCGCGGGTTCGTCGCCCACGAGGACGACCTGGACGTGCCGGCGACCCCGGAGCTCGTCGCGACGTCGCACCTGTGGCACCTCGGCACGCCCGTCAGCGCTCGCCTGAAGCCGGGGGTCTCGGTGCTCGACGTCGTCTACGCGCTGCACCCCACGCCCGCGGTCTGCGGGCACCCGCAGGCCGCGGCGCGCGAGCTCATCGGCTCGCTCGAACCGTTCGACCGCGGCTTCTACACGGGCCTCGTCGGCTGGGCGGACCAGGCCGGGAACGGCGAGTGGGCGATCGTGCTGCGCTGCGGTCTGGTGCGCGGCGCGGACGTGCGGCTGTTCGCGGGGGCGGGCGTCGTCGTCGGGTCCACGCCCGAGGGCGAGCACGCCGAGACCGCCGTGAAGTTCTCGACGCTGCTGTCCGCGCTGGGGAGCGTGTCGTGACGGCCGCCCCACGGGTGCGTCCCGCGCCCCACGTGCTCGACGGCGCCGTCCCCTACCCGGCCGAGACCGCCGACCGCTACCGTGCGGCCGGGTTCTGGACCGACCAGACGCTCGGCTCGCTCGTGCGCGACGCCGCGGCCGCACGGCCCGACGCGACCGCGCTCGTCGACGCGGCCCGCAGCCTGACCTACGCGGACCTGGACCGCGCGGCCGACGACCTCGCGCACGGCTTCGCGGCCCTCGGGCTGCGCAGGGGAGACCGTGTCGTCGTGCAGCTCCCGAGCGCGAGCGAGCTGGTCGAGGTGCTGGTCGCGCTCGGCCGGTCGGGCGTCGTGCCGGTCCTCGCGCTGCCCGCGCACCGGCGCACCGAGGTCGAGTACTTCGCGGCGCACACGGGCGCCGTCGCGCTCGTGACGAGCGGTGTCGAGGTGGGCTTCGACCACGCGGCCCTCGCACGCGAGGTCGCCGGGGCCGTGGCCTCGGTGCGGCACGTCGTGGTCGTGGGGGTCGCTCCGGCAGGTCCCGACGGGCGGCCGGACCCGTCCGGCGCGTTCTCCGCGCATGCGCTCGACGACCTGCGCCGATCGGACCTGACCACGGTCCGTGGGCCCTTCGAGGACGCCGCGCACCCGTCCGACGTCGTGCTCCTGCAGCTCTCGGGTGGGACCACCGGCACGCCCAAGCTCATCCCGCGCACCCACGCCGACTACCTGTACTCGGTGCGCGAGAGCGCACGGATCTGCGGCCTGGGCCCCGGCTCCACCTACCTCGCGACGCTGCCGGTCGCGCACAACTACGCCCTGACGTCTCCCGGCGTGCTCGGGGTCCTGCACGCGGGCGGGACCGTGGTCCTGTCCCCGCACGGCGCCCCGGACACGGCGTTCGCGCTCGTCGAGCGGCACCGCGTCACGCACGTGGCCCTCGTGCCGCCGCTCGCACACGTCTGGGCCGCCTCGCCGCTCGTCGCCACGCACGACCTCTCCTCGCTCCAGGTCCTCCAGGTCGGGGGAGCCAAGCTCGGGACGAGTGCCGCCGAACGGCTGCTCGCGGTCTTCGGGGACACGCTCCAGCAGGTCTTCGGCATGGCCGAGGGGCTCGTCTGCTACACCCGGGCGGGCGATGCGCGTGAGGTCGTCGTCAGGACCCAGGGGCGCCCGATCTCGCCCGCCGACGAGGTCCGGGTCGTGGACGACCACGACGAGCCGGTCGCCGACGGGCAGCCGGGGCACCTGCTGACCCGCGGTCCCTACACGATCCGCGGCTACTACCGGGCGCCCGAGCACGACGCCCGCTCGTTCACGGCCGACGGCTTCTACCGCACGGGCGACCTCGTGACGCGCGACGCCGACGGCTACCTCACGGTCGTCGGGCGCGCCAAGGAGCAGATCAACCGCGGGGGAGAGAAGGTCGCCCCCGCCGAGGTCGAGAACCACCTGCGCGCGCACCCCGACGTGCTCGACGTGAGCGTCGTCGGCGAGCCCGACGAGTACCTGGGCGAGCGTGCGGTCGCGCGCGTCGTGGTGCGCCCCGGGGCGGTCGCGCCGACCGGCCCCGTGCTGCGCAGGTTCCTGCGCGAGCGCGGCATCGCCGCCTACAAGATCCCCGACCGGTTCGAGTCCGTCGAGGCGCTCGCCACCACCGCGGTCGGCAAGGTCGACCGTGCCCACCCGGCCCCCGCTCCCGCGGCCGCCGGCACCGAACCCCGCACCCAGCCGTGGAGCCCGCGATGAGCAACCCGTCCCGCACGCAGGACCCCCGCCGCCCCGGGCACGACGTCGACGTCGACCTCCTGGGACTCGGCTTCGGGCCGTCCAACATGGCGCTCGCGATCGCGATCGAGGAGCACAACGCGAGCGGCCGTGCACCGCTGCGCGCGGTCTTCCACGAGCGCCAGGCCACGTCGCGCTGGCACCACGGGATGCTCTTCGAGGACGCCCACATGCAGGTCGCGTTCGCCAAGGACCTCGTGACGCTGCGCAACCCCACGAGCGACTACTCGTTCCTCGCGTTCCTGCACGAGCAGGGCCGCCTCGTCGACTTTCTCAACCGGGGCAGCTTCGCGCCGTTGCGCGTCGAGTTCGCGGCGTACCTGCGCTGGGCAGCGGCCCGCCTGGCGGGGTTCACGCGCTACGGCTCGTCGGTCGAGTCCGTGACGCCCGTGCGCGACGGCGGGCGGGTCGTCGCGTTCGACGTCACGGTCGCGGGCGAGCACGGCCAGAGCAGGACCAGGGCCCGCGACGTCGTCGTGGCCGCGGGCCTGCAGCCCCGTCTCCCGGCGGGCGTCGTCGAGTCCGGTCGGGTCTGGCACAACCAGCGCTACCTCGACCGCATCGCGCTCGTCGACCACGACGTGCGGCGCGCCGTGGTCGTGGGCGCGGGGCAGAGCGCGGCCGAGATCATGCTCGACCTCTACGACCGGTTCCCCGGCGCCGAGGTCCGCTCGGTGGCGCGCCGCTACGGCTTCTCGCCCTCGGACTCGACGCCCTACGCCAACTCGGTGTTCGACCCGGGCACGGTCGACGTCTTCTACGACGCCCCGCCCGCCGGGCGCGCGCAGCTCATGGCGCACCACCGCAACACCAACTACTCGGTCGTCGCCGAGGACACCATCCGCGCGCTGCACGAGCACGAGTACCGCGACCGGTGGCTCGGCCGGGAGCGCCTGCACTGGCACCGGTGCGCCGAGGTGCTCGACGTGCGGGACGCATCGGACGGCCCGGTGGCCCTGACGCTCGCCGAGAACCTCACGGGGACGACGACCGTCCTCGACGCGGACCTGGTCGTGCTCGCCACGGGCTACCGGCCCCTGGACCCGGCGACCCTGCTCGGCGGCACGACCGACCTGCTCGGTCGCGACGCCGACGGGGCCCTGGACCTGCACCGCGACCACCGTGCACGGCTCACCGAGCCCGCTGACGCCGGGCTCTACCTCGTGGGGCAGTCCGAGCACTCGCACGGTCTCAGCTCGACCCTGCTGTCCACGCTGGGCGTCCGCGCCGGAGAGGTGCTCGCGTCGGTCCTGGCCCGCCGAGCTGCGCCCGCCGTCCGTGCCGACGCGGTGGCCGTCCGATGAGCCTCACGACGACCGACCTGCGCGTCGGCTACGGCAAGCGCGACGTGCTCCAGGGCGTCGACCTCGAGATCCTCCAGGGCGAGCTCACGGTCGTCGTCGGGCCCAACGGCTGCGGCAAGTCGACCCTGCTGCTGTCCCTCGCCCGCATCCTGCGCCCCACGGCCGGGACCGTCGAGCTCGACGGGCTGGCCGTGACGTCGATGCCCCCGCGCGAGGTCGCCAGGCGGCTCGCCTTCCTGCCGCAGTCGCCGATCGGCCCCGACGGCATCCGGGTGCGCGACCTCGTGGCCCGTGGCCGCCACCCGCATCAGGGCTTCCTGCGCGCGCTGTCCGCCGAGGACCACCGGGTGATCGACGAGGTGCTCCTCGCGACCGACACGCTCGACCTGTCGACCCGGCGCGTGAGCGAGCTGTCGGGCGGGCAGCGTCAGCGCGTGTGGATCGCCATGGCCCTCGCCCAGGAGACCTCGCTGCTGCTGCTCGACGAGCCCACGACGTTCCTCGACATCGCGCACCAGATCGACGTCCTCGACACGTGCGCGCGCCTGCACGACGAGGGCCGCACGGTCGTCGCGGTCCTGCACGACCTCAACCTCGCCGTCCGGTACGCGACCCAGCTCGTCCTCATGAAGGACGGCGCGGTCGTGGCCCAGGGACGCCCCGCGGAGGTCCTGGACGCCGACGTCGTCCGGCACGTGTTCGGGATCCGCGCCCACGTCATGACCGACCCCGAGGGCTGGCCGCTCGTGGTCCCCGTCCGCTCCGACGTCCTGGCCAGGCGTCCGCCCGCGCGCACCGGCGCGCTCCGCGCCACCGGAGGAACCGCATGACGCACCCGACCCCGACACCCATCACGCGCGAGCAGGCCCTCGCGGACGTCGTCGACGTCCTGGGCGCGGGCGGCTCGGCCGCCCACGAGATCGGGCTCGACGACGACCTGACCGACCACGGGCTGGACTCGGTGCGGCTCATGGCCCTGCTCGAGCGCTGGCGCGCCGCGGGGCGGCCCGTCGAGTTCGCCCAGGTCGCGGTCGAGCCCACGCTGCGCGGCTGCCTGCGCGCGCTGGGCGTCGCCGCCTGAGGCGGGCCGCCCACACTGCCCCCGCACCACGTCCGCACCACGGACGAACACCGCACGACCCCGCCAGACCCATCCCAAGGAGAACCCCAGCATGTCCAGCACCCGAACCCTCACCACCGCGCGTGGCACCCGGACCTCCCGCGCCACCGCCTGGCTGCTCGTCCCGGCCCTCGCCGCGGTCCTCGCCGTGGGCGGGTGCGCGGGCGGCACGTCGGTGGCCGACGAGCCGCCCGGGTCCTCGGCCGAGGCCGGCACCCGCACGGTCGAGACCGCGTTCGGGAAGGTCGACGTCCCCGCGGACCCGCAGCGCGTCGTCGCGCTCGAGGGCGGCACGGGGCCGCTCCTCGAGGCGGGCATCGTGCCCGTCGCGACCGCGGACGGCGACTACGCCGACTCGTACCTGCCCGAGGAGTTCGAGCAGGTCGCGGACCTGCCGATCGTCATGGGCGCGGACGGCTGGGACTACGAGAAGATCGCTTCGCTGAGACCCGACCTCATCGTCGGGTTCGTGCGCGGCGGCAAGGAGGAAGAGCTCAGCGCCGAGAAGAAGGCCGACTTCGACAAGCTCTCCCAGATCGCCCCGACGGTCCTCATCCGTGCGACGGGCTCGGCGACCGTCAAGGACGCGTCGGTCGAGATCGCGTCGGCGCTCGGCGCCGGTACGGAGGCCGAGGCGACCAAGGCCGAGTACGAGGCCCGCGTCGCGGAGATCAAGGAGACCTACGGCGACGTCATCGCCGCCAACACGTTCGCGGGGCTCGACTCGTTCGAGGAGATCACGGTCTACTCGCAGATCTCGTGGATCGGCGGCATCCTCACCGACATCGGTGCGCCGCTGCCGGAGGTCGTGGCCGAGGAGAAGACCGAGAACGGCGCGTTCCTGTCCTACGAGCAGCTCGGCCAGGTCGCGGACGCGACCGTCGTGCTGACCGAGCAGACGGTCGACGGCCAGCCCGGACCCGGCGCCGAGGAGCTCGCGGCCGCCTCGACCTACCAGTCGCTGCCGGCAGTGACCGCAGGGCACGCGTACGGCATCCGCTACTTCTTCGCGGACCGCTACAGCCTGGCGCTCGACGTCCTCGACCAGCTCGAGGTCGTGCTCAAGGACCTCCAGGGCTGATGACGACGTCCTCCGCCCCCGACCTCGCGCCCCTCGACGTGGCCCCCGCCGTGCTCGCCGTGCCCGCAGGCCTTCCGCTCACGACCGCGCAGCTCGGCGTGATCGGCGCGCAGCTCGTGCGTCCCGACACGTCCGCGTTCGCGGTGGGTGAGGTCGTCGAGATCACGGGCGAGCTCGACACGGGTGTGCTGGCCCTCGCGGTCGAGCTGGTGGTCGGGGAGACGGAGGCGTTGCGGACGGCGTTCGTGGTGTCCGACGACGTCGCGCAGGTCGTCCATCCGGCCGGCGGGCCAGCGCTCACGAGCGCGCGCGCGGACGCCGCGACGGGGGGCCTGCGGGTCCTGGACCTGTCGGGGGTGCCCGGCGCCCGGGCCCGTGCGGCCGCTCTCGTCGAGACGGACCGCGCGCTGCCCTTCACGCTCGACGTCCCGGGCCTGGCCCGCCAGGCGGTCGTGCGCCTCGACGCCACGACCGTGTGGTGGTCCCTCGTGGTGCACCACGCGATCCTCGACGCGTACGGGATCACGCTCGTCGTGCGCCGCGTCGCGGAGGTCTTCACCGCGCTCACGTCGGGGCGTGAGGTGGGCCCGAGCCCGTTCGGGAAGGTCGCGGACGTGGTGGCCGAGGAGGCCCGGTACGCGGCGTCCCCCGAGCGGGAGCGGGACAGGGAGCACTGGGCCTCCCGGGTGGCTGACCTCGACGGCGGGCCGGGCAGCTTCAGCGAGGGGCCCGTGGGCACGGTCGGTCCGGAACCCGTCCCGGCCGACGCCGTGGTCCGCGTCGCGCACGACGTGGGCTGCGCCGTCGGGCCGCTCGAGGAGGTCGCCGCGCGCTCCGGTGCCGGCTGGCCCGACGTCGTCGCGGCCACCTTCGCGGTGCACCTCGCCCTCGTCGCGGGGCGCCGCCGCGTGGCCGTCGCGATGCCCGCGATGAACCGCATGCGGTCGGTCGCGGCGGTCGTGCCGACCGTGCGCGTCAACGTCCTGCCGGTCGTGGTCGACGTCGCGCCCGGGCAGCGCGTCGACGAGCTCGTGACGCAGGTGCGCGACCGCGTGGGCGAGCTGCGCCGCCACGGGCGCTACCCCGCCGAGCAGATCGCGCGCGACGCGGGCTCGGCCGTGACCGCGGCCGAGCTCAACGTCAAGCTCTTCGACCACGACCTGCGCTTCGGGGCCGCCGTCGGCCGCCTGCGCAACGTGGCCGAGGGACCGGTCGACGACCTCGCGGTCTCGGTCGTGCGCGTCCCCGGGCCGGACGGCGACGAGCTGCGCCTGGCGGGCACCGCGCCCGCCCGGCTCTTCACCGCGCCCGACGTCGCCGCGCGCCTGCGCGAGCTGGCCCATCTCCTGGAGAGCGTGGGGCGGGTCGCGCCCGGCGCGCGCGTGGGGGCCCTCGGCCTCGCGCCCGCGGCGGACGAGGACGCGATCGTGACCGGCTCGACCGGCCCCGCACTGCCCGGGGACCCGCCGCCGACCGCCGGCGCGCTGTTCGACCAGGCCGTGGCCGCACGCGGCGACGCCGTGGCGCTCGTCGCGCGCGAGACCTCGACGTTCAGCGCGCTCGACGAGGCCGTCGCGCACCTCGCCGGACGCCTGGTCGCCGCCGGCGCCCGCTCCGACACGCTCGTCGCGATCGACCTGCCGCGCGGCACCGACTACGTCGTGACGCTGCTCGCGCTGCACCGCTGCGGGGCCGCCGCACTGCTGCTCGACGACCGGAACCCGCCCGCGCGACGCCTCGCCCTCGTCGACCGGCACGAGGCGCGGATCGTCGTCGCCGACGTCACGGCCGCCGCCCCGTCCCTCCACGGCGGCGACGGCTCCCTGTGGACGGGGCGCGTCGTCGTCGGGCCGCGCGGGGACGCGTCCGCCCACGGGGCCGCGCCGCTGTGGCACGCGCTCGACGTGCCCCGCGACGCGCTCGCCTACGTCCTGCACACCTCCGGCTCCACGGGCGAGCCCAAGGCTGTCGGGATCAGTCACGGCGCGCTCGCGCAGTTCCTCGCCCACCACCAGGAGCACGTCGTGCCGCGTGCGGGACGTCGCCCGGCCCCGGCGCAGCGCGTCGCGCAGACCATGCCGCTCGTGTTCGACGGCTCGTGGGACACCCTGCTCACGCTGCTGCTGGGGCACGAGCTGCACCTGCTCGACGTCGAGCAGTACCGCGACCCCGGGACCCTCGCGGACCTCGTGGTCGAGCGCGGCATCCACCGTATCGACCTCACGCCCACCGTCATGTCGGCCGTCGTCGAGGCCGGGCTGTTCGAGCGCGACCACGTGCTGCGGACGGTGTCCGTGGGCGGCGAGGCCTGCCCGCCCGCGCTGTGGACCACGCTGCGCGCGCAGCCGGGCCTCGACGTCCTCAACCTCTACGGACCCACCGAGTACACGGTCGACGCCGTGGGCGCGACGGGTGACGACGCGGACCGGCCCGTGATCGGGCGCCCGCTCAGCGCCACGGCCGCCCTGGTGCTCGACCAGCACCTGCGCCCCGTGCCCGACGGCGTGGTCGGCGAGCTCTACCTCGCCGGCCCCCAGCTCGCGCGCGGCTACCTGCGCCGCCCCGACCTCACGGCCGAACGGTTCGTCGCGAACCCCTTCGGGGCGCCCGGGACGCGCATGTACCGGACGGGCGACCTCGCGCGCCGCGACGACGACGGCTTGCTGCACTACGTCGGCCGACGCGACCACCAGGTCAAGATCCGTGGGTTCCGCGTCGAGCCCGGCGAGACCGAGGCCGCGCTGCTCGCGCTGCCCGGCGTCGCTCAGGCGACCGTGCAGGCGCGCAGGTCCACGCTCGGGGCGCGCCTGGTCGCGTACGTCGTGGCCCCTGGGCTGGCAGGGGACGCGCTGCGCGCGGCGCTCGCGGACGCGCTGCCCGAGCACCTGGTGCCGTCGGTGGTCGTGGTGCTCGACGCGCTGCCGCTGACGACCAACGGCAAGCTCGACGTCGCGGCCCTCCCCGAGCACGCGACTCTCCGGCCGAGGGCGACGGACCCGCCCGCCGACGGTGACGGGAGCCCCCGCCGAGGGCGACCGGACCTCCCGCCGAGGGCGACCGACGTGTCCCTCGCGTTCGCCTCGGCCCTCGACAGCGGCCCCGTCCCGCCCGACGCCGACTTCTTCGCGCTCGGCGGCGACAGCATCCGCGCGATCCACGTCGTGGCACGCCTGCGCGACCAGGGGTGGCGGTCGAGCGTGCAGGACGTGTTCGAGCAGCGCACCGTCGCGGGCGTCGCGGCCCGGCTGCGGCCCCTCGAACCGGTCGCGCCGCCCCCCGCCCAGCCCGCACGGACGGCGCACGCCGCGAGCACCACCCCCTCGGACGCGGCAACCCCGCTCCTCGACCTCGCACCCGGCGACCTCGACCGCCTCGGCGCACTCCTCGGCGACCGCCGACGCACACGGAAGGCACGACCATGAGCTCGACCGAGGCCATCGAGGCCGTCTGGCCCCTCACCGCGCTGCAGCGTGCGCTGACCGCGCACGCGGGGCTCACCGACGGGACGGACCCGTACGTGGGTCAGACCCTCGTCGAGCTGCGGGGCCCGCTCGACGGCCCCGCCCTCGAACGCAGCCTCGACGCGCTCCTCGTGGCCCACCCGAACCTGCGCGCGGGCTTCGCGGTCGACGACGACCTGGACCCGGTCCAGTTCGTCCCCAGCCAGGCCACGGCCGAGGTCGTCTGGTACGACGCGGACGTCCCGGGCTCCGCCGGGGCCGGCGCGGCGGGCGGTGCCGGTGCGGCTCGCGGAGCCGACCGGGCCTTGCAGGACGCGACCCGTGCCGCGGCCGCGTCCGAGCGGTCGCTGCCGTTCGACCCGGCCGACCCGCCGCTGGTGCGGTTCGGGGTCGTGGTGCTGGGTGCCGAGCACCACGTGCTGGTCGTCACGAGCCACCACCTGGTGCTCGACGGCTGGTCCATGCCGTTGCTCGTGCGCGAGGTCGCGCGGCTCTACGGGGCCGAGCTCTCCGCCGAGGGCGACGCCCTCGCCCCCGCCCGAGGCCGGTTCGTCGACCACCTCGTGTGGTTGGGACGGCAGGACGCCGAGGCAGCACGTGCCCACTGGCGCGATGCCCTCGCCGACGTGGAACCCTCCGGGTGGCCCGTGGCCGCCGCGTGGACGACGACGGACCGAACCCCCGTGGACGCGTCCACGACCCACCGGACCCTCGACCCGACCACCGTCGAGGCGATCCGCGCGGGAGCCCGCGCCCAGGGCGTCACCTCGGCCACGCTCGTGCGCACCGCCTGGGGCCTGACCGTCGCGGCCCACGCCGGGTCGACCTGCGCGACCTTCGCCGTCCCGGTCGCCCTGCGCAGCCCCGAGGTCTCGCACGCCGACGAGATCGTCGGGATGCTCACCGAGTCGGTCGTGGCCCGGGTCGACGCCGACGCCGCCGCGACCCTCGGTGAGGCCGTCGCCGACCACGCCCGCCGGTGGAACGCCTCGTGGGACCACCAGCACGTCGGGCTGCGCGGCATCCAGACGGCGGCCGGGACCGAGACGCCCGTCGCGACGACGCTCGTGTCGTTCGAGCAGGCGCCCGGCGCAGGAGTGGTCGCGCCGACGGTCGTCGGCCTCGCCCCCGTGCACCTGCGCGTGCTCGCGACCCACGACGCCACCCACTTCCCCCTCGCGCTCGCGGTCGACGCCGGACCCGACACATGGGACCTCGCGCTCGACGCGCACACGGCCGCCTTCACGACGTCGGCCGCCGACGCTCTCCTCGCGACGTTCGAGCGGATCCTGCTCGCGATCGCCACGAACCCGGGGGCACGGGTCGCGAGCCTCGACCTGGTCCCGCGGCGTGCCGACGCCGCGGGCACGGCGGGGACGGCCCCCGCGTCGACCCGCCGCCCCGCCCTCGTGACCGAGGTCCTCGCCGGCTCGATCGCCCGTCACCCGGACGCGGGCGCGCTCGTCGTCGGGGACCGACGGTGGACGTTCGCCGAGCTCGACCTGGCGGTCACGCGCGCCGAGCGTCGCCTCACGGCGTGCGGGGCCCGGCCGGGCGACGCGCTCGCGATCGACCTGCCGCGCGACGAACGGATCGTGCACGTGATCCTCGCGGCCCTCCGCCGCGGCCTGGCCGTGACCCCCTTGCCGCACGGGGCCCCCGAGCGCCGGGCGCACGTCCTGCGGATCAGCGGCGCACGGCTCCTGTGGGACGAGGCCGGCCCGCGCCCCCTCGACGACGCGCACGTTCCCGTGCCCGCCCGCAGCGCGGCGGACGCAGCCGGGGCGAGCGCCGCCGTCGGGCCCGAGCTGCCGCCCGCCCCCGACGACGCCACCCTGCGCGCGTGCGTCGGCAGCATCATCTTCACGTCGGGCTCGACGGGCGAGCCCAAGGGGGTGGCCGTGGGGCAGGACGCGCTCGCGCACCTGCTCGAGCGGCACCGCACCGAGCTCTACCCGCCGGGCGAGCGCCTGCGCGTCGCGCACACCGCGGCGTTCTCGTTCGACGCGCACTACGACGCGTTCCTCGCGCTCGCCGCGGGGCACGAGCTGCACGTGCTCGACGAGGACGTGTTCCTCGACCCGGTCGCGCTGCGCGACTACGCGACCGAGCACGGGATCGACTACCTCGACTTCACGCCGACGGTCTGGGGTGCGCTGCTCGCGGGCGCCGAGTGGGCGCGCCTGCCGAGGATATGCGTCGTGGGCGGCGAGGCGTTCGGACCGGCGCTGTGGACGCGGATGCGCGCGCTCGCGGCGCCCACGGGCGCGCGCGTCGTCAACCTGTACGGGCCGACTGAGGCGACCGTCGACGCCCTCGCGGCGGACGTCGCGGACACGGTCGAGCCGGTCGTCGGGCGGCCCGTGGGACGCACGCAGGCCGTGGTGCTCGACGCCGCGCTGCGCGAGGTCCCCGCAGGCACCGTGGGCGAGCTGTATCTCGCGGGGCCGCAGCTCGCCGAGGCGTACCTGGGGCGCGCCGGGCTGACCGCGAGCCGCTTCGTCGCCCGTCCCGGCGGGGACCCGGGGGAGCGCATGTACCGCACGGGCGACCTCGCGCGCCGCGCCGAGGACGGCACCCTGAGCCTGCTGGGGCGCAACGACGACCAGATCTCGCTGCACGGGTTCCGGATCGAGCCGGGCGAGGTGGAGCAGGCGCTCGTCGCGCTCGAGGGTGTGGCGGAGGCCGCGGTCGTGCTCGCCGAGCACCCGCGCTGGGGTGCTCGGCTGGTGGCGTACGTGACGGGAGCCGGGCTCGACCCGGACGTTCTGCGGGCCGCGGCGGCCGAGCGTCTCGCGCGGCACCTCGTCCCGACCGCGTTCGTCGTGCTCGACGCCCTTCCGCTGACGCGTCACGGCAAGCTCGACCGCCGTGCGCTGCCCGCGCCCGAGTGGCACGGGTCGCGGACGTCCGGTGGTGGGACCGGCGGCCCCGCGCCCGCCGGGCGCCCCGCTGCCGAGCCGACGCCCCTGGAGGCCCAGGTCCACGCGGCCGCCGCGCGCGTCCTGGGCGGGGACGGTGTGGGCCTCGACGAGAGCTTCTTCGCCGCGGGCGGCGACAGCATCGACGCGCTCCAGCTCATCGCCGCGCTGCGCCGCGAGCGGCTCGTCCTCTCGCCCGCGGACCTGTTCGCGGCGCGCACGCCGCGCGAGATGGCGCGGCGCGCCCGGCCCGACGACGCCGCGAGCGCGGGAGGGTCCGTCGCCTCGGGCGCCGGGGCGGGTGCGGGTGGCGCCGCCGACGTGCTCGTGGCACTGACCCGCGTGCAGTCCGCCGCGTTCGACGAGCACGTGCGCGCGGGGGTACCGGGCGCGACGCGCGTCGTCGACGTGCTGCCCCTGACCCCGACCCAGCTCGGCATGGTCGCCGAAGGCGCGCGCGACGCGGCCGACGCCTACCGCACCACGACCCGGTTCACCGTGACCGGGCTCGGCGACGACGGGACCGCGCGGGTCGCGGACGCCGTGCAGGCGCTCGTGCGCCGCCACCCGAACCTGCGCGGCGGGGTGCTCCAGCTCGACCTGCCCGCGCCGGTGTTCTTCGTGCCCGACGTCGTCGTGGTGCCGGTCTCCGCGCGCGACGCGCGGGGGCTCGACCGTGCGGCGCTGGCCGCACTGCTCGACGAGGTGGACCTCACCGAGCGTTCGCGGCTGGGCGACCTGTCGTCGGCACCGCTCGTGTCGGGCGCGGTCGTGCGGACGGGCGAGGACGAGCACGTGCTCGTCCTCGCGATGCACCACCTGCTGACCGACGGCTGGTCGGTGCCGCTCCTGGCGGCCGATCTGCGGAAGGCTCTCACGTCGGACGCTGCGTCGGACGGGACGGCGGCCGCCCGGGCGGGCCGCGCGGAGACGAGCGAGCCGACCTTCCGTGACTACCTGACGTGGCTGCGCGACGCGGAGTCCACCCGTGCCGAGGTCGAGGCCCTGTGGCGGGCGGAGCTCGACGGGTTCGAGGAGCCGTCGCTGCTGGGTGTGCTGCCCGCCCCCGCGCCGACGGCGACTGTCTCGCCCGCCGACGGTGACGCACGCGTCGTCACGACGCTCCCCACGGGAGGCGACGGACTGCGGGAGGCTGCTCGTCGCGCCGAGGTCACGCCCGCGACCGTCGTCCAGACGGCATGGGGCCTCGTCGTCGCAGCACTGACGGGGCGTTCCGAGGCCGTCGTGGGCTCGACGGTCGCCGGACGCCCGACCGCCCTGGACGGAGCGGACCGCATCATCGGGATGTTCGTGAGCTCGTCGCCCGTCCGTGTCCCGGCGGGGACGCACCTCACCGCCGACGCGCTGCTCCAGGACGTCCAGGCGCGTCAGGCTCGGCTGCTCGACGCCCATCACGTGGGCCTGCCGTCGATCGCGCGGATCGCCGGTCATGCGCTGTTCGACTCCCTCGTGGTCGTCGAGAGCTACCCGCGCGGGACCGCTGCGGTCACCGTCGGCGGGCAAGGGCGTCACCCTCGGCCCGTCGACCGGCCCGTCGACGTCGTCCCCACCGGTGGTCACGACGCGACGCACTACCCCGTGACCGTCACGGTCCTGCCCTCCGCGGACGGTGGTCTCGCGATCGAGATCGAGGAGCGTCCCGGCACGCTCGACCCGGCCGTGAGCGCCGTCCTTCCGGCGGCGCTCACCGCAGCGGTCGAGCACCTGGCCCGCGGCGGCACCCTCCCGAGCGCCCACGCCCTCGTCGGCGAGGTGCGGGTCCCGCGGCCGGCCCCCGCCGAGGCCCGCGCCGGGTCGCGTCCCGCACCCCGGGCCGAGCCCCGCACCCACGCCCAGTGGGACGCGAGCGCGCGGGTGAGCACCGCCGTCTGGCCGGGCGACCCCCTGGCGGACGAGCGCACCGAGCGTGTCCGTGCCGAGATCGCCCGCGTCCTGGGCCTCGACGTCGGACCGGCGACCGACTTCTTCGCCGCGGGCGGCGACAGCATCAGCGCGATGCAGCTCGTCGGGGCGCTGCGTGGTCGGGGGCTGGTCGTGACGGTCGGGGCGGTCTTCGCGGGCCGCGACGCGGCGGGGATCGCAGGCGCAGCGACCGAGGTCGCACCCGCGCCCGCGCGACCGACGGCCCGCACCGCAGCGGTCACCGAGTCGGGCGACCTGTCTCTCACCCCCGCGCTCGCGTGGCTCCTGGAGACCGGGGGCGATCACGGCGGGTTCGTCCAGGTGCGTGTCCTGCGGACTCCTCCAGACCTCACCGAGGGCGTGCTGCGGGCGGCGCTCGCGGCCCTGGTGGAGGCCCACGGCGCACTGCGACTCGTGGTGCACGACGGCGCCGCGCACGTCCTCGACGCGACCGCGCCCGCCGTCGTGGCCGGGACGGGCGACGTGCTGCGCGTGACCGACGACGGGCTCGACGAGGCGTTGCGCGCCGCAGCCGCCGAGATCGACCCGGCGACGGGCCGCGTGCTCCGCGCGGTCTGGGAGCGGGGGGCGCGCGAGCTCGCGCTCGTGGCGCACCACGTCGCGGTCGACGCGGTGTCGTGGCGCATCCTCGTGGACGACCTGCGGACGCTTGCGGCGGGCGGTGTCCTTCCTCCCGCGTCGGCGAGCCTGCGCGCCGCGGCGACGGCCATGCAGCACGAGGCCGCGGACCGTGCGGGCGAGCTGCCCGCGTGGGTCGACGTGCACTCGGGCGAGGCCGTCTTGCTGACGGCTCGACCGCTCGACCGGGCGCGCGACACGGTGTCCAGCGCTCGTGAGGTCGTCGTACGTCTCGGTGCGGACGACACCCGGCTCCTGCTCGGCCTGGCCCCCGAGCACCGCACGGACCACGTGCTGCTCGCGGCGCTGTCGCTCGCGGCGGCGGACGTGTCGGCTGTCGACGCGGCAGCCGCCGACGCGGCGGCGGGTTCGGCGCGAGGCGGCCGGGACCTCGTGGTCGAGACCGAGGGGCACGGGCGACGCCTCGACGGCGAGGGCCCGGACCTGTCGCGCACGCTCGGCTGGTTCACGACGACCTGGCCGCTGCGCCTGCACGCCGCGCCGGGCGTCACGCCGACCGCGCACCTGCGGGCCACGGCCCGTCAGGCCGCGGCGATCCCGGGAGACGGGCGGGCGTACGGCCTGCTGCGACACCTGGCGCCGGGCACGTCGGCGGCGTTGCGCGACGCGGCGGCGGCCTGCCCGCCGCAGGTCCTCGTGAACTACCTGGGGCGTGAGACGGAGAGCGCCGACGACTGGGGCGGTGCGGCCGACGCCGCGCACGTCGAGTCCGCGCTCGACCTGCACGCCGACCTGCCGCTGTCGCACCCGGTCGAGCTCAACGCGTACGTGGCCGACGGCGCTGACGGGCCCGAGCTCGTGGCGCGCTGGCTCCTGGCCCCCGCGGTGTCCGGGCGCGGTGCGGCGTCACCGTCGGCGGGCACGCCGGTCACCGTCGGCGAGAGCGCAGGCCCGGTGGGCGAGGTGCTGGTCGAGGCGTGGCTCGGGCGGCTGCGCGGGCTCGTCCGCGGGGCCGTCGCCGAGGCCGACCCCGCAGAGGGCGCGGCGACGACGCTCCCGACGGGGGCTCCCTGGCCGCTCACGCCCGTGCAGCGCGGCATGGTCCTGCACGCCCTGGAAGCACCGGTCGACCGGTACTCGAGCGCGATCGACGTGGGCCTCGACGGCCCGCTCGACGTCGCCGCGCTGCGCGTCGCCGCGGCCGACGTCCTCGCGGCCCACCCGCAGCTCCGCCTCGCGGTCGCGGCCCGCGGCCCGCAGGACGTGGGCCTGGTCGTCACGGACGTCACCGAGGTCCCGCTGCGCGAGGTCACGCTGCCCGACGACGTCGCTCACCCCGACGCCGTGCGCCGCGCGCTCGACGAGATCGTGGCCGACGAGCTCGACCGGCCCTTCGACCTCGCGCGCCCGCCGCTGCTGCGGCTCGTCGTCGTCCGGGTCGGTTCCCACGAGGGTGCCCGGCACCGGCTCGTCGTGACCAACCACCACGTGCTGCTCGACGGCTGGTCGGTGCCGTTCCTCGTCGACCTCCTGCTGGGGGCGTACGTGCGGCGCGTCGGTGCACCCGCGGGAGCGACGCCGTCGGGCAGCGGACCGACGACGCGCCCGACCGGGCTCGTCCCGCCGACGCCGAGCACCGCGTGGCAGCTCTCGCGGCGCCTCGCGCGGCGCGACGCCGGCGCGGTCGCGGTGTGGCGAGACGCCCTCGCCGGGGCACGGCCCGTCCGGGTGGCCGAGCCCGAGGACACGGGCGAGCGGCCGGCCGTGCTGCACGCGGCCCCCGAGGGCCTGGGCGCGCGGCTCGTCGCCGCCGCACGCGCCGCGCAGGTCACGACGGCCGACGTCGTGACCTCGGCCTGGGGGCTCGTGCTCGCGGCCCTCACGGGGGAGCGCGACGTCCTCACGGGGACGACCGTCGCCGGGCGGCCCGCGGAGATCGAGGGCGCGCACGAGGTGCTCGGGATGTTCGTCAACACGGTGCCCGTGCGGATCGCGGTCGGGGGGCCGGAGGACAGCACGACCGGGACCCTCGCGGACCTGGTCCGCTCGGTCCACGAGCGGCAGGCGCGCCTGCGCGACGTCGACCACGTCGCGCTCGCGGACGTGCAGCGCGCGCTCGCGGTCGGCGAGCTGTTCGACACGCTGCTCGTGGTCGAGAACTACCCGCGCGACGCCGACGCCCAGCCGGGCGCCGGGGCCGGGCTGCGGATCACCGACGTCCAGGGCGACGACCGCACGCAGTACCCGCTCGCGCTGACCGTCGACGCGTCCGAGGGGCTGGTCGTGCAGCTCGACCACCTGGCGTCGGTGCCCGCCGAGCGGGCGGGCGCGGCGCTCGCGGCCGTCGTCGAGGTGCTCGGGCTGCTGGCCGACGCCCCGTCGACGCCGGTCGAGGACGTGCTGGCCGGGCTCGCGGAGCGGTACCCGGCGTTGCGCGAGCGCGCGTCGGCGGGGCCGCTCGGGGCCGAGGGCTCCACGGTGGACGCGCCGGAGGGCGCGCCCGTCGCCCCACCGGTCCTCGTCGTGCGCGAGATCTTCGCCGAGGCCCTGGGCGTGCGGCGGGTGGCCGACGACGACAACTTCTTCGCGCTGGGCGGCGACTCGATCGTCGCGATGAAGGTCACGACGATGCTCCGCGCGCGGGGCTGGACGGTCGACCCGCGGTCGGTGTTCGCGGCGCCGACCCCGGCCGCGCTCGCGCTGCGGGCCCGCCCCGCCGCCGTCCCCACCGCCGACGTGTCAGGACCAGCGAGCCCTCGGGACCTCGCTGGTCCTGACAGCTCCCCGCACGTCTCCCCGCTCCTCGCGCTGTCCGCGGGCGAGCTCGGCGACCTCGACGACCTGATGAGGAACCTGACATGACCACGACCGACGAGCGCACGGCCCCCGCTCCCACGATCGCCGAGGTGCTGCCCCTGGCCCCGCTCCAGGAGGGCCTGCTCTTCCACGCGGTCTCGGAGGACACGGGCCTCGACGTCTACACCATGCAGTCGACCTACCGGTTCCCGGGCGGCGTCGACGAGCAGGCCATGCAGCGGGCGTGCGAGTCGCTCCTGCGGCGCCACGCGGTCCTGCGAGCGGGCTTCGCGCACGAGCGCTTCGCGCGCCCGGTGCAGTTCGTGCCGACCGCGGTCACGGTCCCGTGGCGTGTCCAGGACCTCTCCGACCTCGGGGTCGCCGCGCGCGCCGACGCCCTCGACCGGCTCCAGTACGACGAGCGCCAGCGCCGCTTCACGATGGACCGCCCGCCGCTCATCCGCTTCGTGCTCGTGCGGCTCGGCGAGCAGGGGGCCGCGCTCGTCGTGACGAACCATCACATCCTGCTCGACGGCTGGTCCGACGCGCTGCTCGTGACCGAGCTCCTGCGGCACTACGCCGCGGGCGGTGAGGACACGAGCCTGCCGCCCGCCCCGCAGTTCCGCGACTACCTCGCGTGGGTCGCGGCGCAGGACGACGACGCGGCGGCGGGCGCGTGGGACGTCTCGCTGTCGGGCCTCGCGGAGGGGACGCTCGTCGCGCCGCCGGACCCGCGCCGTCGGGCGTCGATGCCCGACGTCGTCGAACGGGACCTCGACCCGACCCTCTCCCTCGCCGTGCTCGCCCTCGCGCGCACGTGCGCGGTGTCGGTCAGCACGGTCTACTCGGCCGCGTGGGCGCTCGCGCTGCGATCGGTCACGGGGCGCGACGACATCGTGTTCGGCAGCACCGTCTCGGGTCGCCCGCCTGCGCTCGCGGGGGTCGAGGACATGGTCGGGCTGTTCCTCAACACCGTGCCCGTGCGCCTCGCGACGCGCCCCGGCGAGCCGTTCCGCGACCTGGTGCGCCGCTTCCAGTCCGAGCAGGCCGAGCTCATGGACCACCACCACGTGAGCCTGGGCGAGCTCCAGCGCCGGGCGGGCGTCGGGACGCTGTTCGACACGCTCTACGTCATGCGCAACACGCCCGAGGACGACGCCGAGCTCGACCGCCTCAGCGCGTCCGTGGGCCTCGAGGACGTCGAGGGCGGCGACGCCACGCACTACCCGCTGACGTTCGTGGTGCACCCCGGGCAGCCGTACCGGCTGATCCTGTCGCACCGTTCCGACGTCGTGGACGCCACCCGGGCGAGCGCCCTGCTCGACCAGGTCGAGGCGGTCCTGCGCCGCGCGGTGGGGGAGCCGGGCGCGCCGGTCGCCCGGGTCGCCGCGGTGCCCGACGACGTCGCGCCCCTCCTCCTGTCACGCGGGGTCCGCGCAGCGCAGGACGTGGGCGACGACTCGCTCCTCGACCTGCTCTACCGGGCCGTCGCGGCCCACCCGCGGCGCACCGCGCTTGTCCACGGCACCGACTCGGTGACGTTCGCCGCTCTGGGGTCGCGTGTCGACACGCTCGCGCGCGCGCTGGTCGCGGCCGGTACCGGGCCGGAGGACGTCGTGGCGCTCGCGGTGCCGCGCGGGATCGACTTCGTCGTCGCCCTGTTCGCGACGCTGCGGGCCGGGGCGGCGTACGTGCCGCTCGACGCCGCGCACCCGGCCGAGAGGTTGTGCGCGATCGTCGAGGCGGCCGGTGCCCGCGCCGTGGTGCTGGACGAGTCGTTCGGTGGGCTCGTGGGGCCGGCGCTCGCTGGCCGCGCGGTCGTGCCGACGGTGACGCACGCGTCCCCCGAGGGTGACGCGACCCCGGCCCGCGGTGACGACCCGTGGCCCGCCTACCGCCACGACCGCCTCGCGTACGTCATGTACACGTCCGGCTCGACGGGCGCGCCCAAGGGGGTGGCGATCGAGCACGGCGGGCTGGTCAACATGCTGCGCAACCACCGGGCGGAGATCTTCGAGCCGCTCGTCGCCTCCCGCCCGGCCGCGCTCCGCGAAGAGCCGGTCCGGGTCGCGCACACGGTCTCGTTCGCGTTCGACATGTCGTGGGAGGAGCTGCTGTGGCTCGTCGACGGCCACGAGGTGCACCTGCTCGACGAGGCCGTGCGACGCGACCCGCACGCCATGGCGACGTACTGCGCGGCGGAACGGATCGACGTCGTCAACGTGACGCCCTCGGTGTGCTCGGCGCTCCTCGCGGAGGGGCTGCTCGACGAGGGCCGGTACCGCCCGAGCCTCGTGCTGCTGGGAGGCGAGGCGGTGGGCGCGGAGGTGTGGGACGCGATCGTCGCCACCCCGGGGACGCGCGGCTACAACCTGTACGGCCCCACCGAGTACACGATCAACACGCTCGGCGGCGGCACCGACGAGAGCCGGCGCCCGACCGTCGGGCGTCCCATCGCCAACACGTCGGTGTACGTCCTGGACTCGGGGCTCGCGCCCGTGCCGGACGGCACGCCGGGCGAGCTGTACGTGAGCGGGATCGGGCTGGCCCGCGGGTACCACGGGGAGCCCGGTCTGAGCGCCGAGCGGTTCGTCGCGGACCCCTTCGGTACGCCGGGCGCGCGCATGTACCGCACGGGCGACGTGGTGCGCCGCAGGCCCGACGGGCAGCTCGACTTCCTGGGCCGCAGCGACGGCCAGGTCAAGATCCGCGGCTACCGCGTCGAGCCGGGGGAGTCGCAGGCCGTGCTGGCACGCGACCCGCGCGTCGCGCAGTGCGCGGTGGTCGCGCGCCGGGGCGCCGGGGGCGGGCACGTCCTCGTGGGCTACGTGGTGCTCGCCGCCGGTGCCGAGACCTCTGCCGGTGACACGATCCTGGCGGACGTCCTGCGGACCGTGCGCCGAACGGTTCCCGACCACCTGGTCCCCTCGGCCCTCGTCCCGCTCGACGAGCTGCCGCTGACGCCGCACGCCAAGCTCGACGTCCGGCGCCTGCCCGCTCCCGACCTCACGCGCGCGGGCGGGCGCGAGCCCCGGACCGACCTCGAGCGCGAGCTGTGCGCGATCTTCGCCGAGGTCCTGGGTGTGACGACCTTCGGCGCCGACGACGACTTCTACGCCGCGGGGGGCCACTCGCTCCTGGCGATGCGTGCGGTCTCGATGGTCCGCACGCGACTGGGGCGCCCGCTCGGCGTCGGCGTCCTCGTCACCGCCCCGACGGTCGAGGCGATCGTCGCGCACTGGGACGCCCCGGAGACCGCCCCGTTCGCCGGCACGCTCACGCTGCGCGCCCCCTCACCCGGCAGCGAGGCGGCACCCCTCTTCTGCCTCGCCCCGGCGGGCGGCCTCGGGTGGTCCTTCGCCTCGCTCGTCCCGCACGTCCCGGCCGGGACGGCGGTGCACGCGCTCCAGTCGCCGCGTCTCGCCGGGCCCGACGGTGCCCCCTCCTCGCTCGTCGACCTCGCCGAGCAGACGGTCCGGGCGGTGCGCGAGGTGGCGCCGCGCGGGCCTTACCACCTGCTCGGCTACTCGTTCGGTGCCCACCTGGCTCACCTCGTGGCGACCCGCCTGCAGGAGGCCGGGGACGTGGTCGAGAGCCTGACGATGCTCGACGCCGAGGCCGTCGGGCCGGGGGTGGGCGGCGCCGTCGGGCCGGACGGGGACCCTCGGCCGGGGAGCTCGTCGCCGTCGGCGGGGGACGCCGAGGTCGACGCCCTGCGGTCGCTGCTCGCCGCGGGCGGCGCCGACCCCGACCTGTTCTCCGCGCCCACGCGAGACGACGTCCTCGACGTCCTGGCCGACGCGCCCGGCGCGTGGGGCGACCTCGACGAGGACGGGCTCGCCGCCGTCGTCGACACGTACCTGTACTCGTGCGACCTCATGGTCCAGGCCCGCTACACGCCGTTCCGCGGAGACCTGCTGCTGTTCACGGCGCAGGAGGGTGCCGACCGCCACGACCTCACGGCCCAGCGCGACGCCTGGGCCCCGCACGTGACCGGCACCGTGACCCAGCACGCGGTCCTCGCGGGCCACCACGACATGGTGTCGCCCGCGGCGATCGGCCAGCTCGGCCCGGTCCTCGCCCGCCACCTCACCCAGGCCCCTGCGGCCACCCGACCCAGCACCGACGAGAGGCACTGACCCATGAACCCCTTCGACGACTCCGAGGGCACCTTCCTGGTGCTCGTCAACGACGAGCAGCAGCACTCCCTGTGGCCCGAGTTCGCGGCCGTGCCGCCCGGGTGGGACGTCGTGCTGGGAGCGTCGACGCGGGCGGTCGCGCTCGCGTACGTCGACGCGCACTGGACGGACCTGCGCCCCGCGAGCCTGCGTCGCGCGCTCGACGCCTCCGCTCCCTCGGGGCCCCGGACCTCGACGACGGCGACGTGAGCGCCCCGGCCTTCCTCTCCGCGCTCGCCCTGGACCTGACCCCGCTGCGCGCGAGCCGTAGCTTCCGCCTGCTCTTCGCCGGGCGCGTCGTGTCCCTGCTGGGGCTCGGCATGCTCGTCGTGGCGCTGCCTGTGCAGGTCTACGCCCTCACGGGTACGTCCCTGCACGTCGCGGGCGTCAACACGACCCTGGGCGTCGCGGCGTTCGCGGGGACCCTCGTCGCGGGCGTCGTCGCCGACCGCATTGACCGGCGCCGCGTCATCCTGTGGTCGCGCTCGGCCGCGATCGTGGGCTTCGTCGCGCTGCTCGTGAACTCGCTCGCGGAGTCGCCCTCGCTCACGGCGATCTACGTCGTCGCGGCGTGGGACGGCCTGGCGGGCGGCTTCAGCGTGGTCGCGCTCGCGGCCGCGGTGCCGTCGCTCGTGCCGCGCGGCCAGCTTCCCGCGGTCGCGGCGCTCCAGGCGATCTCGCTCGACCTGGGCGCGGTGGTGTCCCCGCTCGTCGCGGGGATCGCGATCGCGCACGGCGGGTCGAGCCTCGTGTTCGGGGTCGTGGTCGTGGCGAGCGTCGTGAGCCTGGGCTTCCTGGTGCGCCTCCCGTCCTTGCCGCCGGGCGGCGGGGAGGCAGAGCCCGGCGTGCCCGGCGTGCCCGACGGCCGAGCGCCGCGGCCGTGGGACGACCTGGTCGAGGGGCTGCGCTTCGTCGCGACCGACCGCGTGATCGGCGGCATCATCCTGCTGGGCTTCGTCCAGATCCTGTTCGCGTCCCCGCACGTCCTGATCCCCGAGCTGGTCGACAAGCAGCTCGGCGCCGGGTCGGAGGTCGTGGGACTGCTCTTCAGCGCGCCGGCCGTCGGCGCGCTCGTCGCGACGCTCACGAGCGGGTGGACCGGGCGCGTCCGGCGCACGGGCCGCGTCCTGCTGATCGTGTTCGCGGCCTCGGGTGCCGGGGTCGCGATGCTCGGCCTGTCGCAGTCGGTCGTGCTCGCGGTCGTCGCCATGACCCTGGTCGGCGCGGGCGACGTCCTGGGCGAGATCCTGCGGTTCACGCTGCTCTACGAGCGCACACCCGACCACCTGCGGGGCCGCGTGAGCGCGCTGTGGACCGCGCAGGGCACCGCGGGCGACGCGCTCGGCGGCCCGCTGCTGACCCTCGTCGCACGGGCCCTCGGCGCGGGCGGTGCGATCGCCGTGGGCGGGGCGCTCGCGGCCGTCGCCACGGGCCTCGTCGCGCTCGCGGTCCCCGGGCTGCGCCGCGCGGTCACCGAGCCCGACCCGGTCCTCGACCACCCCGAACCTTCCCCCCAGCCTGTCGACGCGATCGTCGGCACCACCCGAGGAGAGAACGCATGACCAGCACCACGAACAGGCTCGACACGACCGAGCAGGCCACGGCGGACCCCGTCGAGCAGGTGACCCTCCTGACCCACCCGCTCCGCCCCCGGCTGCTGACGGTCTCGGCCGTCGAGCAGATCGCGGCACGCATGGTCCGGGTTCGCCTCACGGGCGAGGACCTCGCGGACTTCGTGACCGCGGCCCCCGAGGACCACGTCAAGATCTTCCTGCCGACCGAGCCCGGCGGCACCCCGGAGATGCCGCAGGTGGTCGACGACCGCTGGGTCGGCGGCCGCCACCTCACGAGCCGCGACTACACGGTGCGGTCCTTCGACCGGGAGGCCCGCACGCTCGACATCGACCTCGTGGTGCACGAGCACGGGATCGCCGGGAGGTGGGCGGGGCGGGCCCAGGTCGGCGACCTGGTCGGTGTCCTGGGCCCGCGCGGCTCGTTCCTGGTGAACGACGTGTTCGACTGGTACGTCTTCGCGATCGACGAGACGGCCCTGCCCGCGGCTGCGCGCTGGCTCGAAGAGCTGCGCCCCGAGGTTCCCGTCACGGTCTTCGTCGAGGTCCAGGACGAGGGCGACGTGCTGCCGCTCGCGTCGGCCGCGGCCGTCGACGTCACGTGGCTCTTCCGCGAGGACCGCGCACCGGGCACGACGGCGCTGCTCGCCGACGCGGTGCGCGGCACCGAGCTGCCGCCCGGCAACGGGTTCGTGTGGGTCGCGGGGGAGTCGCTCTCGATCAAGCCGCTGCGCCGCTACCTCAAGAACGAGGTGGGGCTGGGCCGCGACAACTTCGACGTCGACGGGTACTGGCGCAAGGGCGTCGCGGACCACGACCACCACGACGACGACACCGACGAGACCGGCCCCGCGTCCGAGGTCGACGAGTCCCCTCGTGACTGACGTGGCGAATCCCGCACCGCGCCGCGACCACCCGGCGCTGCGCGTCCTGGCCTCGCCCCCGGGGGCGACGTGGCGCGTCGTGGTGTGCCCGCACGCGGGCGGTGCCGCGAGCTACTACCGGCGGCTCGTCCTCACCCTCGACCGGGTGGTCGGCGGGGACCCTGGGAGCCCCAGGGGGTCGTCGGCGCCGTTCGCCTCGGCCCCCGAGGTCGTCGCCGTGCAGTACCCGGGCCGCGAGACCCGGTTCGCAGAGCCTCCCGTGCAGACCATGACCGACCTCCTCGCGGACGTCGCAGGTCCCGTGCGGGCGCTCCTCGCCGACGACGTCCCGACGGTCCTGCTCGGGCACAGCCTCGGAGCGTCGGTCGCCGTACGCGTCGCGGCCGGCCTCGGGCCGGGGCGGGCCCCGGACCTGCTCGTGGTCTCGGGTCGCGCGGCACGTGCCGACCTGCCGCGGTCCGGCGGCCGGGACGGGGACGGGAGCGACGTCGTCGGGCCGGGGCGGCTCACCGCGCGCGACGACTCCGCGCTGCGGGCGTGGATCACCGCGCTGGGCGGCACGCCGCCCGAGCTGCTCGCCGACGCCGAGTTCTTCGCGCTGCACGCGCGGGTCCTGCGCGCGGACCTCGCGGTCCACGACTCGCTCGGGACCGCCGGGGCGGGGGAACCCGTGGAGATCACGGTGCCGCTCCTGCTGCTCGCCGGGTCCGACGACGTCGCGTCGCCCCCCGAGGCCGTCGCGCCGTGGGCGGAGCGCGCCCGGGCGGGCGTCCGACGGCGGGTCGTCGAGGGCGGGCACTTCTTCGTGGGCGACCGCGCCCCGGAGGTCGTCGAGGCGCTGCGGGTCGCGCTGACGGCCGTCGCGGCGGGCACGTACGCCGACCAGGTCGCACGTCCCACCGCCGAGGAACGGTGGGTGTGGTCGCGCGAGATCGTCGCCGCGGACCTGCGGCGGCTCGAGGGCGTCACGGCAGGAACCGCGTCGTGAGCGGCACGGACACCCCGGTCGTCGCGGTCCGCACGGTGCGACGGCTTGGGAGCCGGGTGCCCCTGGGGGGCGCCGCGCTCGCGCTCGCGCTGCTGGTCGCGGTGGCCGCGAGCATCGCGTTCGGGTCGCAGCCCGTGCCGTTGCCCGACGTGCTCGCGGTGCTGCGCGAGCCGGGCACGAGCGAGGCCTCGGCCGTCGTGTGGGACATGCGCGTGCCGCGCACGATCCTGGGGCTGCTCGTCGGGGTCGCGCTCGGCGTGGCCGGTGCGCTCACGCAGGCGCACACCCGCAACCCGCTGGCCGACCCCGGACTGCTCGGGGTGACGTCGGGCGCGGCGTGCGCCGTGGTGCTCGCGATCCACGCGGGTGTCACGAGCCCGTCGGGGGCAGTCGGCTTCGCGCTCGTCGGCGCGCTGTGCGCCGGGGGGATCGTCGTGGTGCTCTCGCAGCGCATCCGCGTGCTCGCGCCGGGCGTCACGCTCGTCCTGACGGGGTCGGTCGTCACGGCGCTGCTCGCGTCGATCACGTCGGGCGTCCTGCTGCTCGACCGCACGACCATGGACGTCTTCCGGTTCTGGAGCATCGGGTCGCTCGTGGGCCGCGGGCCCGAGGTCATCTGGACCGTCGCCCCGTTCCTCCTGCTCGGGCTGCTGCTCGCGGTCGTCAACGCGCCGACCCTCGGGGCGCTCGAGATGGGCGACCAGCTCGGTGTGGCCCTCGGACGGCACGTCGTGCGAGACCGGGCCGTGGGGCTGCTGGCCGTCACGCTGCTGGCCGGGGCCGCGACGGCCGCGTGCGGGTCGATCGCGTTCGTCGGCCTCGCGGCCGCGCACGCCGCGACGCGGCTCGGCCTCGGGGGACCCGCGTGGCGCGTCCCGGTCGCCGGGCTGTGCGGGGCCGTCCTGGTCCTGGGAGCCGACGTCGTCGGGCGCCTCGCCCCCGCGACCTCGGAGATCCAGGTCGGCATCGTCATCGCGCTCGTCGGTGCGCCGTTGTTCGTCGTCCTCGCCCGTGGCTACCTGGGAGACCGATCGTGACCACCACCCTGCCGGGGAACGCCCCGGGGAGCAGGCCGACCGACGAGCCGACAGAGCCGGCCCGGGGAGGCCACCGGCCCGGCACCGACGACCCGGCCCCCACGGGACGGCGCCTCACGCTCCGACGCGCCCTCCGGCCGCTGCGCCGCCACCCTGGCAGCCGTCGACAGGTGCTGGTCGGGGCAGGGCTCGTGGTCCTGCTGCTCGTCCTGCTCGTCGCGTCGATCATGGTCGGCGAGTACGTGCTGCCCGCGGGGGACGTGGTGCGGACCCTGCTCGGCGCCGGGGACCCGGCCGACAGGTTCGTGATCCTGGGCCTGCGTGCGCCACGGGCCGCGACCGCGATCGTCGTGGGCTTCGCGCTGGGCGCAGCCGGGGCGATCACGCAGTCCGTGGCCCGCAACCCGCTCGCGAGCCCCGACATCCTGGGGGTCACGGCGGGTGCGACGGCCGCAGCCGTCGCGGCGATCGTGCTGGCGGGCACCGGGACCGTGAGCGGCCTCCTCGTCACGGCCGGTCTGCCGGTCGTCGCGGTCGTCGGAGGGCTCGTCGCGACGTCTCTCGTGTGCCTGCTCGCGTGGCGCGGCGGGATCGAGGGGTACCGTCTGGTGCTCGTCGGGCTCGGGGTCAACGCCGGGGCGTCGGCGATCACGTCGTGGATGCTGGTGCGCGCCGAGCTGCCCGACCTCAACGCGGCCCTCATCTGGATGACCGGGAGCCTCAACCGCGCGAGCTTCGAGGTCGTGGGGCCCGTCGCGGCGGTCGTCGCGGTCACCGTCGTGGTCAGCGCGCTCTCGACCCGGTGGCTCGCGATCCTGCGCTTCGACTCGCGCGTGATCGTGGGGCTGGGCGTCCGGCGCGCGGCGGCTCAGCTGCTCCAGATCGCCCTGGCCGTGGTCCTGGCGGCTGCGGCGACGGCGGCGGCCGGGCCCGTCCCGTTCGTCGCGTTCGTCGCGCCCCAGATCGCGTGGCGGGCGCTCGCGGCACAGGGACCGCCGCCTCTCGGTGCAGGGCTCGTGGGGGCGTGCGTGGTGCTCGCTGCGGATCTCGGAGCACGTTCGCTGCCCGTCGACCTGCCGGTGGGGGTCGTGACCTCGGCGATCGGTGCGCCGTTCCTGCTGTGGCTGCTCGTGCGCGAGAGCAAGGAGCGCTGAGCGCTGAGCGCAGGGTTCAGGGCAGGTCGAGCACGGTCCGCGCGGTGACGCCGTGCCGGGCGAGGAGCGTGGCCCCGTCGGCCACCCGGACGCTCCCGAGCGCGGCGGGGCCACGCTCCGAGCGGAGCGCGACGGCGGCGAGGTAGGTCGCGCCCTCGCCGGCGCCTGCGCCCCGGTCCGCACCCGCACCTGCGCCCCGGTTCCCGTCCGCCGACGGTGACGTCCCGGACCGCCGAGGGTGACGCTCCCGACCGCCGAGGGTGACGTCCTGGTCTGCCGAGGGGGACGGCCTCGCCACCGGGAGCTCGAGGTCCTGCACGACGAGAAGGCCGGGAGCGGGGAGAAGCCCTCCGCTGCGCACGACTCCGGCCGGCCGGTCCGCGCGGGACAGGAGGAGGTCGTCGCGCGGTGCGAGGAGCCCTGTGCCGACCGCCTTGAGGACGGCCTCGCGGCGGACCCAGGACCGGGTGAACGACTCGGCGTCCCATCCGTGGGCCGGGCGCTCGCCCGGGGGGACGGCGTCGAGCAGCTCGGTGAGGTGGGCGCGCGCAGGGGCTGTGGACTCGACGTCCACGCCGACGTCCACCCCCGCCCCGACGTCCCGCCCGGCCCCCGGAACCGCCGTGGCAGCGGTCCCGGGCAGAGACGGCCCCGCCGCCGGATCGACGACGGCGACGAGCACCCAAGGTCCGGCGTGCGCGATCGAGAACGACGGCCCTGGGTCGACGTAAGGTCGGCCGGGCGTCGCGCCCTTGCGCGCCCCGAGCCGGATGTCGACGTCCTCGGGAGCCCGGTGGAGTCGCTCCCCGAGGACGGCCCGGATCAGGAGCCGTCCCGTGACGAACCGGTCGCGATCGACCGCCCGGCGGAACCTCGACGCCTTGGACGCCTCGTCGGCCGACAGCCAGGCCTCCTGGCCCGGCAGGCTCGAGGTCGGAGGGGCGCACCAGACCGTGACGCTCGCGGTGAGGTGGGACGTCGGCAGACCTGGCACCCCAGGTCGTCGGGGCGGGGTCACCCGACCCTGCCCACGGAGTCCTCGGAGAGGCGGAGCAGCGCACCGTGGTAGCCGATCAGGCCCTGGCCCGGCGATTCCT